>NZ_JBVJMD010000028.1:0-109084 GCF_055584385.1 Streptomyces sp. NPDC104096
GGGCGTGTTTCGAAAGTGGCGTCGTCCGCCCGAAGGGCGGGCCCGGCGGCGTCTGGTGCGTGCGATCGCAAGGCGGAGGGTCGCCCCGATACTGGATGTATCGGGGCGATCCCGACAACGCGGCTGGGGGTGCCCCCTCTGGGGGAGTGCGTGCCAGGCGTCGCCGGGCAGACGGGACTTTCGAAACACGCCCTAGTCTCGCCGTCTCGTTCGGGCGCTGCCGTCATCGGTACGGAGCCGTGGAAGTGCCTTCCCCGCCCCGGGCTCCGGGCTCCGGGCGGAGGGCACTTCCTCGGTGCGGAGCATCGAGTCCAGGTCGCCGGGCAGGTCCATGCAGCCGTCCCCCGGGCCGTAGCGTGGGACAGCGGCGGCGACTCCTCGACCGTCCGGCTGACCACCCTTCCATCGTCAGGCGTCCCGGGATCTTCCCGAGCGGCCGGGGTCTCGCCCCGGCAACCGGGGAGGATCCGAAACTGTGGATGTTCCGAAACCTACGTATCGTGGCACTGGACACCGTCGTTGATCGACGTGGCTCCGCATTGCTTTCCGGCTGCCTGCGCCCGGCTCCGTGCGCGGCACACAGAAGGCGGTTTCCCCCATGAGCGCCCTCGAAGAGAAGAACAAGGCTGTCGTCCTCGACGCTTTCGACACTTTGTTCAACAAGCGGGACTACGCCGCGGCCGAACGTTTCTGGTCCCCCGGCTACATCCAGCACAGCGCCCATATCGCGCCCGGGCGGGACGGGCTCTTCGACCTCGTCAGGAGCCTTCCGCCGGACCTGAGACACGAGTACGAGCTGGTCATGGCCGAGGGCGACATGGTCATGGTGCGCGGCCGCTTCTCGGGACACGCTCGGGTCGCCCCGTGGGTCGCCGTCGACTTCCTCCGCGTCGAGGACGGCGTCCTGGCGGAACACTGGGACGTCATCGAGCAGGAAGCCACCCGCGAACAGTCCCTGAGCCACCTGCCGATGTACGGCGACCACTTCCCCGAGGAGCGCTGAGATGAGTACGTATCGAGTCGCGCAGGTCACCACCCCGAACGGCACGTTCGAAATGGCCGAGCGAGAGACGTCGCAGCTGGGCCCCCGCCAGGTCAGGATCGCCGTGGAGGCGTGCGGCGTCTGCCACAGCGATGCGATCTTCGTGGGCAACGGGCTGCCGGGCCTCTCGTTCCCCGAGGTGCCCGGGCACGAGATCGCCGGCCGCATCGAGGAACTGGGCGCAGCCGCTCAGGACCAGGGATGGCAGGTCGGCGACCGGGTCGCGGTCGGCTGGTTCGGCGGCAGCTGCGGGCACTGCAAGCCCTGCCGTGAGGGTGATTTCATCGTGTGCCGGAGCCTTCAGGTCCCGGGATGGACGTACGACGGGGGATTCGCCGAGAAGGTCGTCGCGCCCGTGGACGCGCTCGCCCGGATCCCCGACGCGCTCTCGGCGGTCGACGCGGGACCGCTGGCCTGCGCGGGCGTGACGGTCTTCAACGGGCTCCGGCGCAGCTCCGCGCGGCCGGGAGATCTGGTCGCGGTGCTCGGCCTCGGCGGCCTGGGACACCTGGGGGTGCAGTACGCGGCCGCCATGGGCTTCGAGACCGTGGGAATCGCGCGCGGCGCCGAGAAGGCCGACTTCGCCAAGCAGCTCGGCGCCCACCACTACATCGACAGCACCTCCGGCACTCCGACCGCCGAGGCGCTGCAGTCCCTCGGCGGCGCCAAGGTCGTCCTGGCCACCGCGGGCAACTCCGAGGCGATCACCTCCACCGTGTCCGGCCTGGCCCCCCGCGGTGAGCTCGTGGTCATCGGAGCCGACACCGAGCCGCTCGGGGTCACCCCGGCCCAGCTCCTGCTGAGCGGCTACGTCGTCCGGGGGCACCCGTCCGGCACCTCACAGGACGTGGAGGACACCATGGCCTTCAGCGCCCTGCACAACATCCGCCCGATGACCGAGACCGTGCCGCTGGACCGCGCGGACGAGGCCTATCAGAAGATGCTCGCCGGCAAGGCCCGCTTCCGGATGGTCCTCACCGTCGGCTGACGCCCGGATCGACTCGTCACGGCCACGGCCCTCCCGATCAGGCGGTGGAGCATGCCCGGGCGGCGGAGGGTCCGCCGACGTGCCGGCGGACCCTCATGAACGACCTGGGCTGAAATCAAAGACGATGGCACCCTGAAGCAGCGGTCGGACGAAATTCTTGAACGACTCGTGTGCCGGGTCATAGAATTCCGGATCGGTGACAATGGGTTTTCCCACGTAGTAATTCCGATCTCCTTCGGATGCGAACGTCACGATGTAGCCCTGCTGCATCCCTCTCCCCAGCCCCTCTCCGCTTGACTGGGTGCCTGACTCCAGAGACGTGATGTACGGTCTGCCGTGGCGGACCGCATCGGTTCTCAGGGAACGGAACCGCCTCATCGTCTCAGCCTGTTTCTTTGCGGATGTACCCGGCTTGAATTCGAAAAGAACAATGTGCTGAACCTTGCCCGGCTTGTAGTACGCGGCAGTGAATTTCTTGGGACCGACGCGCGACAATTCCTCGCGCAGAGCCTTCGCCGCATCCGTGTCGACCTGGCTCGTCGGAGCCGGAGCGGCCGCCACGGAAGAACTCGCCTCGCCGCCTGCCGCTTCGATGCGCGCCTTCGCACATCCTGTCAGCGCGGCCATGGAAACAGCACTCGCAACGAGGAACCGGACGGTCGCAGACCGGATTTTTGTCACCATGAATGACTCTCCACCACTCGGAATTCACTTGCGGAACAGATCAGGGCAGCCCTGCCGGAGCCGTGGCTCAGGGTCACCACAAGGCCTGCCCCGCCGGCCGGCACGGAACGGCGCTGATCGCCCGGATGCGGCCGGTCATTCACCTGGACGGACAACAGCCGCCCCTCCGGCTCGCACGGCCCGTACGCCCCTCGCGCGTGCTGCCTCCCGCTCACGCGCCGGCCTGCCCCGACCGTCGAACGCGACACAGTCCGAGTGGCGCCCGGAACACCGAGCGCCTGCCACCCCGCCCGTAGGACCACGTCCATACGGGGGGGAGCGCGCACGCCTTCCACCACCACCAGGAGAATCCACCGACGACGGCTGACGCGAGCCTTCAAGTCGCCTGGCCTTCAGGCCATGAGTCTGGATGTCGAGCTCCAGGAGCTGGCTGCCCAAGAGGGACTCCACTCGGATCTGCTGCACCGTCTCGTCCACCACCCCGGCGCGCGTCGTTGCGTAGCTCTGCGGCGGGATCTGCCCATGGAGCTGATCGAGGAAATCATCGCGCTGGGCTCGGCCCGAACTCTCGCCGCCAACTCGTCGTTGCCCGCCGGGGTGAGAGAGCGACTGGCCGGACTGCCTCAGGCTGAGGTTCGGGCGGCGCTCGCCGCCAATGCGTCCGATGACCCTCCCGGCCTCCTCGTCCGGCTCTCGGAGGATGCCGATCCCGTGGTGCGCGAGTTCCTGGCGATGAACGAGCAGCTGGAACCACACATCCTCGCAAGCCTGGCTGCGGATCCGGAACCGCGGGTGCGCGCGTCGGTCGTCCAGCATTGGCGAGATGCACCCGAGCAGGTCCTTCGGGCGTGGTTGACCGACCCGGAGCCTGAGATCAGAAGGGCAGCCGTCCACGCGTACGCTCCGCCGTCGGACCTTCTGCCGGGACTGTCGGCCGATCGTGCGACCCGTGCCGCTGCGGTTCGGTATGCAGAGCCGTCAGCGGACATGGCCACCGATCCGGAGTCGGAGGTCTGGGAAGCCCTTGCCGACCATCCGGCCCTGCCCATCAGCCTCCGTGATCACTTGGCCGAGGACCCGGACATTTTCGTCCGCAATGCCGTCGCAGCCCGCGCCGACACTCCGTCCGCCCTGCGCGACGACCTGGCGACCGCACTGGAGACGGACGACCCCCGACCGAGGTGGTTCCTGGCCTTCGCCCGGCAGCCCGACGTCTGCCCAGCACCAGCTCCCACTCCCGCAGCGCGCAGTCGTGAGCAGGCGGAAGAGCTTCTGGCCGGAGCCGGTCTGTAGCTGCTTGACCTTGCCGCTGGCGGCAGGGTTGAACGATGACCGGCATGAACAGCACCGCACCGCGCAGCAGCAGGGTCGTCGCCGTCACCGGGGCCGGCACCGGGATCGGCCGGGCCACCGCCCGCGCCTTCGCCGCGGAGGGCGCCCAGGTGATCGCGATCGGACGGCGCGCCGAACCGCTCGAGGAGACCGCTGCCGGGCATCACCGGATCACACCGTTGGCCGCCGACATCACTGCCGAGGGCGGGCCCGAACGCGTCGTCCAGGCCGTACTGGAGGCCCATGGCCGATTGGACGTGCTGGTCAACAATGCCGGCATCGTGCGCGGCGGCGTTCTCGGCATGCTGGCGCCGGAGATCATCGCGTCGCAGCTTGCCACCAACCTGATCGCCCCCATCCTGCTGACCCAAGCTGCGCTACCGGTCCTGAAGAGGGCGCACGGGACGATCGTCAACGTCAGTACGTCGGTAGGGCAGCGGGCCTGGCCTGGCAACTCGGTCTATGCCTCGACCAAGACCGCCCTGGAATCGCTGACCCGCAGCTGGGCGGTCGAACTGGCACCCCGCGGGATCCGGGTCGTGGCCGTCGCCCCGGGCGCGATCGACACTCCCATGGGCGAACATCAGGGCCTGACACCGGAGCGCATGGCCTCAGTGCGGGAATGGCAGTTGGCACAGACTCCGCTGGGCCGGATCGGCCGACCCGAGGAGGTGGCCTGGGCGATCACCCAGCTTGCTGCACCGGCGGCATCGTTCGTCACCGGCGTCGTGATCCCCGTCGACGGCGGCGCGGTCGTGGCGTGATAGGAGTGGGCCGGGAGGTGGAACGGGTGCAGATCGGCGAGCTGGCCAGGACGACCGGTACGACCGCGCGTGCGCTACGACACTATGAGCAGGCCGGGCTGCTCTCCTCCGAGCGGGCCTCCAACGGCTACCGCGTCTACGGGAAGGAGGCGATCGTGCGGGTGCGCAACATCCGCTACCTGCTGGCCGCCGGACTCACCCTCGACGACGTGCAGGTGTTCCTGCCCTGCCTGGACGGCGACGTGGCTGCCGCCGAGCCCTCGGACAAGGGGCTGCGGGTCGCGCTGGAGCGGCTGGCGGTCCTCAACGAACGCATCGCGGCCCAGACCGAGGCTCGCGACCGGCTGGAAGCCGCGCTCCGGCAGAAGACCAGTGACCGATTCCGTCGCACGGCCCAACCGGTTGCCTCATGACAGAAGTTGAAGAACCGACGGGGCACGATGAGACGCCTTGAGGTGTGAAGTGGCCGTGGCGGGCCGGAGAGGGGGCGGGGGTGACGCCACCATCCGGCCGCACCATGCCGGGTTGCCCCGGCGGCCGCGCCGTCCGCGCGATGGCCGACCGGACGTCAGATCCGAACGTCCACCAGTACCTTGCCGACCGCGCGGCTCTCGGCCGCTCGGTGGGCGTCGGCGGTGCGGTCGAGGGGAAAGCGGGTCAGCGGCAGGCCGTGTTCCTCGCCGACCGGCAGCGCGCCGTCGCGCACTGCGGCGGCGACGTCCTGGGCGGCCGCGGCACGTGCCTCGGGGCCGGCGAAGTAGAGGATCAGGAACTGGAAGCGTGCGTTGAGCACCATGTTCTGCAGTACGTCCAGTTCGACCGGGGTGCCGCCGTCGTTGGCGTAGGTCGAGATCGTGCCGCGTGTTCGCAGTACGGCAAGGTCGAGGGCGAGGTTCGCGCCGAGCGCCACCTCGGCAATGATGTCGACGCCGTCCGGGGTGATCTTGCGGATGTCGGCGGCCGGGTCGCCCTCGCGGTAGTTGATCACGTGGTGGGCTCCGGCGGCGGTGGCCAGCCGTGCTTTCTCCGGGCCGCTGACCGTGCTGATCACGGTGGCGCCGGCCCATCGGGCGAGCTGGATCACCGCGTGTCCGACCGCTCCGGCCCCGCCCGCGGCGAGCACCACCTTCCCGCGAAGTGCCCCGGGCCGTAGCCGGCTCGGCCCGTCCTCGGCGACGGTGAGCGCCCGGTGCGCGGTCAGCGCGGGGACGCCGAGTGAGGCGCCGATGTCGAAGCCGACCTCGTCGGGCAGCGGCACGGCCTGTTCGGCGGGCACGACGGTGAACTCGGCGGCGGTGCCGGTGGGCCGCCCGGCGGCGGCCATGAACAGCCAGACGCGCTGACCGACCCGGCTGTGGTCGATACCCTCACCGACGGCGTCGATCGTGCCGGCGCCGTCGAGGTGCGGGGTGACCTCGAAGAAGTGTTTGGGGTGGCCGGCACCGGAGCGCGCCTGCCAGTCGGTCGGGTTGACCCCGGACACGGCGACCCGTACGCGCACCTCGCCGGGGCCGGGTTCGGGCACGTCACGGTCGACGTACTGGAGAACGTCGGCAGCGCCGTTGTCGCGATAGATGATGGCCTTCATGATCCGTCCTCGGTGTCGGACAGCGCGGGGTTTCCCGGCGGGGCTCGGCGGTTCCTGGAGTGTTCGGCGTGGGCGCGGCCGTGAGCCGGGCCGCGTGGTTCCGGTCAGCCGATGGTGACGTCGCTGGAGCGGGACTCGATGCCGTCGAGGGTGGCGAGGGCCGCGGCGTCGAGGGTGATCTCGCCGACCGCGACGTTGGCTTCCAGGTGGGCGGCGTTGGCGGTGCCGGGGATGAGCAGCACGTTCGGGGCGTGGTGCAGCAGCCAGGCGAGGCCGACCTGGGAGGGGGTGACGCCCAGGGACTCGGCGACGGCGTGCACCGCCGGCTCGTCGGTTGCCTTGGGCAGGCTGGGGAAGGACCCGCCGAGCGGGAAGAACGGCACCCAGGCGATGCCCTCGGCCGCGCACAGCCGCAGCATGTCCTCGTCGTCGCGGGAGACGAGACTGTAGGCGTTCTGGACGCAGACGACGCCGACGGGCAGGGCGCGGCGCAGGCCGTCGAGGGTGACGCTGCTCAGGCCGATCGCGCCGATCTTGCCCTCGTCGCGCAGGGCGGTCATCACCGCGAGCTGGTCGTCGAGGTCGACGGCCTGGTCCCCCTCGGGGCGCAGCCCGGGGCCGGCGTCCAGGCGGCGCAGGTTGACGACCGCGAGCCGGTCGACGCCCAGGCTGCGCAGGTTGTCCTCGACGCTGGCGCGCAGCTGCTCGGGCCGCTGTGCCGGACGCAGCGGCAGGTGCCCGCCGGGGTTGGGGTCGGCCCCCACCTTCGTGACGACCAGGACATCGTCCTGGGGGCGCAGTGCCTCGCGGATCACGTCGTTGACGAATCCGAAGCCGTAGAACTCGGCGGTGTCCACGTGGTCGACGCCCAGCTCGACCGCGCGGCGCAGCAGCGCCACGGCCTCTTCGCGGCGGTCGTGCAGGCGCTCGAGCTGCATGGCGCCGTAGCCGATCCGGAAAACGGTGCGGGCGGCTAACGAAGCGGTCAGAGTGATCATGACGCTGTCTCCTCGGTCGGTGTCCGCAAGGCGGTGTACAGCAGTTCGGCCTGGTAGAGCGCCATGACCCGGTGGGCGATCGGGGTGGCGCGCTCCCTGGCTCGGTCCGGCTCGTGGTGTTGGAGCTTCACCAGCCAGGCCGTGACGCAGTCGTGCAGCATCGCGCGCATCCGGTCGGTCATGTCGACGACGATGGCGCGGATGTCCGGGTCGGTGGTCGCCTCGCCCCAGGTCTGCACGCCGACCCGGGCCTCGGCGGGGTCGATCGCGGCGATCAGGCGGGAGAGCAGTTCGTCGGGGTCGGGTGGTGCGTCGACCGCGGCGTACTGATCGAGGACGTCGGCGCGTTTGGCGAGCACCTCGCAGGCGGCGGCCCGGACCAGGTCGGCTTTGTTGCGGTAGTGCGCATAGATCGAGCCGGTCGAGAGGCCGGACTCGGCACTGATGTCGGCGATCGAGGTCCGTTCCAGGCCGTTGCGGCTGAAGCAGCGGACGGCGGCCTCGGCGATCTGCGTACGCCTGAGTTCCTTGCGCGCGTCGGTGAGCCGAGGCACCACACCTCCCACAAAAAGAATCGCAGCTCTATTTGCGGAGGACACTAACAGAATCACAGATCTGTCAGTGACGGGTGCCTCTCGCCTACGTCATGCCGGGCGCCGGACCTCGCCCAGAACCGGGCCGCATCCCGCGGCGCCCGCCCTGCGGCACGCAGCGTCACGCCCTCGCCCCGGCGCGCACGACCAGCACACCAGCCGCATCATCGATAAGCCATTCACCAGCATGAAGTAACAGGTGTTACGTCTAATGCAGAAGCAAGTGTCACATCAGTGTGGCTTGATGCGTACGATGGGCAGTGCGAAGGGGAGCAGCCCCAGTACCGGTCGCCGACACACTGGAACCCCGCGTCGGGTTCCCGGCGACCGGGCCCGCACGTGTGACGTGTGCGGGTGGGCGAGACCTTCGGCCCGTTGCCGACGACGTATGGCGTGTCGGCGGGGTCGAAGCTGCCGCCATCCCTTTTTCGCTCGGTCGTCTCGAAGCCCCGCCGGTGCGGGAAGGCGGAACGAGACTTGTGATCCATTTCGTATTGCTGATCGTCTGCGCGGTTGCGATCTATCTCTCCTGCGAGTGGTTCGTCAACGCCGTGGAGTGGCTGGGCGAGCGCCTGAACGTGGGGAGGATGGCGGTCGGCACGATCCTGGCCGCGTTCGGCACCGCGCTGCCCGAATCGGTGGTCACCCTCGTCGCCGTCACCACAGGCGCCACCGAGGAGGCCAAGAACATCGGTGTGGGCGCCGCGATGGGCGGCCCGCTGGCGCTGGCCACCGTCGCCTACGGCGTGACCGGCGCGATGCTGCTGCTCAAGCGCCGTCGGGAGCGGGTCGGCGTCCTCGCCACCACGGGAACGCCCCCCTCGGACCCGGACGTCTGCCTGGATGCCGAAAACGTTCTGGGCAGTGAGAAGGACATGAAGCGGCTGGCCAAGGACCAGAAGTGGTTCTTGCCGATCTTCGTCGTGAAGGTGGCGCTCGGCCTCGTCGCCTTCGCGTTCAAGCCCGCTCTGGGCCTGCTGTTCTTCGCCGCCTACGCGGTCTACTTCTGGCGCGAGATCCGCGGCGGCCAGGACGAGGACGGCGAAGAGGAAGAGCTGGAACCGCTGAAGTTCCAGCCCAAGGCGGCCTCCCCCACCACTTGGGCCGTCATCGCCCAGACACTCCTCACCCTCACAGTGATCTTCTTCGCCTCGCAGCTGTTCGTGAAGCAGCTCGACGCCATCGGCCCCATGATCGGTCTGTCCGCGTCCGTGACGGCCCTGCTGCTGTCCCCCATCGCCACCGAACTCCCCGAGATCATGAACGCGGTCATCTGGGTGCGCCAGGGAAAGACCCGGCTCGCCCTGGCCAACATCTCAGGCGCCATGATGATCCAGGCGACCGTCCCCTCGGGGCTGGGCCTGCTCTTCACGGAATGGCACTTCGACGGCGCGCTCCTGTGGTCCGGCCTGATCACCATCGCGGCGATCGTCTACCTGCTGCTCACCATGCGCGCACACAAGCTCACCCCCGCACGCCTCGCCGCCACGGCCGGCTTCTACGTGCTCTTCGCCCTCGGTCTGGTCCCCATCCTGAGCTGACGATCGCTCGCGCATATCCAGCGGCCTGGGACCGCAGCGGGCAGGGACTCAGGCGGCGTTCCACCGGTGGGGGCGGGCGCCGCGCCATTCGACCCACCGGGCGTTGTCCAGGACAGGGTCGGGGTCGTCGATGCCTGCGTTCTGCAGGAAGACGACCAGGTCGTGGTCGCTGTGAGCGGTGCCGAGGATCTCGTCCCGGCCGTTCGCGCGCACCGTCACCCTCCGCCCTCCCGAACGGGAAGGAGGGTGCACGACGATCGGTGCGCGTCTGATGACCATGACATCCGCCGAGTACCCCACCGGCGCACCCGACGCACCGGCGGTGCTTTTGGCCTGACCGCCATTTCGGCGACCAGGTCCGGCATCGAGGACAGCCCGTGGGACCGGTTCGGCATGAGGCCGGCGGACGCGGACCGCCGGTCCCGCAACGTCCCTTGGGCGAGTTCCAGGACTTCTGCTCGGTCCGGGATCGTGGGCCGGGGATGGCGCAAGCCATCGCCCGGCCGCCCGCGAACCCGTGGGCATCATGGGCACGAGGTCGCGGGCGGACCCGGCCGTGCCACCGGTGTGTCTCCGGTCCAGGGACCAGACGGTTACGGGGCAGCCTCGCGAAAGAGCGCCAGAAGAGCGCCTGCCGACGGGGAATCCGCATCGAAGAACTGCACAGCCAGGGCGAGCAGCACGGCATTGACGAGAGTCAGGGGCGGACCGCGACGGACCTGGCATCCTGCGGCCCTGCCCTGCTGGCCGGTGCCGCTCGGGCCATGGTCGACGCGCAACAGGAACGAGGCGCCCCACTGTCGAGGGAACTGGCGCAGCAACTCGTCACGCAGGGCCTGCTCGCCCTGGGCCGACTGATCGAGGGGGGGTCCGATGGGACGACGTCATCCGCCGGGTCGCCGTTCCAGGAGGCAACACAGCCACAGGCCTGGAAGCCGCCCGGAACCAACTCACCGAGGCCTGGCAGGCCGCCTTCGGAGCAACCACGGACAATGAGTCCGCCAAGCCCGCCCCACGACTGGGGCCACAGCAGAGTCAGGGACCGTCACAAGGGCCGACGATCACCTGACCGCAAACTCGCCCGACGACTACTGCAACGACCGCTCACCCCATCTGCCGTCGGCCCGGAGCTTCACGCTCCCCCGCCCGAGCCCAGGCGACGGCGTGTTCACGTGCGACGCCCCCGTCCAGGTGATCGAGTCCGAGATGGTGTGCGGTTCCGGCCGACAGCCCGTCCCGCCATGACGTGCGTTGCGACCGTGGCAGCCGCGGCCAACGCGAGGCCCTGCACGACGTCGCGGGGACGCGCCGGGCGCAGCACCCCGGCCCGCCGCAGCCGGCCACGGGCCCACAGCGTGAAGGGAATGACCACCACCGGGGAGGTGGCCGAGCCCGGCGTGTATCCGCGGACCACGGCGGCCTGCGCCAGATGCACCAGACCGTGCAGCCCAAATCCGTTGAGGGCCCCCTGGTAGAAGGCGGAGCGCCCGCCGGTGCGGTACCCGTCGGCCGCCGCCGCGGCCACCACGACGGCCATCCCGGCAACCGCGGTCGCGAACTCTCGCTCGTCGACGGACTCCAGGTGCCGCCATATCCGATCCGGTACCCACGGAAACCGTCCTCGCAGCCCGGGCACCTCGGAACGCGCCCACCGCGGCACCAAGACCACTTCCTCCGCATCGTGCACTGCCCACGCAGCCAGCAACCCGAAACTCACACCCGCACCGACGCCACCCTGCCCGCCCTCAAATCCCCTCATGGACAAGCAGTCTCTCAGCACACCCGCCCCCACGAACAAGACGCAGACAACCCGCCACGACGCGGGCGAAGCAGCCACGGACCCCGGCAGCATCACCGAGAGAGGAAGACAGCCGATCGCTTTGCCAAGTCCTGTGCGTGCACGGCAGTCAGCAAGACCACGGCGCCTTGGATCAAAGTCCCCCTGCTGTTGCTGATGAACTGGGCGATGGCGTCACCGGGCTCGGAGGCATCGACGGTCGACAACGTCCAGATGATCTATTCCAGCGGGTCGGTGATCGTAGGCGATCAGCGAGCGTAGGACGGTTTGTCCGATGGCGTCGTTGTGCCGGACCGCGGCGGTCGGCGCGAGGTTGCGTTGCATGCCGCGGGCTATGACCCCTCCGGGTGTGCGCCCTCGGTGCCGTTCGAGGTGAGGCTGTCCCTTGAAGGTCTCGTTGATCGATTCGATGACCTGCCGCAGCGGCTTGAACAGGGCTGCGCCAGGCCGTTCCCGTTCACCTTTACGGACCGACCGTAGCAACTGGACTCCACATTCGGACAGTTCGGGTTCGAAACCACGGCTGAAGCAGTTCTTGTCGCCGATGAGAGTCTGTCGGGGGCACTCTCGCAGAAGCTCGCATTCGGCAGCCAGGAGGTCGAGGAGGGTCTCGCGTTCGCCGGCCTTGGCCCCGGTCAGGACGAAGGCGATGGGCAGGCCTGAAGGGTGCACACCAGGTGCGGGCGCAGGCCCCGGAAAAGGCGGCTGTGGCTGGCGCAGCAGCCGTATTCGACCCAGCCTGCCAGGTCGGAGCGTTTGACGGTCTCGCGGGAGCGGCCGCATTCCACCGGGGTGGAGTGTCTTCAGTCGTCGCATAGAGTGCTGTCGCGAGGGTGTCCACATCGTTCGTCACAAAACGATCTTGGACGCCCTCGTTCTCGTCTCCGCGGGCACCCCTCGGACCACACCACCAGGAGGAACCGGTGTCACACCCCCAGCTGCTCACCCCCGAGGAGAAGCTCGCCGACGCGAAGAAGCAGCTCAGCCTCCCGCGTATCGTCGTGATCTGTGGCTCCACCCGCTTCATGACCGAGATGACCGAGGCCGATCTGCGGGAGACCAAAGCCGGAAGGATTGTCGTCAAACCGGGCTGTGACATGAAGTCGCCGCACGAACTTTGGTCCGATCCTGTCGAGGCCGAGGCGCTGAAGGTTCGACTCGGCGATCTGCACCGGGCGAAGATCCGGCTCGCTGACGAGGTGCTCGTGGTCGGCGACTACATCGGAGACAGCACCCGGGCCGAAATCGCCTACGCCCGGTCGCTGGGCAAGCCCGTGCGGTTCACGCACCCCGAAGTCGACCCTGACGCCTGACCGCCCGCTGCCACCCCGACGACCAGGGTCGGCAGTCCGCCGCACGACCGGAGATAAGCGGTTCCCGCCACGGATGAGAAAACACGTTGGCCGACTGCCGACGAGCTGCGAGGATGCATCGGTTCCCAGGTGGAGGACATTTGTTCGTTTTCTTGTGTGCGGGGTGCGGCGCCGAGTTGACCACTCCGCTGACTCCGGTCTCACTGCCGGTCCACGCCCGTCAGAAGTACGGGAACGGGGCCCAGCTCCCGGTGCTCATGCAGTCGGGGACGTTTGCCGTGGACCCGGACCCCTGGGGCGGGCCGTGGCGGATGTGGGACGAGATCGATCCGGCCGAGGCGGAGGCACGCGGCATCTACGCGCCGGTCCACGCCCTCTCCGACAGCACACCCGGGGCGAGTCTCATCGCACCCGGTGACATCCGTGGAACCCGACTGATTCCGGAGAAGCGCGGCGGTGCCTGCTGCGGCCTCGACGGAGCCGACGGGCCCAACATGGCCTGCGAGACCTGCGGCCTCCCCGTGGCGACCAGGGTCGACGACTGTTCGCTCTGGCAGGCGGTGCGGCTCAGCTCGGACGCCGTGCACCGCGTCGCCGTCGGCGGTATACACCCCGCCCCCCTGTCCTGGGCGGAGCTGGCAGAGAAGGGGGAGGGAACGCCCCCGTTCGAGCCGATCGCCGCGTGGGGAGGACGGATGGGTTCGTACCACTACTGGTCGTGGAGTCCGCAGTGGGAGGCGGCAGCCGGCCATGCGCTCGCCCACCTGCTGGTTGCCTCCCAAGGGCAGCCGGTGGGGGTCCCGGGCGGACTGGCCACGGACGTGTTCCAACGCGCACTCGACGCCCTGTTGCCCGCCGGCCCCCCGAAGCGGCGTGCCGCCCTGGCCGGACCCGGACAGCCCTCCCCGGACGCGGGCGTCGACATCCTCCTCGTACCGGTCCACCCCCAGACAGGTCGGACCTGGACCCCCACCGGCCCGACTGCGTCGGCATACCTGGTGCCCCTCCCGCTGGGGGTATGGCTGTGGCTGGTCTCTCCCCAGCCGTACTTGCCGGTTCCCGCGTCGGGCCGCATACCCCAGGACGTCCTCCGCGACGACCCGCTCCCGCTGCTCCCCAACCGCCTGATCCGGGCCGACCGGGAAATTTTCCAGCACACCTTGGTCCGGCTACCGGCCGTCCGCAGCCCGTGGCTGCGCCCGATCCTCGAAAGCCTCCCGCAGGGTGCCTCGGCCGGCCTCCTCTTCTGACGTTGTGGCGGTGACGTCGTCAAGATGAGGCCGGTTCCGGGGGGGCATCCATTGACGAGGTTGCTGCGGTACAGGATCTGGCCGAGACCGTGCCGGAGCGTACTGATGAGGTGGTCGGAGTCAGTGAAGGCGGTGTCGATCCGGCTACTGCGCCGCAGCATGGACCAGACGCCCTCGCCGGGGTCGAGGTCCGGTGCGTGGCAGGCTGCCGCACAGTTCGCTCACCGAGATCGCGTCGTACGGCGATTCCCGCGCGTGCGCGGCCCGTACAGCCGCATGAGCGCCAAGGAGAGCGTGGTCCGCGCCGTCTGGACGCCGATCGTCGGCCGTCTCATGCGCGAGCTCGACCGGCGAAGGCGCCACGGTGTGCCGGCTCCGGCAGGTCGGGCTCAGGCCCAGCCCGGCGTCGGGGGGAGCGGCCACACCGGCGGGGTCGGTAGCGGAACGTCCGACCGCAGCCGCGTGTCCGTGCCGCGTCCGGCGAGCCAGGCGAGGATGGAGCGGCCCGAGCCGGTGACTGTGGCGCCGGATGGAGCCAGGGTCCAGGCGCGATCGAGGTCGGTGGCCTGGATGCGGGCAACCGGGAAGTCGCGTGCCGTGAGCGTGGCGATGGTGTCGTCGAGCGCCCATGTGACGTAGCCGGAAGGCCAGTCGGCTGTGGTGTAACCCAAGTCCAGGTCGACGTGGTGCGTCTCGAGTTCGCGTCGGCAGCGCTGGAGCGTGAACCAGGCGGGGTGTCGCCACCCTGCGAGCGCGGTGACCAGGGTGAACCAGCGTTCGGTCGGCATGGCTTGTGCCTCGTCGAGCAGCCGGTCGAGGCTGCCGCGCAGGTCGGCGACGAGTTCACCGGCGGAGCGCTCGGCACCCTCGCGCAGCGCACGGTCCAGAGCGGCGGCGTCTGCCCGTGGGCCGGGCTCCGTGCCGGTGCGGGCCAGTGCCAGCAGCCACCGGTAGACGTCGGCGCCGCGGGCGAGATGGGTGACGACGTGGCCGCGGCTCCAGCCCGGCAGCGCCGACGGCTCACGGGCCCGGAGGTCGGTCAACGAGCCGAGGCCGGCGCAGACGCCCGCGCCAGAGGCCCGGATCTCGTCGAGGAGGAGATCGATTTCGGCGAGTGCGCTGTCGGTGGTCCCGGTCACGGCGGCTACCTTACGGTCGGCCGACGAACGCATGTGGCCGTCCTCAGGACGCGCCTTGAACGGCGCCGGTAGCCGGGCGGCCGGGCGACGAGCGGTGCGGGTGGCAGCCGCCTCGTCCGTCTCGCCGAAGCCGCCGGCCGGGGTCGGCGAGGTGGTGGGCGCCGCCGCGAGGTGGGCCGGTGCGTCCGGGAGATCGGTACGGGGCGGTCGACGCCGGGAGGTGCAGGCGACGCTCCGCTCCAGGAGCAGCCCCCGCTCACTCGGCGGGCTCGCGGTTGTAGAGCTTCTTCGCCCATAGACAGCCGCCCAGAGCGATCAGGGCGCACCAACCGAGGGCAAGGACTGCGCTGTTGTCGATCGGGGTGCCCATCAGCAGCCCGCGCAGGGTTTCGATGAACGGGGTGAACGGCTGGTACTCGGCGAACCATTTCAGCCCTCCCGGCATCGAGTCGGTGGGGACGAACCCGCTGCCCGTCATGGGCAGGATCATCAGCGGCGTCAGCATGTTGCTCGCGGTGGCGACGCTCTTGGCGACCATGGCCAGTGCGACCGACAGCCAGGTGAGCGCGAGGATGATCATGACGAGCACGCCGATCGCGCCGAGCCATTCGCCGAAGCCCGCGGTCGGCTCGAATCCCACCAGCAGCGCGACCCCGACGACGGCAGCGATACTCAGCAGGGTCTGGATCAGGCTGCCCAGCACATGACCGGTGAGCACCGAAACCCGGGCGATGGCCATGGTGCGGAACCGGGCGACGATGCCCTCGGTCATGTCGATGGCCACCGAGATCGCCGTGCCCTGGGCCGCGGTCGCCACGGTCATCAGGATGACGCCGGGGACGACGTAGTTCACATAGGCATCCCGGCCGCCTGAGGGCCCGCCGAGGCCGGCGCCGAGGATGCCGCCGAGAACGTAGACGAACAGCAGCAGGAAGACCACCGGAACCCCGGCGGCCGTCAGGATGAGCGTCGGGTAACGCAGCATGTGCCGTAATCGGCGGCGCAGCATGGTCGCCGAGTCGGCGAAGGCGTGGGAAGCAGTACGGGAAGCGCTGCTCATCGGGCGGACTCCTGTTCCGTGACCGGGTTGCCCGTCAGGGCGAAGAAGACGTCGTCGAGATCGGGGGTGCGGACCTGGAGTTCGTCCACGGTGAGCGCGGCGTGGTCGAGCCACTCCAGCAGTGCGCGCAACGCCCGGAGATCGCCCTGGCTGGGGATCTGCAGCGTGCGTGCCTCATCGTCGCGGGATGACACGTCCAGCGTCCGGGCCGCGTGGTCGTAACCGTCCGGGTCAGCGAACCGCAGGGTGATGTGGCCGCTGCCGACCTGCCGTTTGAGCTCCCTCGGCGAGCCCTCCGCGACCAGTTTTCCCTGGTACAGCACGGCGATTCGGTCGGCGAGCCGGTCGGCCTCCTCGAGGTACTGGGTAGTGAGGAAGATCGTGACGCCCTCGTCGGTCACCAGCCGGTGGATGATCTCCCACATGGTCCGCCTGCTGCGCGGATCCAGCCCGGTGGTCGGCTCGTCGAGGAAGATCACACGGGGCCGGCCGACCAGTGTCATCGCGAGATCCAGGCGGCGGCGCATCCCCCCTGAATATGTCGCCGCGGGCTTGCGGGCCGCGTCCACCAGATCGAACCGCGCCAGCAGGTCCGCGGCACGCTGCCGTCGTTCCCGGCGGGGCAGACGGTTCAGGTCGGCCATCAACAGCAGGTTCTCCTCGCCGGTGAGGAAGCCGTCCACTGCGGAGAACTGGCCGGTGACGCCGATCGCCGCACGGACCGCGTCCGGATCCCGGACCACGTCGTGGCCGGTGACCCGCATGTCGCCGGCGTCGGCGCGGATGAGCGTGGACAGGATCTGCACCATCGTGGTCTTGCCGGCGCCGTTCGGGCCGAGCAACGCGAAGACGGATCCCGCGGGGATATCGAGGTCGATGCCGTCGAGCACCACGTGGTCGCCGTACGACTTGCGTACCGCGGTCACCGCGACCGCGGATCGACCGGGATCGGTAGTCATGGGTTTCACTCCCGTTGGTGAGATCCGGCGCCGCGCGAGCACTTTTGCCACTCACTGAAAATAACGTTGCATTCACGAAAACGTCAATTATATCTGCGCGAAGCGACAGCATAATTGCAGGTAGATGCGCCAAATCGTTGCATGACTCATGTCGGCTAATGCAACAACGCGTGTTGCATTAAGGTAGCCTCGACGCCGACAGCGGAGGACGCCCGATGCCCGGTGCCAGACTCACCCTCCAGGACCGGCAGCAGATCGCCGTGGGACTGCGCGAGGAGCTGACCTACGCCGCTATCGGCCGCCGCATCGGGCGGCCGACCTCCACCGTCATCCGCGAAGTGACGCGCAACGGCGGGCCACGCGGCTACCACGCCGAGGCGGCCCACCGGGCCGGCACACGACACGCGCGCCCGCGCAGGACCTCTTCACCGACACTGCCACCAGGAGGAGCCGGCCCCGGCGGGCGCGATCCACGGCTCGCTGACGAGGTGGACGCGCAGAGCGTGGAACTGATGATCCAGGCCGGGCTCCCACAGATGATGGCCAGGGTGCTCGCCGCGTTGTTCACCACCGACGGCGGCAGCCTCACCTCCGCGGAACTCGTGCGACGCCTGCACGTCAGTCCTGCTTCCATCTCCAAGGCCGTCGGCTACCTGGAGACCCAGGCACTCGTCAAACGCGAACGCGACCCCCGCAGCCGCGCCGAACGCTACGCCATCGACGACGACGTAGCGTTTCGATCCATCATGGCCGGCGTGCGCAACCAACGGCAGATCGCCGAGGCTTGTGGGGTCGTAGCCCGGAAACTCGGCACCACCACCCCTGCCGGCGCGCGGCTGGAGAGCACGAGCCGGTTCCTCCTCCACGTCATCGACGACCTGGCCCGCTCAGCCCAGCACTGGCACCAGGTCTGCTCCGCTTCCCCGGAGACGTACGAGACTGACGGCTGAACAGGCCACGGACGTCTGCGGTCACCTGTCGGCGCGGGCGCACCGGAGCCTGACGGCAGGTCACCGGCCCCTTTTCGGAGCCGCGTTGTCAGTGGCGGGAGATACGTTCGAGGTCTTGGAACCGCCGTTGCACGACAGGAGTGGACGATGACCGAGAGCAGTGTGCTGCCCGCGCTCAGGGTGGTGCTGACGGACGTCAACGAGCGTGTGGTGGAGGCGTGGCGCGCCGCGTTCGCCGACACCCCCGGCATCGAGATCCGCAAGGGCTCGATCCTCGACGAGGACGTCGACGCCTGGGTCACCCCTACGAACTCCCGGGGCCGGATGGACGGCGGGGTCGACGCCGTCATCAAGCGGTACCTGGGGTCCGGCATACAGGTGCGCGTCCAGCGGGCGATCCGTGACCGGTTCGCCGGACCCATGCCGGTGGGCAGCGCGGTCTGCGTCCCGTCCGGCGCGACCGTCCCCCGGTACCTGATATCGACGCCCACGATGGTGCGGTCCTCGCAGAACGTGAGCGCCACGCTGAACGTGGCGCTGGCGTGCGCGGCCGCTTTCCAGGCCGTCCACCGGCAGAACCGGAAGAAGCCGGGCAGCATCCGGTCCGTGGCGCTGGTCGGGTTGGGGGCTCAGACCGGTCAGGTGCCGGCCCGGGTGTGCGCCAATCTGATGTGGACCGGCTACACGCTCTTCCACGACCACTGGTTCGAGGACGACGACGAGCTGCGCTCCACGATCGTCGCCCAGCTCCACGGGATCGAGAACGCGCCCGTCGACCAGCGGGTGCGTATCGTGCCGCCGGCAGCCGTCACGCCCGTCGCCCCCGCGTCGGCGCCCGCAACTGCCGCTCCCACTCCCTCCTCTCCTTCTGCCACGACGAGTGAAGGCGCCTCCGCCGTGACCGGACCGACGACCGGCGTCCCGGCTGCGGGCCAGCCGTCGCAGCCCCAGCCCGATGTGAACGACCCCCTCGCCCTGACCGAGCTCTTCGACGGCGGCGGGGAGGCCTGGCTCCCGTTGCTGAAGCCGGTCATCGAGGCGCAGCCGGACGCCGCGCGGTTCATCGGGAAGGGCCGCAGCCACGAGGTGGTCCCGGTCCGCGAGCTGACGTTCCAGGCGCTCAAGCCGAACCCGCCGCACAAGTGGAAGGTCGTGGCCTTCGGCCAGAACCCGTATCCGCGGCCGGAGAGCGCCACCGGCATAGCCATGTTCGACAACACCTTCAGCGACTGGAAGGACAGTCAGTTCGGCCGGGTCGTCAGCATCAGGTGCCTGATCAAGGCGGCGGCGATGTGGAAGTACGGCATCGCCAAGAAGACCCCGATCGCCGACGTGCGGGCGCTGCTGAAGAAGCAGGACACGGTCCAGCCGCCGGAGTGGTTCCAGGCGATGCTGACGCAGGGCGTGCTCCTGCTGAACGCGTCGCTGACCGCGAGCGGCGACGGCGCGATGGGGGCGGATCAGCACACGGCGTTCTGGCGGCCGGTCGCCGAGCGGATCGTCGAGGAGATCCTCAAGGCCAAGCAGGACGCGCCCGAGGAGGACCGCGGGGTCGTGTTCGCGTGGTGGGGGGCGCACGCGCGCAGCCTGAAGCGGGTCGTCCTGCGGCTCCAGCAGAAGTACCCGGACGTCGAGGTCCGCCACCTCGACCACGCGAACCCGGCGGCACAGGGCGACATCTTCTGCGAGGGCGACCACTTCGCCCAGGTCAACGACGCACTGGCCTCGGTGGGCGCCGACGGCATCGACTGGCTGCCGAGCAAGGGGTGGAACGAGACGGCGGCCGGCGCGGGCGGGGCGGACGGGGGTGTCGCGGCGCGCATGGGCGCGTTCATCGAGTCGACCATGAACCTGCACCAGCTGTATCTGGAGCGCCTCACCAGCGTCAAGGACGAGGGCCTGGTCCTGCCCGCGATCACCGGTGTCTTCGACACTCCGCTGATGGACTTCCAGGACGCCATCGCCCCGGCCTCCGCGGTGCTGTCCGGGCTCGCCGGGCACATCCAGCGCTCGCACGACTTCGGCAAGCGGCGTGCAGACCAGTCGGCCGGGGCCGGCGTGTCCGCCGACGCGATCGCCGCGCTCCACCTCTACACCTGTGAGTCAGCCTTCTACCGCGAGATCAACAGCGTTCTGCGCTCCCCCGACCGCACCAGGGTCACGCCCTACCTGCCGTACCTGCGGCTGCTGTTCTCGGCGGTCTCGGAGCTGCCGGCCTACACGCAGCCGCTGTGGCGCGGGGTGTCGCTGGACCTTCGGGCGCAGTACCCGGTGGGCCGTACGGTGACCTGGTGGGGCGTCTCCTCGTGCACCTCCGAGCTGAACGTGGCCAGGGCGTTCCTGGGCAGTCGCGGCAAGCGGACCCTCTTCGAGGTGACGCCGGCGCGGGCGGTCGGGATCAAGAGCTTCTCCGCCTTCACCGGCGAGGAGGAATACATCCTTACGCCGGGGACCCAGCTCAAGGTGACGGAGGTGAAGAGCGAGCCCCGCGGACTGTGCACGGTCCGGCTGAGCGAGGTCACGGACGCCGATCCCGTGGTGTCCTGAACCGCTCGGCGAGCGTTGCCGCTTCTGCCCACGAAGTCGACGCCCTGCATGGTGAGGTGCAGCCTCCGGTCAGGGACCAGGGTGAGGGCTTTCCCAGCGGGGCGAGGGCGACGGCCCGGTACTCGGCGGCTGGCTGGTGCGCATCGTCCTGCCCCTCGAAGGTGAGGTGCCAGGTGCAGAAGCGGCGGCCCACGCTCCAACCGGGCCGCCACCACCAGTGATTCCGCATGGTCTCGGTGTCCGGTGTCATGGTCGAAGTCTCGTCAGGCGGAACCGCCCTCTGGCGAGAGGGCGAGATGCCGGGGAGCCGAGTCGAGGCAAAAGGCTTCGATCGCGCCGCGCAGACCTGCCCCGGACCGCTGTTCGGGGTGGTCCCCAACAACGGTCCGCTGTTGAGGTTCGTTCGTTTCGCCGGCCTCATTGACCACGAATCGAACATGACGCCACACTGTCAGGCAACGTCCCTCAACCGGAATGTGAAGTCCGGACGCTGCTCGTTGTCTCACCTGCGAAGGCTTACGTCACTGATCACAGGCGTGGCGGAGGAAGGAAGAAACTCCTTGAGCGTCGTCTTCGAACCCCGGCGGGCGCGGCTTCCTCTCGTCGGCACTATGACAACGGTCTCCTCGAACGGGCCGCACTCACAGCCTGATCTCACGGCGCCAGGTCTTGGCGCCGCTTCGTGAGCCGGGCGCGACAGGGTCGCGGTACCCGGCGCTCAAGGAGCTTCCAGCCGGGCGCGATCGTGCACACCACCGGGCCCGGGTGCTGTCACCTTCCCTGGGCGGCACGGCAATCCAGGGTTGACATGGGGCGCCTCGTCATCGAGTAAACGGAGTTGACATGCCAAGTGCGGCGAAGATGCGACGTTTCAGATCCATGCGGCGGCAGGTGAGCACGGCCGTAGCGCTGTCACTTGCCACCGCGACGGCACTTGCCGGCGGCCCGGCCCTGGCCAGTCCCCTGTCTCCCCGGGATGCTTCCGACCAGCGCATTCCGACCATCACATCCGGTGACGCGCGTTTCGAAGTCCTGTCGCCCACGCTGATCCGCACTGAGTACGCGGGCGATGGGAAGTTCACCGACGAGCCCACCTTCAACGCGATAGGCCGCACGGGTTTCGCCCGGACCGCCTACTCGTCCCGCGTCTCCGACGGCTGGCTCACCATCAAGACCGACGCGACCGAATTACGCTACAGGGTCGGATCCGGACCGTTCGATACGGACAACCTCTCCGTGCGTGAGACCGCGGGCGACAGCCCGGTCACCGCTACCCCCTGGCAGCGACTGACCTGCTCGCTCGGCGCACTGTGTGAGGCTGAGAAACTCCAACTCGACGGCGTGTCCGTTGCCGAGGACCACAGCGGCCACACCGGCGCGGGCTTCGCAGCCGGCTTCGCGGGAACCGGCAGTTCGGCAAAGGCTGACATCGATGTCAGCAGCGCTGGGACGTACGACTTCGATGTGCGTTACGCCAACTCCGTCGGCGGCGACGGAAAGAACGAGACAAGGACGCTCTCCCTCACGGTGGATGGCGCCGCGCCGCAGAGGGTGTCCCTGCCGACCACGGCGAACTGGGACACCTGGAAGCTCGTCACCGCGCAGGTGGCGCTCAGCGCCGGTCGCCATACCGTGGCGCTCACCCGGACCGCTGCCGACTCCGGAAACGTCAACGTCGACAGCGTCGCCCTGGTCAACTCCAAGGACCCGTATCCCCCGGCTTCCACCACCGCCATCACCGGCTGTCTGCTCGGCACGAGTTGCGAGGCGGAAGCAGGGCGGGTCTCCGGCAGTGCCGTAAGCGCCGATGACCATCCGGGCTATGCAGGAAGCGGCTTCGTCGCCGAGATGAACCAAGGATCCGGCGTGACCACCCACCTGGTCGGGGTCCCCGAAAAGGGCACCTATACGCTGCGGATCCGTTACGCCAACGGCACCGGCGGAGACGGGCGGCACGAAACCCGTACCGCGTCCGTTTCGTCGGGTGGCACGAACGTCCCCCTGTCGCTCCCGGCGACGGACGACTGGAACGACTGGAAGACCGCGACGGCACGCGTCACGCTGAACGCAGGCCAGGACGACCTCAGCTTCAACTGCCCGGACACGGCGAGCTGCCACGTCAACCTGGACACCGTCTCCCTGGCGTCGGCCGACGTCCCTGCTCCGCAGCCGCATCTCGCACTCGGCGGCTACCGTCGCGGTCTGGACGGTGTGACCGGCAACGGCCCCGCTCCAGTCACCACGCCCGGTCTCCTGAACAAGGACGGCTGGTACCTGCTGGACGACACCTTGTCGGCGCTGTACGACACGGCGACGCAGAAGGTCACGCCCCGGCCCTCGCACGGCGGCAACCCCTACCAGGACGGCTATGTCTTCGGCTTCGGGCACAACTACAAGCAGGGCCTGAGGGACCTGGCGACCCTGACCGGCCCGTCCGCGTTGTTGCCGCAATGGGCCTACGGGGTCTGGTACTCGGAGTACATCGACCGCACGGCAGCCGACTACCAGAACACGATCTTGCCGGCCTTCAGATCCGAGGGCGTACCCCTGGATGTGCTGGTGACCGATACCGACTTCAAAGCGGTCAACGACTGGAGCGGGTGGGAGATCGACACGGCCAAGTTCCCCGATCCGAAAGGCTTTTTCGACTGGTCCGCCAGAGAGGGGCTGCACAACACGCTCAACGTGCACCCGAGCATCCTTGCCTCCGACCCCCAGTTCGCGCAGGCACAGGCAACCGCCAAGGGCAAGTTGACGAAGGGAGGTTGTGCTCCTGCCGCTTCGGTCCAGGGCAACTGCTACACCTTCGACTTCGGCGACCCCGACCAGCTCGAGGCGTACACGGACCTCCACCGCACCATGGACGAGCAGGGCAACGACTTCTGGTGGCTCGACTGGTGCTGCGACCAGTCGCAGGCAGCGCTGCCCGGGGTCACGCCGGACGCGTGGATCAACCAGCAGTACGCCTCTCTCACCGGCCAGAGCTCCGGCCGAGGCTTCGTGCTGTCCCGCGCCTACGGCTCACTCCAGGCCGGCGGCTACAGCGGCCAGCAAGGCCTGCCGACCGGACCGTGGGCCGACAAGCGCAGCACCGTCCACTTCACCGGTGACACCTCCTCGACCTGGGGCACCCTGAAGCTGGAAGTCGGCTACACCCCAGGCGAGTCCGCCGCGACCGGGCTGGCCGCCATCACCCACGACATCGGCGGTCACAACGACACGACGGGCCTCAAGGGCTCGGAGACCTACACCGACGCAGGCGGCACGCACAGCACGCACAAGCTGCCGGACGACCTGTACGCCCGCTGGGTCCAGTTCGGCACCTTCCAGCCGATCGACCGCCTGCACAGCAACCACAGCGACCGGCTGCCCTGGCAGTACGGGCCCCAAGCGCGGCAGTCGGCGGACAAGTTCCTCAACCTCCGTGAAAACCTGGTCCCTTACACCTACTCGCTGGCCGAGGAAGCCAACCGGACCGGCACTCCCATCGTCCGTCCCGCCTACCTGGAGTACCCGGACGAGCCGCAGGCGTACGCCACCGCCGGCAGCGAATACTTCTACGGCTCCGACATGCTGGTCGCCCCGGTCACGACAGCCGGGACGACGGCGACGACCTCGGTGTGGTTCCCGCCGGGCCAGTGGACCGACTACTTCACCGGAAAGACCTACCAGGGCGGCACCACACAGGAGATCACGACCGACCTGAACTCGATGCCCGTGTTCATGAAGGCCGGCGGAATCGTTCCGACCCGCACTCATGACGCCACCAGCAACGACAAGGCTCCGCCGACCCAGTTGACGCTGACCGTCGCCTCAGGCGCGTCGGGCGAATACACCCTCTACGAGGACGACGGCTCCCCCGCCGCCACGCACCACCAGGGCCACAGCGCCACCACGACCGTCCGATACGCCGAACACCGTGGGCGCCACACCGTCTCCATCAGCGCGGCGAAAGGCTCCTTCCGCGGCCAGGTGAAGAACCGGCAGTGGACGCTGTCCATACTCGGAGCCGCCCACATGCCGGCAAAGGTCACCACGCACGAGGGGCGACTCGCCCCGAGCCAGTACCACTGGGACGCCGACACGCGCGTCCTGACCCTCACCCTGCCCCAACGCACCGTGCGCACCCCGATCACCATCACCTACTAGGTGCCGCATCGAGCGACGTTCGCCTTGTCGTGACGCGCCGCCCGGACGGTGCTCCGGGCGACGCGTTGTGCGTCATCAACCCCTGTGCAGACTCGCGAAAAGGCCGGCTTCCCGGGCCATGGTTCAAGGCCCGGGAAGCTCAGGGGGTGGTGTTCTGGATGCGACGGCCGCGTCTGTCACGGGGGGCGAAGCTGTCGCCGTAGGGAGCCGTCGAGAGGAGGATCCGGTCGGCGCCCGTCGGCGACGGCATCCTGTCGTCGTAACCGTCGGCTTCGCCGCCGACCAGGCCGCGTAACTCCTCGCCGCCCTGCAGGCCGGTGCCGGCCCAGAACCAGTGCTTGGGTGCCCGCACGACCAGCGGGGCGGGCTCGGACAGGATGCCGTTGTACTGCACGCCCAGCGGGCCTTGCTCGGCACGACCGTGCTTCTCGCAGACCTGGGAGGTCGGCTCGAACCGTCCGCTGCGGTGGAAGGTGCGCCCGTACCGGGCGGCCTTGTACTCCAGCATCGCGACGAACGCGGACCAGCCGGCGTCATGCACGGACTTGGCCAGGCGCGTACGGGTGAGCCCGGGCGGTCTCACGAGCCCGCAGGGCGTCGTTGCGGACCACCCGCGCACCCGAACGCCCGGGCCGATGCGGAGCGCCGAGGACCGTTCGGGTACAGGCGGAAGCTGTACCTCAACTGCATGTCAATCACCGCACTGCGGTCCGCTTATGACTGAGCATCAGAATACTCGTACCGGTCGACAGAAGGAGGATGCGGCGGGGGGAACGCTCCGTATCAGATGCCTGTAGTGGATCTCGTGGACGCGGTAGCCTGCAGGACCGAGGTATCTCAATCGCCGGGGGACGGTTGCATGGACAGGTACGAACTTGTTCAGGAGGAGGGCGGGGCACCGGAGAGAGTGGTGTTACCGCAGGCCCCTGCGGTCGTCGGACCGCTCCCTGCGGAGTCGGATGACGTCGACTTCTGCGGCGACGCCCTGCTGTTGCTGACCGGACCCTTCTATCCCGGGTCCACGTCCCTCACGGACGTTCCCAGCTTCGCCGTACCGCTGGACGGCGCGCTCGATCCGCAGATGCGCCTGACGGTGGTGCAACGGTCCCTGGACCAATTCCTGCGTGGCTCGCTCACCTTCGGCAATCCCCCCGTCGACCTGCTCACGCACCTTGCCGGCTCCGACGCGTTCAACGCGCGGCTGACGACGATCGTGCAGGAGGCGACGCTGCTTCCCGTGGAACTGAGCGTCACCGGCGTTCTGTTCCCGGACGGCTACGGCTCGGTGGCCGTGCACATGCGCATCGCCGACGGGTGGTCCGAGGTACGGCGGAAGCAGCTCATCGACGGCTTCGGGCCGAAGGGCCGCGACGATGTCACCGCGCGCATCAGGGACGAGCTGCTGCCGGCCCTTGCCGCGGTGTCCGACCAATGCCGACAGGGGCCGCCGTGTCCCACCGTCCTGCCCTATTTCAACCTCGCCTACGCAGGGAGCACCACCCATCCGGCTCCGGGCCGGGCGACGCTCTCCCATTCCTTACGGCACCTGGTCTACCCCCGCTCCGCCGAGCCGATCCCCTCCGAATCGACGTGGCCCGAAGAGTTCTTCTACCCCGGGTACGCCTTCTTCCTGTTGGCCTCCCGGAACCCTCAAGACACGCTCGGCCAGCTCGAGCACCTGCTGGGTCAGCTGAACGTGCACTACGCCCGGCTGGAACGCTCCGCCGACGCCGCGGAACGGATCATCCGCGAGTCGGCCCTGGACGAAGACCCCGAACTGCTCGTCGGGCTGGAACGACGGCTTCGTGCCGACTATCAGGCGTTGGTACGGCCCACGTTCAGCTACGACTTCCACGTCCTCAAGCTGCGTGACAGCGTACTGAAGGCGTGGGAGACCGAGAAGGTGCGCGAACGCACCGACACCCTGCTCGCAATGGCGCGGTACGCGGTCGAACGCAAGCTGGAGCACGCGCAGATGCGCCGGGTGAAGCGAGTCAACCAGGCCGTGACGATCGTGGCTATCCTGAGTTTCGTCCAGTGCGTGGACGCAGCGGCCAGCTTGTGGTCGATGTTCTTCGGGTAGAGGGGGGATCGTGCCGGTGGACGTGCAGATCTGCGTCGCGGACGGACTGATCTACGACGGTCTCGACTACGCCGACCGGATCGAGCAACGACTTACCCGGGCCGGCCTGAGCTGTGGACGCCTGAACCTGCCGACCGAGGCGGCCGATCCTGCCGCGCGCATCCCCCGACCGAACCTCGCCTATGTGTTCACCGGAGGCCAGACCTCTGTGCACTCGGACGCCGCCTGGATGCGCGCGACCATCACGCTGGTGCGGGAGCTCATCGCGGACACGGGCAAGCGCGACGGGGGTACCGAGGCCGCGAGCCCGGGCCCCGCGGTGATCGGCGTATGCCTCGGCTCTCAGTTGATCGCCGAGGCACTGCGTCCGGATTCGATCATCGGCAGTTCGGGCATAGAGGTCGGCCTGACCCCGGTGAGCCGCACCGGTGACGGCACCCGCAGCAGGGGCGGCGACCACGGCATCGACGTCGTGCCGTCGTTTCACTATCAGGCCATCAGTCCGCGGATCGAGGAGGTCGACGGGGTACGCATCGAGTACCGCAACGACCACACCTCCGTCCAGGCACTCAGCTTCGGCGAGCGGGTTTTCGGCTGCCAGTTCCATCCCGAGCTGACGTCCGACGACGTACGCCGCCTGATCGACTTCAACAAGGACGTCATCACCGAGTGGAACGGGGACACGGCGGCCGCGCACCGATCCGTGGAGCAGTACCAACTGCACGACGACCTCTTCGAGCGCCTGGTGATCGACCGGATCACGCGCTGAGGCCGGCGAGGCACGCCGCGCCTCGGGGAGGGGCGCTCAGCAGTCGTCCCAGGAGGCTTCCTCGAGGATGTCGGGGTCGGTGACCCAGCCTGCGTTGAGGACGAGTCGGGAGGTTCGGTGCAGTGCGAGGAATCCGAAGGGGCGGTCGAAGCAGACGCTGATCTCGCGGGCCCGGAAGGGGTGGCGCGGGATGCCGCCGGCCATTCCCGAGAAGGCGGCGACAGCCGCGGAGCGGAAACCGCGTGCGCCGAACGTCGCCGTCATGGACTGTGCGGCAGCCTCGACAGCGAGCGGCTCGGCACTTATGCCGGGGAAGTGGCCTTGCGAGGCGTCCGTCGCCGTGCGCAGGCCGAACAGGTCGGGCTGGTCGAGCAGATCGTGGTGGGCTTTGACGGTGAACGGCACGGTGGTCACGTGGAGCCTGGGTTCGCCGTCGACGCTGGGCACGCGCGTCACGGACAGCCCGGGGCCCGGGGTGCCGTAAGGGAGGTGCTCGCCGGGGACCATTGCCCGGCGGTTGTGGAGTGCGCCCGCTGCGCCGGCCAGTACCTGGCCTGCCGTTGCGTCAGGTGTTCCGAGGTACAGGTGGACGTCGATGCCATGGGTACCGATGACCTGAAGTTCGGTGAGGGGGCCGGCTGCCGTTTCCGCGATGCCAACCCGGTTCAGGAGACTGGTGGTTCGGTACAGGCTGGCCAGGTCCCTGCCGTACCAGGGTCCGGCTCCGACTTCCATCGCGCCCGAAGTGAAGGGCCGGATCCAGTCGGTACGCAGGGTCAGGGCGCTGGCCAGCACCAGCAGAGTCCTGTCGTTCACAGGGACCGGCATCACGTCGACCTGCCCTTGGGTGCACTTGGCCGCCCATGCGTCGAGGTGCAACCGGTCGCTGACGGGGTCGCCGGTGAGCTGCCCGTGCACGTCGGCGGGCAGTCGGTCCGACCAGGCCGGCTCGACGGGCAGGGTGTCGCGGGTCCACAGACCCAGGGCCGTGCCCGGGCCACGCGTCGCCCCGAGGGTGGAGAGCAGCTCTCGTGCGGCCGCTGCGGCACCGTCTGCCGGGATGCCGAGTGCGTCCGAGAGTTCCTGCCGGGCGGGACCTGCGGCACCGTCGGCGAGGAGGCCGAGCAACGGCCACACCCCGGCTGCGGCAAATACCGTGCCGTCGTCGGGCAGGGTCGCGGCCCAACGCATGGTCAGTCCGTTGATGGCTTCGACTGTGCCGTGACTGGCCATGCCTGCCCTCTCGTCACTCCCGGATCCCCGCGAGAGCAGAACCCGGAAAGTACCGACTGGTGAACGAATTGAACGTCGCGACCCCCATCCCCACGACCCCATCGCATAGCTCCCCCGTCCCCGCACCGGCCGTCCATCGAGCAGCACCCGTGACACATCGCTACGAGCGACCTCGTCGAACGACTTGGTTCGAAGTGTTACTTCGCTTCCCAGGGCTCAATCATGTGAAGGGCGTCGGCTGCGGCCGGCGACAGCACGGCAGGCTGCAGGCCCGCTAGGGGGATCCAGGTCGCCGCGTCAGTCGAACCGTCGACCTCGGCGACCGTGGACGTCCCGGACTTGAGGTCCACCGCGTAGAACAGGGCGACAAGATTCCAGTTCACGCCGCGCCGTTGAACCGCGTACGTCCGGGCGTCGAGCAGTCGAGCGGCGGCGAGTTCGAGTCCTGTCTCCTCCCGGAGTTCACGGGCCAAGGCCTCCACCGGCTGCTCGCCCGGATCGACTCCCCCGCCCGGCAAGTGCCACAGCCCTGGAGTGAAGATCGGTGACGCGTCCGACAGACGAGCCAGCAGCAACCGCTCGTTCTCCACCGCGATGGCGTATGTCGAAACACGAGTCCGCGTACCGACGTCCACGATCTCCGCCCCTCCATGTCGACTGGCCTGAGGTGAAGCCCCGACCTCGCCAAGGCCCGACCCCCGCAGTCCGTCCCGGTGATCGGAAGATGTCTCCTAGACCTTCGAGTCCGCCTTCCAGTCGCGGGCGAGGAGCCCGAGCAGCACCTCGTCCAGGAACTCGCCCATCACCCAGGCCGAGGAGCGCAGCACGCCCTCGCGGACGAAGCCGTTGCGCTCGGCGGAGCGCAGCATCGCGGCGTTGTCCGACAGCGTCTCGACCTGCAGCCGGTGCAGGCCGCGCACGACGAATCCGTAGTGGCACAGCGTCGCGACCACGTCGGTGCCGTAGCCCTTGCCGCGGGAGGACGGCAGCAGCCCCAGCCCGATGTGCGCGGTCCGGTTGTGGTTGTCGATGCCCCACAGCGTCGCCGTGCCGACCAGTGTGCCGCCCTCCAGTTCCACCACGGAGAACCGGACGCTTCCCTCGTGCGTGTCGTCCACCACGAGCCGGGGATCCTGCGAGCCGGGCGTGATCGGGCGCCACGGCCCGGCCTCGGCCCGCGAGGAGTTGACGACGTCGTCGTAGAGCTCGGTCCGCAGGACTGGGATGTCGTCCTCGTGCCGGGCCCGCAGCCCGATCTTGTTGCCTCGAAGCATGTGAGCTTCCTATCCGACCGGGCCGGCCGGCGGCAAACCGATAAGGCACTTCAACGGCCGGCCGAAGAGACGACACCCACTGCTGAACGGCCTTCGACTTCCCGGACGCGGGCGCACAGGGATTCTGCCCCTGGCTCCTGTCACCGGTCCCAGCCGTACAGCAGTGGTCGATGTCGTTGTCAGTCGATGGCCTGGTAGAGCGTGGTCCAGAAGTCGTTCATGGCGCGCGGCGCGTCCGGGGTCGACAGTCCGACCTGGGTGAGCAGGACTCCGGTGAGCTGGTTGGTCCTGTCCGCGTAGGCGGTGGTGCCGCTTCCGCCGAACCAGCCGAACTGGCCGACGGGCGAGTAGTCGTCGCGCCGGGTGCGCACCTCCATCCCGAAGCCCCAGCCGCCGTGCGCCCCCTGGCCGCACGACAGGTGGGCGAGGTTGCTGAACATGGCTTCGCGGGCGGCCAGTTGGCCGGGCGAGAGTCGGTTGGTGGTCATCAGCTCGACGGCGGCCCGGGACAGGATCCGCTGACTGCCGTGCATCCCGTGGTTCAGCAGCATCTGGAAGTAGGCGTCGAAGTCGTCGACAGTGGAGACCAGTCCGCCGCCGGCGCCCTGGAACACCGGGGGCGCGCCGGCCCTCCCCCCTGCCGCTTCGTCCCACACGACGAACTCGCCGGTCTGCGGATCGGGTCCGTACAGGGGCGGCAGTCGGTCGATCTTGTCGGCGGGCACGTGGAAGGCGGTGTCCTTCATGCCCAGCGGATCGAGGACGCGTTCGCGCAGGAACGCCTCCAACGGCTGTCCGGTGACCCTGGAGACCAGCACGCCGGTCACCTCGTTGCTGAGGTCGTACTGCCACCGCACTCCGGGCTGGTACTGCAGCGGCAGCTCGCCCAGGCGGCGCATCCACTCGTCCGGCGCGGGCGCGGGCCCGGATGCCACGCTGTAGTCGAGACGCTCGAAGGTCGCGGCCCTGATCGGGGAAGCCATCGACTCGAAGTCCACTCCGAGCCCGAACGTGGAGGTGAGCAGGTCTCGTACGGTGATCGGCCGTTGCGCCGGCACGGTGTCGTCCAGCGGTCCGTCGGGCCGCTTCAGCACCTGCCGGTCGGCGAGTTCGGGCAGCCACTGATCCACGGGGTCGTCCAGCCGCAGCCGGCACTCGTCCAGCAGGACCATCGCCGCTGCCATCGTGACCGGTTTGGACGCGGACGCCATCCGGAAGATCGTGTCCCGGCGCATCGGCGCGCCACCGTCATGACGCATCGTCCCGATCGCTTCAACGTGCGTCCGGCCGCCGCGGCTGACCAGGGCGACAAGGCCGGGAATCTTCTTGGACTCGACGTGCCCCGCCAGCACTTCGCGCAGTCGGCGCAGTCCTGCGTCGGAGAAGCCGCTGTTGCTTGTTCCCATGATGAATCTCCTGTTTCTCCTGTGCGTTCTCAGAACAACCCCGTTGGCTGTCCGGGCCCTTGGAGCGGCCGTGCGGAGAGCCTGCAGCCCTGCCCCAGGGGCAAGGTCAACCCCTGCTCGGCACCAAGGAGTTGACCGGCCCCAAAGGCCGGCGTCCCGAGCCTCGTCAGCGGTAAGGGAAAGGGCTGGAACCGGTTCGCGCTATCCTCACTCCTGTGATCGTCCGGGCTTCCCGGCCGTCGCCGTAGCGGCCGGCGAGACCTCGGCCGCCCACGACCCGGAGGTGCGCCGAGCCGATGGCAGACGGGCTCACGATCGGCCAGGCGGCAGCGTTCGCCGGTGTCACGATCAAGACCGTGCGGCACTATCACCGGCTCGGCCTGGTCGCCGAGCCGGAACGTGACGGTTCCGGCTACCGCCGCTACCGCTCGGACGAACTGTTCCGGCTGGTCCAGGTCCGGACCCTGGCCGCAGCGGGCGTGCCGCTGGCCGAGATCGGCGACCTGCTCGACGCCGATCCCCGGACGTTCGCCGCCACCCTGGACGACATCCATCAGCAGCTCACCGAACGGATCGACGACCTGACCGCGCGCCGCGACAGGCTGCGCCGTCTGGACCACGGCGACCGGGCCCTGCTGCCCGACCGGGCCTGCGCGGTCCTGGACCGGCTCGCCGAACTCGGCTTCAGCCCCGACTACGTGGCCGGCCAACGAGAAGCCCTGGTGCTGACCCAGGCGCTGGTCCCGGAGATCTTCGACCAGTTCCTGACCCGGCTCGGACACTCCCTCGACGATCCCGAGTCCGTCGAACTGACCAAACAAGGCTGGGAAGCGAGGTCCTGGGACCCGGACGACCCGCGGATCGAGGAGCTGGCCTCCGCACTGGCCGACAAACTGCTCTCCGACCGCGAACTGCTGGCCACACCAACCGGATTCCACAACCAGCCCGACGCCGCCTCCCGCTACGCCGTGGTCAACCACCACCGCGAGGACCGGTCACCGTCCATCGCCCGGCTGAACACACTGATCGAAACGCATCTGCGCGCAGCCGGCATCGCCGTGCCGCACCGGTGACAGCCGCCCGGCGGACCCGGGCGCATCAAGGTCTCCGCCGAACCCGGAACGGTTCACTCCGTCTGGCCCCGGTCATGTGAAGCAGCAATCGGCCGGCGCTTCGGGCGACAATCGGCGATCTTGAGTGCCGCGGATGTTCACCGGAGGTGACGTCGCCGCTCGGCGGGATCGCCGCGCTGAAAACTGATGGGCCGAAGGTCTCTGCGTCGACATACTGAGAGCGGCTGTCCCGTCGCCGAAGGAGACGTGCCCATGGAGGAGCCGGCGTTCACCGTGCTGGTGACCGAATCCGGGAACGGGAGACAGGAGGCCCTGAAGGCAATCCGATCGGTGACCGGACTGAGCCTGTGGCGCAGCAAGCTTCTTCTGGGCAGCGTCCCTGCGGTGGTTCTGGAGGAAGCCCCGCTCGACACCGCCCTTATCGCGGTCCGGCGGCTGCGGGAGACCGGTGTGTCCGTAGCCGTGCGCTGTACTTGGTGCGACAGGACAGTGCCCCGCGACGAGACGCTGCGCGACCCAGCCCCCTGCGCGTCCCGCTACTGGCCGGCCGCTCATTGCCAGGCGAACTCTTTGACCGGCTGCGACTGCGAGTTCTGCAGCACCTACGGACCCACCGGCCTCACCCTCTGAGGCGCAGGGTGGCCGGTGGTCTTCGCTTGACGCCGAGTCCTCGTGGTCGCAGGAGGCCAGAGCGCGCATGAGCGGTCGGCGGCGCCCGAGGCCGGCTCCCCTCATCCGACCCGAGCCCTTGGAGCCGGTCGTCTAGGCTGGCGGGGTGACTGATGGACAGGAGCAGGTGCAGCCGTCCGGAGTGTGGGCCACGGCGGTGGGGGTGGCCAGGGTGCGGGCACTGGAGACCGAGCGGGAGAACGCGCTGTTCCGCGACCCACTGGCACAGGCCTTCGCCGCCGCCGGCGGCCTGTGGCCCTCCTCGCCACCGCTGCCCGATGGTGACGAGGCGGCGCGACGGCGTCGGCTGGCCGTGTCGTTCTCCATCGTCATCAGGACGAAGTTCCTCGACGACCTGTTGCAGCAGGCCTGTGCGTCCGGGATCCGGCAGGTCGTACTCCTCGGCGCCGGCATGGACAGCCGGGCCTTTCGGATGGACTGGCCCGAGAGCACCCGGCTGTTCGAGGTCGACACCGCAGCACCACTGGACTTCAAGGCATCGGTGCTGCGCCAGGAGCGGGCCGTGGCACGCTGCGAGCGGATCACCGTCCCCGTGGACCTGCGTGAGGACTGGCCGGCCGCGCTGGCCGCCGCAGGGCACGATGCGTCGGCGCCGACCGTGTGGATCGCCGAAGGACTGCTGATCTATCTGCCCCAGGAGGCGGTGGAACTGCTGCTGGCCCGGATCGGCGCGCAGTCGGCGCCAAGCAGCAGGATGGGGCTGACATTGGGCTCGCGCGGCGTGATCGAACGCTTCGGCGCGGACGCCGCGCCGGGATCGGCGGCGTCCATGTGGGTCTCGGAAATGTCCGACGACCCGGTGGGCTGGCTGGCCGGGCACGGCTGGGAGGCCGACAGTCACACCCTGCGCGAGCGCGCCGCCGCCTACGGCCGCCCGATCGACACCCCGCCGCAGCACCAGGAGCAGCCCGGCGGACTGATCTCGGCGGTCCGCCGCTAGAACGACTCCCGGCTCTCACGCATGGTGGCCGGTCCTTCCGCGTTTGTTCCGTCTCGATCGATCTGGTCCCGGGCGGTCGGACAGTGGGTGTTGTCCCGGTTGGGCCGGTCGGCGACGCCCGCTCCCCTGGCTGGTGCGCGGGCATGAGGGAACACCCCGGGTTCGGCACCGTGCCGGCGTCGTTGCCGGGCCACAGAATGCTCACGGTGCGGGAGCCGGCCGAACGCGCTGGGGTGACCGCGGACGAGGTCCGGGTGGTGCTCGCGGGGAAGAGCCCCCACAGAGGTGCTGCTCCGACGGCTTGCGCCCGCCCTGGGGTTCCACGCTGCCGATCTGTTCGTCCTCGCAGGACGGGCGGTCCCGGAGGACCTGGCGCCGCTGGATGGGCATGGCGAAGGCGCTTGCGTTCGTGACTCCCGCGTACCCGTCGGCGGCCACCTACGACGTGTTCGCCTCCGGGCGCAAGGAGTTGGCCCCCGCTTGGTGACGGACTCCGCTGCCCTGCTGGGGGTCGACGCCCGCGAACCGGCCTTGCTCACGGGCATTGACCGCGGAGCGCGAGGAGATCCTTCGAGAGCTCCGGGAAGCGGGTGAGGACCGGCCGCAGGAACTGCTGGGCCGTGACGTCCGGCTGGTGCCCCGGGGATTCGACGAAGGCGCTGGGCACTTCCTGTACTGGCTGGTCCGGCCCGCTCCCGAGCCGGAGGAGTGGACCGTCATCCTCGACGAGGGCCGCGGCCCGCTGTGGGAGGCGACTCCTGTCTCATGCAGCCACTTTCTTCTCGACGTGGTGGCCGGTACGACGACATCGGTCTGTTTCACCAAGCTCGACGGCATCGTCGACCCTGGTGACAGGACCCGCTTCGTACCCAATGCCGAGATCCTCGGCCGGGCCCAGGTTCACCGGCAAGGAACGAGAACGACTGGGCTCGCCACCGGGTACGACGAGACCGCCGCCTCCTGAGAGGCGGCGGCCAGTCTCACGTCGTTCCTGCTCCGGGCAAGATCCGTCTGAAATCGGGCCCTACCAGTCCCCACGGCCCCCGCGGTCACCGTAGTGGTCCCTGACCACCCGGAAGCTGCCCACGACGCCGCGGTGGATGTTGATGCCCCCGGTGTGGCCCGGGCGCACCCCGTTGCTGGAGCTGTAGGGTCCGACGGTGGCGACGGGAGCGCCGTTGTCGCAGACCGCGCCGCGGAAGACCTCGACGGTCCTACGGGACTCGTTGCGGACGTTCAGGCTCCATGCGCCCAGGCCGCTGACCACGGTGATGCAGCCGTCGGGGTATGCGGAGTACGACCGCTCGTTGATGAAGATGCGGCCCTCCTCTCCCCGGTACCCGCCGTTGCCCCCGCGGCCTCGGTTGCCCCTGTCGCCTCCGTTGCCCCTGTCTCCACCGCCGCCCTCGTCACCCTTGCTGTAGTTGCCGTTCTGCCCGTTGCCGCCGGCGGGCAGGTCGGCGACAGCCGGGGCCGCCTGAGGAGCCGGAGCCGCCTGGGCGGCCTGGGCCGCCTGAGGAACCGGAGCCACGTGGGGGGCCGGGGCGGAGGCGGCCGGAGCCGAGGCGGCCGAGGCGTAGGTGATGCCGGTCGCGGCCAGAGCTGCGGCGGCCGTAACGGTGGCGGTGACCGCCTTGGAACGAAGCTTCATGTCGCTGTCTCCTGTTGCAGGGATGCCGACCCGTCAGCCGACTCGTCACCGAACTTACCCATAGCCGTCATATCGGTCATATCGAAAGATCGGCAGGGTGACGCCAATCGGGGTATTTACGGCACTTTCCGAAGCCGACACGCAGTCACATCACCGCCACAAGCAGCAGATTGACCTACGATTAACCCCTTAGGGGGATCTTTGGGTGCTGACAGCCACTCGATACCGGCGTGTCGCTACGAGTGTGGCGCGGTGAGCCGTGATAGCGGGACGCTCGCTGTGCCGAAAGCCGCCGGCCCGGCCGACCGGCAGGAGACCACCCGGCAGCCGTGAACACACCCCCGAGGCACCTGCACGCACGGCCGGAGCCCGGACGCGCAGCCCCTGGCCCGACGGGCAAGCGGCACAAGGGACGGGCCCGGGCGCCGGGCAGGCAAAGGCCGGCGCACAGGACGCCGGGGCACATCGGGAGCGGGCCGGGGGTGGGGGCATCGCCGACGAGGCCGGCCAGAGCGTGCACTGCGCCGAGGCGGACTGCGACGGATTTCGCCGAGCCGGCCGACGGCTGTGGTGCGGCGTTCGCGTGGAGGCAGGTGGCGGCCCGCAGGGCGCCGTCCGGGCCGGCTCCCGTCCTCGGACACCGCAACGCCGACATCTTCATCAGCGCACTCGGCCACGACTCCTGCCCGACCCCGAGCAGCCCGACGGACACGGGTACCGGCGCGAACCGCTACCGGCGCTTCACATGATCAGGGCATTCTTGCAGTCCCGAGGAGATGGCGGCAGGCGCGTCGGAGGTGCACGGATGAGCGTGACGTGGGCGGCGACGGCACCGGAATCGGGACGGTTCCGCGAGGTTGGGAGATGCGTGGACGTCGGAGAGTTGACGCACCGCTTCCACGAACTGCGCTCCCTCGGCCAGGGATATCTCGAAGTCGGGCTGCCAGGAGGCGAGTTCCCCCTTCTGACGCTGGGCTTCCAAGGCGATCAAGCAGTCCTCCACCTGTTCGATGCCGCTGAAGGGGTTTCCCTGCTCGTCGGTGACGGCATCGCCTCGCCGGATGCCGTGGTCGACGTCCCGATCATGGATGACCTGGCTGCGTTCGGTGGCGACTTCGTCCTGTCGGTCGATCGCGCATGGGCCCACGTGCACACCTTCATCCGGACGGGGACGCATGAGGGACTGGGCGAGTGGTACGCGTTGTGACCATGGCACGATCAGCGATCCGCAGGCCGTGGTGTCACCGAGCACCCATGCGTGGCAGTCCACGTGGCGATGCAACAACCGTCACACCCCCGCGATCGAGCAGCTGATCTCGAACCGGCGGCCGATCAGCACCTGCCGGCGAACCCCGTCAGAGGTCGTCCGGCGGGGACAGGAGCCGGCTCTGCCGACAGAGACTTCGCCATTGCGTGGGGGTGGTGCCGTAGGTCTGGCGGAAACGGCGGGAGAAGAAGGCGGGGTTGGTGAAGCCCCAGCTGCGGGCGATGGTGTCGATGGTGCGGTGCGAGTGTCCGGGGGCTGCGAGGTCGGTGCGGGCGCCCTCGAGACGGCGACGGATGATCCACTTCTCGAGACTGACTCCGCCGTCCTCGCACAGCCGGTACAGCGTCCGCACGGAGGTGCTGTGCGCCCAGGCGATCCGCTGGGGGGTGAGGTCGGGTTCTCTCAGATGGGCGCGGGCGTAGGCCAGGACCCGGGTGAGGAGGGTCTCCCGCGCGACTGCCCGGCGGGTGGAGTCGTCGCCCGCGACCGACACCACCCAGGCTCGGACGAGTTCCACGGTGGCGGAGGCGAGGGCCTCGGCTTCGGGACCGGTGTTGATCTGGTCGGCGATGCGGTGCACGCCGAGAACGTGGTTGATCAGCAGCCGTCCGACGGGACTGTGCTCGAGGGTCGGGATGGATGTGCGGATCGTCCCTTCGGGCAGGCTGAGGCGTGCGGTGTTGAACATCAGGGCCAGCGTGCTGCCGAGGCCGGACCACCAGTACTCGTATCCGGCAGGCATGTGGTGCATGGTCGCGCTGTTCGGACCGATGCGCTGCCGGTGGCCGCCCCAGGCGAATCCGCCGGTCCCCTGACGGTGGATATTGATCGCGACGGTGTCCATCGCATCGCGCCGCGCCTGCCGGAGCGAGCGGGAGATACGCATGCCCGTGCCCTGGGTGTGGAAGAGCGTCAGCGGGCCGAGGTGCCAGAGCTCGAGTCGTTTCCAGACCGCTTCCTCGGTCGCCTCCTCCTGGACGGAGGAGACGCCGCCTTCACCGGCGGCCACCGCCTCGAAGGCAGCGATCCGGTCACCGACTCGTAGATCGTTCGTGTCGAGGACGAGCACTACGCCTCCTCTTCCGGGCAGCCCCAGGACGCGAGTGTCCGCCGTCCGGAGCGCTCCGGGCAAAGATGCATGCATGCAACACGGGCATGCGTACGCACACGTCCCCTGTGACCGGAGCTGTGGCACACAGGGGACAGGCTCCGGCAGGCAGGGCAAAGCCGACTGATGCCGCCCGTGCCAGGCTCCCGTGCAAGTCCTTCGCAACTACGGGGTGCGGCACGGAGGACGGGTCGATGCGACGGGTCAATGCGGCACCCCGGCTGTCAACGGGGAGAAGCCCATGCCCTTCGTCACCACATCCGACGACGCCCAGATCTACTACAAGGACTGGGGAACGGGCCGCCCCGTCGTCCTCAGCCACGGCTGGCCGCTGAACTCCGACAGCTGGGAGGCCCAGCAACTGTTCCTGGCTTCCCACGGCTACCGGGTCATCGCGCACGACCGGCGCGGCCACGGACGCTCCGCCCAGACGTGGAACGGCAACGACATGAACACCTACGCCGACGACCTGGCCACGCTCATCGACACCCTGGACCTGCGGGATGCCACCCTGGTCGGTTTCTCCACCAGTGGCGGCGAGGTCGCCCGCTACGTCGGCCGGCACGGCACCGCCCGGCTCGCCCAGGTCGTGCTCGTCTCCGCGGTCCCACCGTTCATGCTCAAGACCGATGACAACCCCGGCGGCGTCCCGATCGAGACCTTCGACGCGATCCGGGCCGGTTCGCTGGCCGACCGCTCATAGCTCTACCGCGACCTGGCCGACGGACCGTTCTTCGGCAACAACCGGCCTGGTGCCGACGTCTCCCCCGGCATCCGAGAGGCGTTCTGGCGCCAGGGCCTGCAGGCCGGGCACCGGGGCGCCTACGAGTGCATCGCGGCGTTCTCCGCGACCGACTTCCGCACCGACCTGGACGCCATCGACGTGCCCACGCTGGTCATCCACGGCGACGACGACCAGGTCGTGCCCTTCGAGGTCGGGGGCAAGGCGTCGGCGGCCCGCGTCAAGAACGCGACGCTGAAGGTCTACCCGGGCGCCCCGCACGGCATCACCGACACCCACAAGGAGCAGCTCGGCGCCGACCTGCTGGAGTTCCTCAAGTCCTGACGGAGCAACGTCCGCGTCCGCTCCCTGGGGGCGCCCGAGCACAGGAGCCCACACATGATCTTCAGCGGTCAGCGGCCCCGCCGCCGTACCGTCGACGCGTGCCTGCTCGCCGCCGTGCTCATGGCCGGCGTGGGCGGCACGGTTGCCCCCGTCTCCGCCACCACGGCACACTCGAGCGGCACCGAGCCGACCGTCGTCCTCGTCCACGGCGTCTTCGCCGACGCCTCCGGCTGGTACCCGACCATCGCCGCGCTGCAGAAGGCCGGCTACCCGGTCATCGCTGCGGCCAACCCGCTGCGCGACCTGGGCAGCGACTCGGCCTACGTCTCCAGCATCCTCGACAGCGTCCACGGCCCGGTCATCCTGGTGGGCCACTCCTACGGCGGCGAGGTCATCACCAACGCAGCCCGCGGCCACGCCGACGTCAAGGCCCTCGTCTACGTCGCCGCGTTCGCCCCCGACCAGGGCGAGAGTGCGCTGCAACTGGCCGGCAAGTTCCCCGGCAGCAAGCTGCCGGACGCTCTGGTCACCCGCGACCACCCGCTGCCGGACGGCAGCACCGGCCAGGACGGCTACATCGACCCCGCCAGGTTCCGCGAGGTGTTCGCCGCCGACCTGCCGTCCTCCCAGACCCGGCTGATGGCGGCCGCGCAACGTCCCGGCAGCGTGGGCGGGTTGGCGGGCCCCAGCGGTGCTCCCGCGTGGAAGGACCTGCCGTCCTGGTACGTCATCCCCACCGCGGACAACGTGATCCCGGCCGCCGTGCAGCGCTTCATGGCCGAACGCGCCCACAGCCGCACCGTCGAGGTCAAGGGCGCGTCCCACGCCGTGATGATGTCCCGTCCCGACATCGTGGTCCGCCAGATCCAGGCCGCCCACCAGGCAACTCGCTGAGGAGCACACCGATGCAACCCGACACCGTCGTTCTCGTCCACGGCTTCTGGGTGACACCGCGCGCCTGGGAAGGCTGGATCGCCCACTACCAGGACAGGGGCTTCAGGGTCATCGCCCCGCCCTATCCCGGCTTCGAGGCGGAGGTCGAGGCCCTCAACGCCGACCCGACCCCGATCGAGACCGTGACCGTCCCCGCCATCATCTCCAGCCTGGAGAAGCTCATCACCGGACTGGACCGACCGCCCGTCATCATGGGGCACTCCGCCGGCGGCGCGTTCACCCAGATCCTGCTCGACCACGGCTTCGGCGCCGCCGGAGTGGCGATCAACTCGGCGCCCACCGAAGGCGTGGCCGTCGTACCGCTGTCCCAGGTCCGCTCGACCTTCCCGGTGCTCAGGACGCCGGCCAACCGTCACCGCGCGGTCGGCTTCGACTACGACCACTGGCGCTACGCCTTCACCAACACGTTCCCCGAGGACCAGGCCCACGCCACCTACGAGCGCTACCACATCCCCGCCCCCGGAGGGATCGTCTGGGGCAGCGCCCTGGCCAACATCCACCCCGGCCACACCGACACCTACGTCGACTACCACAACACGAACCGGGCACCGCTGCTGTTCTGTTCGGGCGAGAACGACCATCTCATGCCGCCCAAGGTGCAGCAGTCCAACGCCAGGCACTACAAGGCCGACGGCACCGTCACGGAGGTCACGGTCTTCCCCGGCCGCTCCCATCTGATGCCCGCCCAGGACGGCTGGCAAGAGGTGGCCGACCACGCCCTGGACTGGGCCCTCGCCCACGCCTGACCGCACCCGAGGCCCGCGCCCGGGAGAGCGCCCTCCGGCCCGGGCCCGGGAAGGGAGCCTGCACATGAGCGAGCTGCGTATCACCCACATCGGCGGCCCGACCACCCTCATCGAGACGGGCGGCTGGCGACTGCTGACCGATCCCACCTTCGACCCGCCCGGGCAGCGCTACGGCTTCGGCTGGGGCACCGCCTCCCACAAGTCCGTCGGCCCCGCCCTCTCCGCACCCCACCTGCCGCCGATCGACGTCGTCCTGCTCAGCCATGACCAGCACGGCGACAACCTCGACCGCACCGGACGCGACGTCCTGCGCACCGCCCGGACCGTCCTGACCACCCCGGCCGGCGCCCGCCGCCTCGGCCGGGGAGCCCACGGCCTCGCCCCGTGGAACGCGACCCGTCTGCACGCCCCGCACCGCCCCACCATCACCGTCACCGCCACCCCGGCTCGCCACGGCCCACCCCTGTCCCGGCCCCTGACCGGACCGGTCACCGGCTTCGCCCTCACCTGGGAAGGCCAGCGGCACGGCGCACTGTGGATCTCCGGGGACACCGTCCTGTACGGCGGCCTGCGCGAGGTGGCCGAACGCCTGACCGTGGGCACCGCGCTGCTGCACGTCGGCGGTGTGCGCTTCCCGGTCACCGGACCGGTCCGGTACACCATGACCGCCGCCCAAGCCGTCCGCCTGTGCCGCCTGCTGCGACCGCGCACCGCCATCCCGGTCCATTACGAGGGCTGGCACCATTTCCGCGAAGGCCGCGACGCCGTCGAGTACGAACTCGCCCGCGCGCCCGCCGACATCCGCGACCGCTTCCGCTGGCTACCCACCGGAACCGCCACGGACATCAGCGCCTGACCCATGGCATGGCACAACCCCACATCGCCCTCACCCACGGTTCCGCCCCTCCCGAGCTCCCTCCCATGCGGCCTCCGGACGCTCCCCTGCCGTGAGCGGTCAGCGGGGCATTGCGGTGGGACACGAAGACCTCCGTGCGGTGCAGCCCTGGAGAGCTCCATCCCGCCGGAGGTCTTCGCCATGATCAAGCCCGCCGACTGTCGACAACGCCCGTGATCAATACGCCTGGACCGTGACGACGATCTTCTTTCCGACGTGGAGCCCCTTCTCGAGATGGCGGTGTGCCTCGACGACGTCGTCGAGGGTGAACACCTTGTCGATGGCGGGCCGCAGTGCACCGAGGCGTACACCGGCGTTCAGGAAGGCCGCCATGCGCCTGACCACGACGGCGTCGAGGGTGTGCTCGAAGCTCCGGTAGCTGAAGATCGTGAGCGGTGGGCCGCTCGGGAAGGGTGTGGGCCGGGGGTCCAGGAAGCCCGCGGCGACCAGAGTTCCGCCGGGGCGCGCCGCACCGAGAAGATTCTGCTGGCCGGGGCCCATGACGACGTCGAGGACGATGTCGGCACCGGTCCCGCCGGTGTGGTGGCGGACGGCTTCGGCGACGTCCATGCGGTCGGTGGCGATGACCGCGGCGGCGCCGGCGGCGAGCAGGTCGTCCGTCCTCGCGGTGTGCCGGGTGAGGGCGATGGGCACGGCGCCGATCTGGTTGGCGATCTGTATCGCCGCCCGGCCGACGCCGCCGGACGCGGCCGTGATGAGGACGTGGTCGCCGGGCCGCATCCCCGCCTTCTCGACGAGCGCGCCGTAGGCGGTGGAGTACGCGACCCAGACAGCCGCCGCCTCCGTGATTCCAAGCGCGGCCGGCCTGGCCACGACCTGGCTCGCGGGGAGCGTGGTGTATTCGGCGTAGCTGCCCCTGGCGCTCGCGTCCGGAACGGCCGCGAGGATGACGGGATCGCCGATCTCCAGCCCGGTGACCTCGGGGCCCAGAGCGTCGACGACACCGGTCCCTTCGACGCCGAGACGGGCGTGGGGCAGGGACACCGCCGCGGGCAAGGTACCGGAACGCATCATCTGGTCGAGCGGGTTGACGGCGAACGCCTCGATCCGGACCCGTACCTCGCCGACGGCCGGCTCGACGACCGGCTCCTCGACGACGTGCATGACATCCGGTCCGCCGAACTCGTCGAACACGACGACTCGTGGCATGGTGAATCCTCCGCATCTGGTGCTGGTTTCGTTTCCCGCGAAGGACGCTACGGAGCCGCGCGTTACCTCCTGGTACCTTCGAATGTCATGCAGAACGTGGCTGGACCAGCCTTCCTCGCCGACTGCCCCACCCGCCTGGCGGTCGAGATCATTTCCGACAAGTGGGCCGTGCTCGTGCTCTTCGGGCTCAGCCGACGCCCCCGCAGGCACGGTGAGCTCGTCGACCTCATCGGCGGCATCTCGCGCAAGGTCCTCACCCAGACGCTGCGCAGGCTGCAGCAGTACGGCCTGGTCGCACGCCACGCCGAAGCGCCGCGCCGGGTCGAGTACAGCCTCACCGACCTCGGTCGCACCCTCGTCGAGCCCATCGAGGTCCTGACGAACTGGGCGAGGGACTACGGCGGGGCCGTCCTCGACTTCCAGGAGGCGGCGCAAGCCGCTGCTTCTGCTCGGCCTCGCACCACGGGTTGATCTTGGCGATTCCGTCCACGACACCGCCGCGTGGGGCGACTTGAGCCAGGAGGGGCATCGTGCCTGTCCCGGCCCACCGAGGCATCGCCGGGCTCCGTCCGGCGCGTCGAGTCGAACGGCCGTGAGGGCCGGACACGAGAATCTGCTGAGGCCGTCCGGCCTCGTGATCAAGTGCTCTTCGCCGCCGGTGAACCGGCCGGACAGAGCATGCGGGCAGCCCTGTGCGCGGCGGCGTCCGACTGCCGGGGGAGGTCGTCGGTCACGCGGTCGCCCGGGGGCCGTGGACGTCACGTGGGGCTTGTAGCTGACGCCTTCGACGGCTTGATCAGGTCCGAGACGGAGTCCGTGTTCTTCTTCAGGGTGATCGGGTCGGCGAGCCCGGTCGGCTTCTGCTCGCGCATCACTGAATTCCGGTGGCGCACCGTGCAGAATCCTGCCGCGCACCGCCTCTGAAAACGCTGCCCCCGCGCAGATGTGGCGTTCTGATTTCCGGTGGTCCCGGGTGTCTCACAGGCAGTGAGGTCGTTGTGAAGGGCTGAGGCGACCGTAGCGGGTACTCGTCCGACGCCGCCGTACCGGGCGGGGAGAAGCGAGGGCACGAGCCATGATGTCATCAATGCCGGGCACCCGCCCGCAGTCGCGCAGCGTCCGCACGGACCTGCTCGGGATTTACCTCAACGACCATCTGGCAGGCGCCACGGCCGGAACCGAACGATCCCGGTTCATGGCCCGGTCGCATCGTGATGCGCCGTTCGGCGAATCTCTGCGCGTCCTCGCGGACGAGATCGCCGAGGACCGTGCGAGCCTGCTGCGGATCATGCGGAGCCTCGGCGTGCCGATACGCCGGTACAAGATCGTGGTGGCCGGGACGGCCGAGCGGGTGGGACGTCTGAAGAGCAATGGGCGCCTGTTCCGATCGTCGCCTCTGACCTTGGTGGTCGAACTTGAGGCGCTGCGGCTGGGCGTACAGGGCAAGGAACTGGGCTGGCGTTCGCTGCGCTCCCTGGCCGAGACGGACGGGCGTCTTGACGAGCGGGAGCTCGAGGGGCTGGTCGCGCGGGCCGAAAGGCAGGCGGGCACGCTGGAGGACTTGCGTGTGAGGGCAGTCCAGGACGTGTTGCCGGCCGGCTGAGGCGGCCGTGTTCCGGAGGCTGCGCGAGCGGCCGGGTGGGGAGGCGGCCGGCGGTTGCTGTTTCACCGCAGGGACGCGTGGTTCGGTCCGGGGCGTCCACGGCCCACGAGCCGTCGGCCGGCGGGTCGGACGGCACCATCGGGGAACTCGGGACGACGAGCCCGTTCAGATGAGCTGGACGGCAGTGGGAAGGGAACATGATGTCCAACCCCCAGCAGCCCGAGCAGCGGCGCAGCCGTAAGGGCGGAGCCACACCGCAGGACAGCGGCGAGCTCAAGGCACGTCACATCGAGGAGACGGGCGAGGGCCGCGCCCATGGCACGGACAAGGGAAACAAGGGCGGTGGCAAAGGTGGCGGTGTGCCCCCGGACCAGCGGCACGATCATCCCTGAAGCAGCGGGACGGCGTGACCGTCCGAGTGGCGACGAGGAGGAGCGTTATGCCTGCCGGATCGAGTTCCAAGCGGAAACGGCAGTACGAACACGTCAAGGAGAGTGCCCAGGACCGCGGCGAGTCCGCCGGACGGGCCGAGGAGATCGCCGCGCGGACGGTCAACAAGGAGCGGGCGAGGTCGGGCGAGTCGAAGACCGCGAGCAAGTCCTCGACCGGCGACCGTAAGTCGGCTTCCCAGCGCGGCGGGCAGCGCTCGCACAGCGGTGCCCGGGGACCGACCAAGGACCAGCTGTACGAGGAGGCCAAGAAGCGCAACATCGACGGCCGCTCGTCGATGAGCAAGAAGCAGTTGCAGAACGCTCTCGGTCGGTGAGCGGGTGAGCCGGATACGCGGCGCTATGTCGTTCGCCGTAGCCCATGCGAGAACAGGGCCGACCCGATAGCGCCGTGTCCGGGCGGGCCGCGCACCGAGCCGACCGGCCTCAGGTTTTCGGAGAAGGGGCCGAGACCGCGAGAGGGCCGGGGATGATGGCGGAGGAACCGGGGGCAGCGCTGGCCCTGTTTCTGGAGCGCTCGCATACCGTCTCCCCGCCGCAGCCACCGCAGCTGGTCGACGAGGCGGCCCGTCGCCTGGGACTGGCGTCGGCGGCCGTCCACCTGGCGGATGTGCAGGAGGACCAGCTGGAGTCCCTGCCTGGTGGAGCCCCTGCCTGGCACGGCCGGGAGCCAGGGCGAGGCGCCGCCCTGGCGGTCGAGGGAACGGTGGCCGGACGGGCGGGCCTACCGGACCGTGTCGCCGCAGCTGTCGTGCCGTCGGCCACTGGCCGTGTGGCTGACGCTGGTCGATGGCATCGCCCGGATCGGCGTGCTGCGCGTCACCGCCGGCCGGCTCACCCCCGCGCAGCCGGCCACGGTGGCCGCGCCGGCCATCGTCTCCAAGAACGGATTCAGCGACCTGTTCAGCCGCACCGCCCGCCGGCGCCCGATGACCACCGCAGCGGAGATGGTGTGGGCGTTCTTGCCGCCAGTCACCCTGGGCACCGGACAGATCACCTCCAACGCCGTGCTGGAGCCCGTCTACGAGTGATGGAGCCCGTCTACGAGATCGGCGGGGACGCCTTCGACCACGGCCTGGACGACGGACGTCTGCACCTGACCGTGGTCGGCGCGATGGGTGACGACCTGGCCGAATGGCACCCGGAGCCCGAGGACACCGGTACGGAGCTGTGAGGCAACCTCTCGACAGTGGAGTGGTGGCCGACACGGCTCGCTGCCTCGCCTGGGCGCAGGTCGTCGTGGGCCGGCCTGGGGGGCCGGAGGGACGCCGGCTGTGCCCCTCCGGTCCTGTGCTCCTCACCTCATCGTCTCCGAGCTGGTCATGTGTTGGGGCTTGCCGAGCTGATGTCGCCGAGCGCGGATCGCCGGTCGAGTTCCATGGCCAGGTCACCGATCGAGATCACGCCGACCGGGTCATCTCCTTCGACGACCGGGAGACGGCGAATGGCGTGCTGCCGCATCAACGCGACGGCGCGCTCGAGCTCGTCGTCGGGGGTGACGGTGATCGGCTCCTCGGTGCACAGATCCGCCACGGTCATCTGCTGCGGATCCGAGCCCTCGGCGAGCCCGCGCACCACCAGGTCCCGGTCGCTCACCAGCCCCAGCAGGTGCTCCTCCCGCGTGACCAGGACGACGCCGATGTCCTCGTCACGCATCAGCCGCGCCACATCCGTCACCAGCGCACCGGTCTCCACGGACACCGGCGTACCGGTCATGACGTCACGCACACACTGGACCATGTCGTGTCCTCTTTCCACAGGTATCGCGATGCCATCCCCCGCTGTCGGTCCGCCGAGTACCCGCGCGCCGCCGTGCGCACGCGACCAGCCTTCCGACGGCATGTCGTAAAGCCGTTTCGGGTCCATGGGACAGGGCTCCTCGTCCGGGGACGGGCCGGCAACCTTGCCCACGACATCCGCGCCGAACTGCAGGACGCCCTCGACCGGTACGGCCCCGACCGGATCCCCGGCACGCCGCCCGATCAAGACTCGGTCCGCCGCGGGGGGGGGACTGGCCGAGCGGGTTGGACGGCGATCTTTCGGCAGGAACGAAGGAACGGGGCCGGCGGCCCCCGGGCAGACCGGGACCGGGCAGCGCTGACACCGCGGGAAGAGCGGATCGGCCTCCTGCACCGACAGGGCCAGGCCGCCCTGTCGGCTGCGCCGTCCGCTCGCGCCTCCACCCGCCCCGGCCACCGACCGGGTGAGATTGGCGCGCCAGGATCGCTTCGCCGCCCCCGCAGGGGGATGACTGTCCCTCAGGGCGGGAACCCGCCCCGGCAACGACCACTGGAAGGCGGAGCAGGCAATGGGACACGGCGGAAACATCATCGAAGAACTGATGACCGACCACCGCGAGGTCGAGGAGATGTTCAGTCGGATCGAAGCCATGACCGGCAAGAGCCAGGAACTGCGTGACCTCGTGGACGAGGTCACCATCGAGCTCGTACGCCACTCGGTCGCCGAAGAGCAGTACCTGTACCCGGCAGTCCGGGAGCACGTCGAGGGCGGCGACCGGCTCGCGGACAAGGAACTCGCGGATCACGACCGGGTCGAGAAGATCCTCAAAGAACTGGAGAAGACGGACACCGATGCCCCCCAGCGGATGCAGCTGCTGCAGCTCCTCATGGACGAGGTGTCCAGCCACGTCCAGGACGAGGAGAACAACCTCTTCCCCAGGCTGCGTCAAGCCTGTTCGCCCGAGACGCTCGACGATCTGGGCGACAAGATCCGCCGGGCCAAGGCCATGGCCCCCACCCGCCCCCATCCCTCCGCACCCGACAGCCCGGCCATGAACAAGCTCCTCGCCCCCGGTGCCGGCCTCGTGGACCGGGCCCGCGACTTCGTCACCGGCCGCGGCAAATCCTGAAACCCCCGGTCTCCGGGGCCGTCGCCCCAGCCGACGGCCCCGGAGACCGGACAGCCCATGCCGTAGACCTCACCGCTCGGCATTCCTGAACCGGAACGGACCACGCGGAAAACCCAGCCGAACGGGTACTCGGACCGAGAACCGATCCCTGTCAGAGGAAGGCAGCGGTCACGATGGCCCGTCATTCGGTTCAGCAAGGCGTACTCGTCCTCACGGTGGACGACGACCCGGGCATCAGTGGCCGGACCGCGCTGTCCGATCAGACCGGCGATCTCGTGCTGGGGCACCGACCCGCTTCTCCCGTCGTCGTCCTCCGTGAACCAGCGGCCACCGACGCGGTGGTCGGCGTCGTCCTGCGCGCCCATCGTCTGTGCAGCCGACTGGGAGTGGTGATGTCCGTGACGACTCACAGCGCCCCCGTCCGACGCTCACTCGAGGCGAACGCCGACACGGACGGCACCCGTATGGTCATCTACGCCCGCGCCGACACCGCCATCGCCACCGCGGGCGTACTCACCGTCGTGGCGACACCGGCCGTCGCGCGGCCCTGACCCGCCCGGTCGATCCTGATCACCCCCCGGGGCCCGTTCCCGGTGCTTCCCCCTCCGTGCGGAGCCGCACCACGCGCAGCGTCCGCGGGAAGCACGCTCTGCGCGGCACCGGGATGCCGCGGACGACGACCGGTGGCCCCGGCCTCGAGCGCACCGGCGGCGAGGCGTGGCGGACGTGATGAACGACCGGTTCGCGATAGCGTCTTCGCAAAGTGGGCAGACATCAGCTTGTCCGCCATGTCGCTCTTCATCGCTTTCGCTGGGACCGGCGTGCGCCCTGTGCGGCTCGGTTTCCCGGACCGGCAGGCGGCGCGACCTCGGTGCGGCTTCCGGGCTCGGCCCGGTTGAGGAGGATCATGAGCGGACCGTTGCAGCGTCTCGCCGAGGCGCCCACGCCACTCCCAGCGCCGGCACCGACGGGGCGCCGACTGCTCGGCTGGCTCTCCACGACCGATCACAAGGTGATCGGTCGTCTGTACATGGTGACGGCGTTCTGCTTCTTCCTCCTCGCCGGGCTGTTCGCCCTCGCCATGCGTGCCGAGCTCACCCGTCCCGGCATGCAGTTGATGAACCAGCACGCCTACGACCAGCTCGTCACCATCCACGGCACGATCATGATGCTGCTGTTCGCGACCCCGATGTTCGCCGGGTTCACGAACGCCGTGATGCCGCTGCAGATCGGCGCCCCGGACGTGGCGTTCCCCCGCCTGAACGCACTGTCGTACTGGATGTACCTGTTCGGTGGACTGATGGTGGTCTCCGGGTTCCTGGTGCCGGGTGGTGCGGCCGCCTTCGGCTGGTTCGCCTACGCGCCGCTCAACAGCGCGTACTACTCCCCCGGCGCGGGCGGGGACCTGTGGGTGATGGGGCTGGTGGTCACCGGCGTGTCGACCACGCTCGGCGCGGTCAACTTCGTGACCACGATCCTGTGTCTGCGCGCCCCGGGCATGACCATGTTCCGGATGCCGATCTTCACCTGGAACGTGCTGTTCACATCGATCCTGGTGCTGCCCGCGTTCCCGGTGCTCACCGCCGCGCTGCTCGCTCTGGAGTCGGACCGGAAGTTCGGATCGCTGGTCTTCGCCTCGGCGAACGGCGGGGCCCTGCTGTGGCAGCACCTGTTCTGGTTCTTCGGGCATCCCGAGGTGTACATCGTCGCGCTGCCGTTCTTCGGCATCGTCTCCGAGATCATCCCGGTGTTCTCGCGCAAACCGATGTTCGGGTATCTGCCGATGATCGGGGCGACGATCGCGATCACCATGCTGTCGGCGGTGGTGTGGGCTCACCACATGTTCGCCACCGGAGCGGTGCTGCTGCCGTTCTTCTCGCTGATGTCGCTCCTGATCGCCGTGCCGACGGGGATCAAGTTCTTCGCCTGGCTCGGGACGATGCACCGGGGCTCGCTCTCCTTCGAGACCCCGATGCTGTGGTCGCTCGGCTTCATGGTGACGTTCCTGCTGGGCGGGCTGAGCGGGGTGCTCGTGGCGTCGCCGCCGATCGACTTCCACGTCACCGACTCGTACTTCGTCGTGGCGCACCTGCACTACGTGCTGTTCGGCACGGTGGTCTTCGCGATGTTCGCCGGGTTCTACTTCTGGTGGCCCAAGTTCACCGGCCGGATGCTGGACGAGCGGCTGGGGAAGTGGCACTTCTGGCTGCTCTTCCCGGGCTTCCAGACGACGTTCCTGGTGCAGCACTGGCTGGGTGCGGAGGGAATGCCCCGCCGGTACGCCGACTATCTCCCGGACGACGGGTTCACCCTGCTCAACACGGTGTCGTCGGCGGGCGCGTTCCTGCTCGGGGTCTCCACGCTGCCGTTCCTCTACAACGTCTGGTACACGGCCCACCACGGGCGACGGGTCCAGGAGGACGATCCGTGGGGCTTCGGCCGCGGGCTGGAGTGGGCGACCTCCTGCCCGCCGCCGCGGCACAACTTCGTGGCGCTGCCCCGGGTGCGCTCCGAGTCCCCGGCGTTCGACCTGCACCATCCCGAAGCCGCGCGGCTCGCGGAGAAGGAGGGACAGCGGTGAAGGCCGAGGCGATGCTCTTCGGCGGCGTGGCCGTCTTCTTCGGTGGTGCCGCCGCGCTCTACGGTGTGTGGTCGCACTTCGACCCGGCCGGAACGGCCGCGCTGATCGTGGCGTTCGGGATGGCCTCGCTGGTGTCGTTCTTCTGCGCGATGCAGTACGTACGCCGCGGGTCGCGTCCTCAGGACCGTACGGACGCCGAGGTGGCGGACTCCGGCGGGCCGCTGGAGTTCTTCCCGCCGCACAGCCTGTGGCCGGTGGTCACCGCGCTCGGGTTCGCCGTGGCGGCGACCGGGGTGGTGTTCGGGCTGTGGCTGTTCCTCATCGGGTTCGGTGTTCTGGCCCGGGGGATCGCCGGGCTGGTGTTCCAGTACGTGAATCGGGGAACCGGTCAGCAGGAGTGAGCGGCCGGCGCGGGGCGCCCGGCCGGAACGAGGTCACCGGGCGGTGATCGCTCTCGTAGCCGCCGGAGAGATTCTGCCGGACCTCTCCGGTCTCCTCGCCCTCGGTCAGCCGTTCCTGTTCCGCGTGCAGCAGGGCGCGGCACAGCGTGCGGGTGAGGAGGAAGGCGAGGACGGGGGCCACGATCAGGGCGGTCCGCAGGATCCAGGTCAGGGCGTTGACGGAGACCCGGAAGGTCTGCGCGGTGACGTCGTTGCCGCCGGCCAGCAGCAGCACCCCGTAAAAGGTGACGCCCGCCGCGCCGAGGCCGGTGCGCACCGGCCGTTCGCGGGGACGGTCGCACAGGTGCTGTTCCCGCCACCACTCCCCGGTCACCCGCTGTTCGACGAAGGGCCAGGCGTACAGGACGGCGAACAGCAGGCCGGGCAGGACGACGGCGGGCAGCAGCACGTTCCACATGAGGGTGTGGCCGGCCAGGTTCGTCTCCCAGGGCGGGACCAGGCGGAGCGCACCCTCGAGGAAGCCGACGTACCAGTCCGGCTGGGAGCCGGTGGAGGCCTGGTCCGGCCGGTAGGGGCCGTACACCCACACCGGGTTGATCTGCGCGATTCCGGCGAGCACGACCAGCAGCCCGGCCACGGTGAGGGACAGGCCGGTGGAGGAGGCCGTGAACTGGGGGTAGAGGGGTTTGCCGATGACGTTGGAGTCGCGGTGGCCCGGGCCGCGCCACTGGGTGTGCTTCAGGTGGAAGACCAGGATCAGATGCAGGGTGAGCAGGGCTACGAGCACGCCCGGCAGCAGCAGGATGTGCAGGCTGTAGAGCCGGGGCACGATGTCGTGGCCGGGGTACTGGGACCCGAACACGAACATGGCGAGGTAGGTGCCCGCCACCGGGATCGACAGCATGATCCCCTGGGCGATGCGCAGGCCGGTGCCGGAGAGCAGGTCGTCCGGGAGCGAGTAGCCCGCGAAGCCCTCCGCCAGGGAGATCATGAAAAGCGTGACGCCGATGACCCAGTTCAGCTCCCGGGGCCTGCGGAAGGCGCCGGTGAAGAAGACCCTCAGCAGATGGACGCCGATCGCGGCGATGAAGACCAGTGCGGCCCAGTGGTGGGTCTGCCGCATCAGCAGGCCGCCCCGCACGCCGAAGCTGATGTGGAGGGTGGAGTCGAAGGCTCCCGACATCAGGGCGCCGCGCAGGGGGACATAGGGGCCCGCGTAGACCACCTCGCCCATCTCGGGCCGGAAGAAGAACGTCAGCCACACGCCGGTCAGCAGCAGCACGATCAGGCTGTAGAGGGCGATCTCGCCGAGCAGGAAGGACCAGTGGTCGGGGAACGCCTTGCGCAGCAGCTGCCCGGCGCCGTCGTGGACGGGAAGCCGGGCGTCCACGGCGTTCACGAACCGCTCTCCCGGTGGACGGTCCTCGCTTTCCTTCACACCCTCCGCCGCAGGACTCACGAAGCGCCCACCTCTCGACCGTTCCCGCCTCCACGCTCCCGTCATCCGTTGCCCGGCAGGCGGGTGCCGACTGCCGGGCCGACGAGCGACACCCGTGTGCCCGGGCCACGGCACCCGAACGGCGGACGGGCGACGGCCCCTACGTGTTGGGCCGGGCCGCGCTGATCTCGCCCAGGACGGACGCGGCGTCGCGTTCCATCGCGAGGTCGCCCAACGCGAGGATGCCGACCGGCCGTTCGTCCTCGACGACCGGCAGACGTCGTACGGCGTGCTCGCGCATCAGCTGGACCGCGTGGTCGAGACTGTCGTCGGGAGTGATGGTGACCAGGTCCTCGCTGGCCGCCTGCATGACGGTGGTCCGGTCCGGGTCGACGCCCTCGGCGAACGCCCGCACCACCAGGTCACGGTCGCTGACCAGGCAGCGAAGGTGTCCCTCCTCGGTCACCAGGACCGCGCCGACGTCCTCGTCCCGCATCATCCGGGCCACGGCGGTCACCGATGCCTGCGGTTCGACGGTGACGAGGTCACAGGTCATGATGTCGCGTACGTGCTGGGCCATGACATGGCCCCTTTCTCGATGTCCGTCGGTACCTTTCCGCCGACCGGGTGCCCCTGGGACGTGTGGCTAACGCCGGTCCAGGTGGTAAATGTGGAAGGCGCGTCCGATGACCGGCTGGGCGACATTGCGCACCTTCACCCCGCCGCCGGTCATGCCGTGCTCGGTGCCCGAGTGGGCGTGGCCGTGGACGGCGAGGTCGGCGCCCGCCGTGTCGATGGCCTCGGCGAGCAGATAGCTGCCGAGGAACGGGTAGATCTCCAGAGGTTCGCCGGCCAGGGTGTCGGGCACGGGGGCGAAGTGGGTCAGGGCGATCCGCAGGTCGCACCTGTCTCGGGCGAGCTCTTCGAGGGCCGCGCGCAGCCCGTCGGCCCGGCGGCGCGAGTACCGTACGAACTCCTTCATCACCGGTTCGCCGAACTCGCCCGCGCACCGGCCCACGAACCCGCCGCCGAAGCCTTTGCTGCCCGCCACTCCGATCCGGGTGTCCCCGTCGGTCACGACCGTCGCCTCACCCTCCAGCACCCTGGCTCCGGCGCCCCTCAGGATCGCCGTCACCTCCTCCGGATGCCCGTCGTGGTGGTCGTGGTTGCCGAGGACCGCGACCACGGGCACGCCGATGCCCTCGATCTCCCGGGCGACCACCCGCGCCTCTTCGACGGTGCCGTGTCGGGTGAGGTCGCCGGCCAGCAGCAGGATGTCGGCGCATTCCGGCAGAGTCTCGAAGGCGGGGCGGAGCGCACCCCGGCTGTCGGGTCCCATGTGGATGTCGCCGACCGCCGCGACCCGGGTCATGTCAGTTCCTCCGGCTGGTCGGGCGGCGCGGTCCCGGCGACCACGATGTCGCAGTACACCTCCAGGCCCGCCAGCTCCTCTCGGGCGATACGGCGGATCTCGTCCCGGCATCCCGTGGACGGCACCGTCCCGGAGAGCAGGACCGTCCCGCCCCGGACCTCTGCCCTCACCCCCAGCTCGCCGCAGTTTCCCCCGGCCAGCCGCTCGCCGAGGCGGGCGAGGCGATACTCCGGGTTCTGCGGGTCCGGCGTCCCGGGGTTCATCGCTGCTCCTCTCCCGGCACCGGGTCGATGACGTCGAGCCGCTCCAGGAGATGGAGGAAGGCGCCGGGCATCGGCTCGTCCCCGCAGCGGCGCCGCACCTCCTGCCAGTCGACCTTCTCGCGCAGCGAACGGGCCACCGGCAGTACCGCCCCGAAGTCACAGTGGTGCTCGCAGAAGGCACTGCTCAGGCTCACCAGCAGATCGGTCGGTGCCAATACCGGCATGTGCACCGAGTCCACGGGAAGCTCCTGGGCACGGTTCAGCAGCTCGGCGGTGACCGGCCGGTGGGCCAGTTCGAAGATGATGTCGACGTCCTGGCCGAAGCAGGTGCTCTTCAGCAGCCAGTCCTCCGGCGGCACCCGCACGGCCAGCCCGGCCGCGCGCAGCGACTGTGCGACGGCTTCTGCGTCCTCGGGCAGGACGCAGAAGTCGGCGTCGTGCTGGAGCGTGGTGTCACCGCCGTGGGCGTACACCGCCACACTTCCGGCCAGCGCGAACGGATGCCCGGCCCGCTTCAGAACGGCGCCCACCTGTTTGGCGGCCTCCAGAATGGCCTGACTGTGGTCGGGCGGCAGCTGCCGTTCGACGGGCACCGACGCGGCCGCGTCGGACTCCTGGCAGGCCGCCCTTGGGACGGGCGCCCGCGCCGTGCCGCCCTGTCGGTCTGCCATCGAGGGCTCCCTTCGCGTGCGGCGGCCCGCAGTCCCGCAATTGCCCGGCGTACGCCACTTGGGCACCGAACAGCGGCCCCGGCGACCGGGTTCCCGGCCTTTCCGTGCGCACGTGTCGCCGGGGGACCGAACTCGGAGACCGGGTCTCGAAAATCCGTCTCTCCCGGTACCCCTCCTCGGGCAGGCGACACCATTCAGCCCCGCTCCGCCTGGGGCCGACGGGCCGTGTCGGCACCGCCCCGCGCCGGGCGGCTTCAGCGGTGTACCGGCGGCCTGTTCCAGTGCCGATGCGGCCGCTCCCCTCGCCATGCAGACGGCGTGCTCGTGTGCGTCCGGTTTCCGGTCGCCGTTCGGTGGGGTTCTTCCTGACCGTCACCGAGTTGCCGTTCGCGGCGACGGGAAACGGCACGGCGTTCCTCGCGGGCCACCCGGGCCCGGCTCAGGCAGGACGGCCGCTGTCCCTCGCTCGACCTGAACCGTTCAGGGCGCCGCCGGCCGCAGCCACGCCCCGGGCGTGCAGATACTCCAGTGCGTCGAGGACCACGGTGCGCCGGTACCAGGACCGCCAGTCGGCCAGGTCGGAGGCCAGGGTTCCCAGCGCGGTGGACTGCACGGCGGTCGTCCGGGAGCCGGGCCGGGCCGGGCCCAATGCGCGGTGATCACGCCCGTGCGCACGCCGCTGTCGGTGAGGGCGGGCACCGCGTACAGCGCGCGGGTGCCGTCGGCGTACGCCAGTCTGCCCTCCTCCGACTCGGCCAGGGCCGGGTCCGAGGCGACGTCGGCGACGAAGACCGGCTCCTTCCGGGCCCGGGCCTGTCGGCAGAGGGCCGGTGGACCGCTCACCCGGGCGACGTGGTCCCGGTAGGCGGAACCCAGACCGATGTGCCCCTCCAGGACCAGCGCGTCCTCCGCGCCCGGGTCCGTCAGGTGGACTTCCACGGCGTGCGCGTCCGTGAGCACCATCACGTCGTGGACCAGCGCGGCGAGGACCTGATGCCGGTGGTCGGGCCGGAGGTCCGGATCGGTCAGGAGACCGACGGGAGGCGGAGGGGTGTGCAGACGGCCGGGAAACCACCGGGCTCCGTTTCCGGGAGGCGGGGCGGCAGCCAGGGCCGAGGCGAGCACCCGCAGCGGTACGTTGTGGCGCTGGGAGGCCTCCCGCAACAGGTCGAAGGTCGAAGCGGGGTCCGTCAGACCGTACCGCTCCAGCAGTATCCCCTGGGCGATGCCGATGGTCGGCCCCGTGCGAAGCTTCGCCCGCAGGCCGAACACCTCGGTCTGCAGACCCTGCCCTGTCTCGGCAGCCCGCTGTGGGACCTGCCCGCCGGGCGTGAACGCCGTGCCGGGCAGGGCGGCCAGTACCGCGCTGAGCGTGGGATACACCAACAGGCCGGCCGACGACGAGAGCAGAAGCAGCTCGCGTACGTGCGGGGCGGTCGCCACCACCAGAACGGGCGCGTCGGCGAGAGGGCGCGTGGCGAGCGCCAGCACGCGGACGGCGGCCGCGCTGATCGACCGGAGACCGCTCAGATCCAGGACCAGACGCTGTCCGGTCCGTCCGGAGCGTTGCAGGTACGCCGCCAGGTCGTGGGAGAGCGCATCGGCGGCGAGCGAGTCGAGTTCGCCCGAGAGGCAGAGGATTTCAAGGTCGTCCGCCACCGGCCGAACGGTGAGTGTCGTCGCACCGGGCGACGGACCCGCAGCCTGCACAACCATGGGATGATCACACATCGCGGGCGGTCCTTTCGTGGGGATTTCCGCCGTTCCATGCGGCCGCCACCTATATTCTCCGCTTTCTTCTCCACTCGATCATCAGCGCGCGGGGCTCGCCTCGGTCGCGGACGATCACAGAACTCGACGCATGCCCGGGGCTCCCCGACCCGCGTTGGTTCGGTGACCGACAGCGAGATGGCTGCATCGACGCCATCAGGTGTGGTGTGGTCCGCGCGTACCGCGAAACCCGGGTGTCCGAGAGCGCCGATGAAGGCGATCTCGTCTCGCGGATCGGGGAGGACCCATGGCCCGGACAGCTGACGCCGTGTACCGGAGCATCCATGCGGAAGTCACCGGCCGGGCCGAGGACCTGTGGCGGGTGGCGACGGCGCTGCACGCCGATCCGGAACTCGCCTTCGCCGAGAGGCGCGCTGCCGAGCTGCTCGGCGGAGAACTGCGGCGCGCGGGTTTCCGGGTGCAGCCGGGCACGGCGGGCATGCCCACGGCGTTCGTGGCCCGTGCGGGGGCAAGCCGGCCGACGGTCGCCCTGCTGTTGGAGTACGACGCCCTGCCCGGGCTGGGCCATGCCTGCGGCCACAACCTGATCGCCGCCGCGGGCCTGGGAGCGGCGGTCGCCGCCCGTGCCGCGCTGCCCGTCGAAGTCGGTTCGGTGCTGGCCGTGGGCACCCCGGCCGAGGAAGGCGGCGGCGGGAAAGCGCTGGAGGCCGAGGCCGGAGTGTTCGACGACGTCGATGCCGCGCTCATGTTCCACCCCGGTGTCCACGACTGGGTACGCGCGCCTCTGACGGCGCAGGAGCAGTACCGGGTCGGCTTCCACGGGCGGGCCGCCCACCCCACGGGCAATCCCACGGAGGGCATCGACGCTCTGGCGGCCCTCGTCGAGTTGTTCAACGTGCTGTCCGCGCTGGGACGCCGACTGCCGGTGGCCTCGCACATCCAGGGCATCGTGACGCAGGGCGGTACGGCCACGAACCTGGTCCCCGCCTACGCGGAGGGCCTGTTCGGTCTCCGCGCCGCCACCACCTCGGCACTGGACCTCCTGGCCGGGCGGCTGGGCACCTGCGCCGCCGGCGTGGCCCAGGCCACGGGGACGACTGTCACCGTCGAACGGGCCACGGTCCGTTACGAGCACTTCCGTGACAACCTGCCGCTCTCCGACCGCTTCGCGGCGCACCTGGCCCGGGCGGGCATCGTCCTGACCCCGCCCGAGACGGGCGTGTACCTGGGCTCGTCCGACATCGGCAACGTCAGCGGTCGGGTGCCGGCCATCCACCCCTTCGTAGCGATCATGGACGAGGGCGGCTCCGACCACACCCCCGGGTTCGCCGCCGCTGCCGCGTCCGCACGTGCCCGGGACGTCCTCCTCGCGACCACGGAAGCTCTGGCCTGCACTGCCGCCGACGTCCTCGGCGACGCGACGCTGCGGGAGTCGGCGTGGAAGGCCCACGAGCCGGTCGGTGTCGGCGACCACTGAACTCCGTCCGACCGTCCCACCGTCTCGTCGGCCCGCTCCGCGCCCGGTTGTCGTCCTGGCCCCAGGGGTACCCGGCAGGCCCGTGGTCCCCAGCCCGGGCGAATCCTGCTGAGGAGGAAGGATGGACCACTCGCGAGTCCCCGTACTGGAGGCGCTGGCGGAGTTCCGGCGCCGAGGCGATGTAGTCTTCGGGCCGCCCGGCCACAGACAGGGCCGTGGCGTCGACCCGCGGGTGGCCGAGATCCTCGGCATCGACGTGTTCCGGTCCGACGTCCTGACCCTCAACGGGCTGGACGACCGGCGCCAGTCCCAGGGCGTACTCGGTCAGGCCCAGGAGCTGATGGCGGACGCGGTCGGTGCCACTCAGGCGTTCTTCTCCACCTGCGGCAGTTCCCTGTCGGTGAAGACGGCCATGCTCGCCGTCGCCGGCCCCGGCGAGAAGCTGCTGCTCTCCCGCAACGCCCACAAGTCCGTCATCGCCGGTGTCATCGTGAACGGTGTCGAGCCGATCTGGGTCCATCCCGAGTTCGACGGCGAACGGCACCTCGCCCACCCGCCGGAGCCCGACGACGTACGCGACCAGCTGCGTGAACACCCGGACGCCAAGGGGATGCTGCTGATCACCCCCACGGAATGGGGGACGTGCGCCGACATCCGCGGCGTGGCCCGGGTGTGCCACGAGTTCGGTGTCCCGCTGATCGTCGACGAGGCGTGGGGCGCCCATCTGCCGTTCCACCCCGACCTGCCGCCCTGGGGCATGGACGCCGAAGCGGATCTGGTCGTCACCAGCGTCCACAAGATGGGCAGCGCCGTCGAGCAGAGTTCCGTCTTCCATCTCCAGTACGACCGGGTGGCGCCCGAGGCCCTCGAACAGCGCGAGGACCTGCTGGGTACGACCAGTGCCTCCTCGTTGGTGTACGCCTCCCTCGACGGCTGGCGACGGCAGATGGTCGAGCAGGGGCACGAACTGCTGGATGCCGCGCTGCACCGCGCGGGCCGGATCCGCGAGACGGTCGCCGGCCTCCCCGGGCTGCGACCGATGGGACAGGAGGTCGTCGAGGAAGGCCGCGCCGCCTCCTTCGACCCGCTGAAGATCGTCATCGACGTACGGGAACTGGGCATCAGCGGTATGCAGGCCACCGAGTGGCTGCGGACCGAGCGGCACGTCGATGCCGGAGGCTCCGACACCTGCCGTATCAGCGCCTCCATCACCCACGCCGACGACGACGAGACGGAGAAGGTCCTCCTGGACGCCCTGCGGGCCCTCGTGGACGAGGCGGACTCCCTCGAACGCCGCCCACCGGTCCAGCTGCCCGCCCCCGGGGCCCTCGAACTCGAGCAGGCCATGCTGCCGCGCGAGGCGTTCTTCGGGCCGGCCGACCACGTTCCGGCGGAACAGGCGGCGGGCCGCATCGCCGCCGAGATGATCAGCCCGTACCCGCCGGGTGTCCCGGTGGTCGCGCCCGGCGAGGTGATCACCGAGGAGATCCTTCACTATCTGCGCACCGGTGTGGACCACGGCGTGCTCGTCCCCGACGCCTCGGACCCCTCGGTCCACATGCTGCGGGTCGTGGCGCGCACCTGAGAGCCGGCCCGGTCCGGACCCACGCCCGGGTCACCCGTGGCCCCGCTCCTCGGAGCCCGTCGGAGGCAGGGCCTCGTCCGGTACGACGTGCACCGCGGCCTCCTCGGCGCCCGCGGCGCCGCCGTCGATCCCCTTGTCCTCGGCGACCGCCTCCTCGGTCGTGTCCGGGTGCGCCCCCTCGTCCGGCGACACCAGCCGTCCGGCGCGGCGGTCACCGGCCTCGGGATCGCGCGGCTCGCCCTCGCCGCCGGGCAGGTCCCCGATCCCGTCACCCTCGGGTGCCGCCACGTCCGGGACCTCCTGACGCAGCCGCTCGTCGAGGGACTCGCCCTCGCGCTGCTCCGCCGCCGTCGTCCCTGTCCGGGTCACGCCCAGGGGCTTCTCGGGCGGCGAGTAGCCCTCGTCGAGGACATCGTCGTAGGTACGTTCGTCGACCGCGTCCTGGAGATCCAGCGGAGCGGCGTCCTCCTGCTCCTCGTTGCCGCCGACGGGCTGGTAGACGTCGTCCGCCATGTTCTCGTCGCTCATTTCCGAACCTCCTTCGTTCACCGGTGAACCCTGCCTACGCAGTACCGAGGACGGACCGGACCATGCCTCACTTCGACCACCGGAAACCCGGAGACATCCGTGCGTCCGGTCGGCATCGTCACGTTTGCGTCCCGGCACTTGCGGTCACTTGGTCCGCGCAGCACCCCTCTGGAAACGGGGGGTCGTACTCCGGCGCCTTCGGTAACCGCCGGAGACCGAATCCCGTCGCCGCGGGCGGCGGGCCTGCCGAGAGACGGAAGGCGCCACAGAAGTGATCACTCTGGGTGTCGAAGAAGAATATTTGCTGATCGACGCGGTCACCGGTCAGCTGTCCCCGTACGGGGACAAGGTGCGCGCAGTGGCGGGGTTGAAGCCCTTCGTGGCCGACCAGGAGCTCCACACGGAGTTGTCGCAGGCCCAGGTGGAAGCGGTCACGCCCGTCTGCGGCACGCTCGACGAGGTCGGCGGCCATCTGCTGCGGCTGCGGCACGCGGTCACCGCGGCGGCCGAATCGCTCGGCTGCCGGGTCCTGGCCAGCGGCACGCCCCCGTCGCACACCCGGTCCGTTCCGGTCACCGACTGCCCCCGCTACCGGGCCATGCAGCGACAGGCTCCGCAACTGGTGGCCGAGCAACTCGTCAACGGCATGCACATCCACGCCGCCGTGCCCGACCGGCCCACCGGCGTGCAGGTACTCAACCGGATCCGGCCCTGGTTGCCCGTGCTGACCGCGATGTCGGCCAATTCCCCCCTGTGGGAGGGCGAGGACACCGGCTTCGCCACCTGGCGCACCCTGATCTACGACCGGTGGCCGGTCAGCGGCGTTCCCCCTTCCTTCACCGATGACATCGACTACGACCGACGGGTCCAGCACCTGCTGGACAGCGGAGTCATCGCCGACACCGGCCAGCTCTACTGGCAGACCAGGCTGTCCGAGCGCTATCCGACGATCGAGATCCGCTGCTTCGACGTCCAGTTGCGTACCGACGAGGCCGTGATGTTCGCCGGTGTCGTGCGGGCCCTCGTGCAACGCACGATCTGGGACACCACCGGGGGCGAGCCGCAAGGGCAGCCCGATCCGGAACTGCTGGAGGCGGCGATGTGGCAGGCCGCCCGGCACGGACTTTCCGGCGATCTGATCGACCCGGACGGCCGGCGACGACGCGCCGGAGACGTGGTCTGCCACCTGATGCGCCACATCGGCCCGGCCCTGGAGGATGCGGGAGACGCGCGGGAGGTCAGGGCACTGGTGCACCGACTGCTTCAACTGGGCACCGGCGCGGACCGGCAGCGGCAGGCGCTGGCCCGGGGTGGTGTTTCCGAGGTCACCGACATGATCACCGGCATGAGCGGCTCCACCTGACCTGTGACAGGTGACGCGGCTGCCTCCACGCGTGCGGGACGGGCATGGCGGGAACTCGGCGGCCATGGACAACAAGCGCGGAAATCCGGGATCGTACGGGCGGGCAGCCGTGTTCGACGTGGACGGCACCCTTGTCGACAGCAACCATCTGCACGTGGTGACCTGGTGGGAGGCGTTCCGTCAGGCCGGCCACCGGGTACCGACGCAGGCGATCCACCGGGCGGTCGGGCTCGGTTCGGCGGATCTTGTCACCCATCTGCTCGGCGAGGAGGCGGCCGGTGCCGAAGCCGAGGACCTCAGCGACGCGCACACGACGCTCTACGCCCAGTACTTCGAGCGGCTGACCGCACTGCCCGGCGCGGCACGTCTTCTTCACCGTCTCGCCGACGACGGCTGGACGGTGGTCCTGGCCACGTCCGCCAGTGGCGAGGAACTGTCGGCGCTGCGCCGGGCGATCGACGCGGACGACGCCATCACGGCCACGGCGAGCGCCGACGACGTCACCGAGGGCAAACCGGCTCCCGAGCCCGTCGAACGGGCGCTGGAGCTGGCCGGCGTACCGGCGGAACACGCCGTGTTCGTAGGCGACACCGTGTGGGACATGCAGGCGGGCAGCCGTGCGAGCGTGCGGTGCGTGGCGCTGCTGTGCGGTGGCATTCCGCGTACGGACCTGGAGGAGGCCGGCGCCGACGCCGTCTTCGACGATCCCGCCGACCTGCTGGCCTCGCTGCCGAACAGCCCGCTCGTATGAATGCGTCGAGCCCTGTCGGGTCCCGGACGCCTGTGCTCATGACGGCCGGAGCACAGTGTGGTGGGGCCCTGCATGTTACAGGGGCCGTCGGCCGGGAAACCCGGGTCAAATGGCACGGACAGAGAGACGGCACGGGTACCAGGACGAGAGCGGCCCGGGCGACCGCGACGGCAAGGGCGTGCGCACCCCGGAGACGGGGCCGGACGAACAAGTGGAACGACGGGCCCCGGACAGCCCCACGGACCTGCCCGAGGGCTCGTGGGGCGCGGTGCTCAAAGGCACCTTGAAGGAGTTCCGGAGAGACGAGCTGACCGACCGGGCGGCGGCTCTGACCTACTACTCGATCCTGGCGCTGTTCCCCGCGCTGCTGGTGCTCGTCTCGCTGCTGGGCCTGGTGGGCCACTCGGCGATCCAGCAGGTGCTGGCCAACATCGACAAACTCGCCCCCGGCCCCGTGCAGGACATCCTCCGCCAGGCAGTGCAGCAGATGCAGGGCCAGTCGGGGCTCGGCTCGGTCATGGCCATCGTCGGTCTGGCGCTCGCGGTGTGGTCGGCCTCCGGTTTCGTCGCCGCGTTCATCCGCAGCGCGGATGCCGTCTACGACGTCCCCGAGGGCCGACCGCTGTGGAAGGTGATGCCGCTGCGTGTCGGGCTGACCGTGGTGCTGATGGTGCTGGCCGTGATCAGCGCGCTGATCGTGGTGTTCACCGGCGGTATCGCCCGGCAGGCAGGCACGGCCCTCGGGCTCGGCGACGCGGGCCTGACCGTATGGTCCATCGCGAAGTGGCCGGTGCTGGTGGTGCTGGTGACGGCCATGATCGCGCTTCTGTACTGGGCGGCGCCGAACGCGCGGGTCCGCGGCTTCCGCTGGATCACACCGGGCAGCTTCCTGGCCCTGCTGATCTGGCTGGCCGCCTCCGCCGGCTTCGCCGTGTACGTGGCGAACTTCGCCTCGTACAACAAGACGTACGGGACGCTCGGCGGCGTGATCGTCTTCCTGGTGTGGCTGTGGATCACCAACCTTGCCCTGCTGCTGGGCCTGGAGTTCGACGCGGAGCTGGCCCGCCGACGCGCCGTCGCCGGGGGGTACCCCGCCGACGCGGAACCGTACGTCCGCCCGCGCGACACCCGGGCGTGGGACGAGGAGGACCGCCGCCGCCTCGAATCCTGAGACGCCCGGCCTCGCGCCGGCGGCGTGCGGGGCGGCGGCGGAGCACCGGTTCCCGGTGCTCCGACGGGCACTCGACGGCCCACGCCGTACGGGCCGGGAGGCCGCGCCACGGGCACCGGACAGCTCCATGAGCGGTCCCGGGGCGAGAGGCCGTTCACCCCGACCCCGTGCCCGACCGGCCCTGTGATCACGGTCGGCGACGTCGTCGGCCGAGCGCGCCTGCGGTTCGGGTCCCCTCGGCTGCCGGAGACGGGCGGCGGCGGGAGCCATGGACCGCCCGAGAGTGGCGCCGGCGGGTGTCAGGAGACGTCGTCGTGGCGGAGGGTGAGGTCGAGCAGGCCGGGGAAGCGGGCGTCGAACTCTTCCCGCCGCAGCCGGTTGAGCCGCTTGGGCCCGTCGTCGCGCTGCTCCACCAGCCCGGCGGCGCGCAGCACGGAGAAGTGGTGGCTCTTGGCCGCCCGGCCGACGGGCACGTCGAAGTTGCTGCAGCTCAGGGACCAGTCGGGATGGTCGGCCAGGGTGCGTACCAGCTGGATGCGGACCGGGTCGGCGAGCGCCGTCAGCGCGGTCAGCAGGGGGACGTCGTCGGGGTGCGTGAGAACGGGTGCCGGGCGGTGGCTCCTGCCCGGGGTCTTGTCCGTCATCGCTCGCGCCTCCTGGCATTGCCCGTTGCAGAGTGTTCGATGGACATCATACAGTGCGAGTGTTTGCTTCCCGTCGAACACTCTCGGAGAGGTGGTCCTTCGTATGCGCGTGGTCGAGTTCCAGGAGTACGGCGGCCCCGACGTCCTGCGGGTCGTCGAGGCCGAAGTCCCCGAGCCCGGCGCCGGGCAGGTGACCGTCGACGTCGCCTGGGCGGGTGTCAACTTCGCCGACCTCAAGGCACGGGCCGAGGGGTACCGCGTCACCTCGCTCCCCCACCGCCCGGGCCTGGAGGTGTCCGGGCGCATCCGGACCGTCGGCGAGGGCGTGACCGCGCTGGAGGTGGGGCAGGAGGTCGCCGGGCTCGTGCAGGGCGGCGGATACGCCGACGTGGTCGTCGCCGAGGCGGCGGCCGTTTTCGCGCTGCCCGGCGGCATGGACCTGCGCACCGCGGCGACCATGCCGACGGTGCTGCCGACCGCGCACGCCCTGGTGCACGAGGTGGGCAGGCTGCGGGCCGGGGAGAGCGTCCTCGTGCAGGGCGCCGCCGGCGGTATCGGCACGGCGGTCGGGCAGTTGGCCCGCGCGGCGGGCGCCGGTGCCGTGTACGGGGTGACCTCCAGCAAGGCCAAGGCCGAATACGCCCGCGCGCACGGATACGACGACGTGTTCCCGGCCGACACCTTCGACCAGGACGTGCGCCGCGCCACCGGCGGCCGGGGCGTCGATCTGGTCCTCGACCCGGTCGGCGGAGACACCCTGCGCCGCGGACTGGACGCGTTGGCCGCCTTCGGACGCCTCGTCTCCTTCGGCAACGCGAGCGGCGCCGAGCCGTGGCAGGCCGGACAGGCCGACCTCGCCGTCCGCGGCCTGTCCGTCAGCGGCTTCTCCGTCCTGGCCCTGGCCGGTACGGCACCCGACGCGCTGCGCGAGCTGACGGCCCGCGCACTGCGCACCGTTGCCGAGGGGACCGTGTCCCTGCCCGTCACCGCGGAGTTCCCGCTGCGGGACGCGGCCGAGGCCCACCGCCTCATGGGCGGCCGCACCTCCACCGGAAAGCTCCTGCTGCGCGTCGCCTGAGACGAACGCGCCCCGCAGCCGCGGCGGGCGCGCGCTCCTGCCGTGGCCGGCAGCGCACGCCGGCTCCGGACGCCCCGCCCTGGCAGCACCCGTGTGCCGCTCTCCTCATGGGCGCCCAGAACTCCGACCACATGCACCGCCCACACGTATACACGCATCCGGCGGCCCAGCCGGATCGGCCCGGCATGCCTACAGAGCAGTCCGTTCCCCCGGACACCCTGGCCGGCTGGACCTAACCTGCGCCGGACCGGAACTGATCACCGAGAGCTGACGCACCCGCCTCGAACCGCCCGATCAAACGCGAGGGGCCTCGCATTCCAAGGGCGACCGCCACGGCGAGTCACGTTTCCTCCTCCAGCCTGATCGCTGCCTTCAGATCTTCGTGCGCCTTGCCGCACTTGCCTTCGCTCGCCTCCAGCATGGCGGCGGCGATCGCGTCCAGCTTGCGCTGGATGGCGTGCTCGGCCCGAAGCTCCGCGTTCTTCAACAGCGCCAGCAGAAGCAGGGTCACCGAGGTCATGCAGCTCCCGACGAACACCTGCCATTCCAGGCCGAACCCCGCGACATGGACGGCCACGAAAGCCACCACCAGCGCCAGACACAAGCCGAAGAACACCGGTGAGCTGGTGAAACGAGACGCCTCCTCCGCCAGCCGCTCGAACGTGCCGCGCTTGTCGCCGCCTCGGTCCACTGGATGCTGAAACACCATTGCCACCGCCGTCCTCACCTCGGCCAACCTGTCCGTGTCATCCCGAGCGACCCGTCCCTGATCTCGTGCCCAGCAGGCCGTGCCGCAAGCTCCGTAGGCCGTGGAGGACCGGCGGGGTCGCGCCTGCACCCACTCCCCTGCGGAAAGGGAGCAGGTCAGCTCGCCGGGTACGGCGCGGCCTTGAGCCGGCGCGCCAGGTGCGCGGCGTTCGCGGCGAGGGTCCTGGTCGTGGCTGCGGTCTTGTCGGGGGTCTCGTCGAGGTCCCGGTAGTCGGTGCCCTGCATGGCTTCTCCGACCCAGTAGGTGACGGCGTTCGGAGCGAGGGAGAACCCGACGTCGTTCAGGCCCTGGTAGAGGTCGGCGCCGACCTTGTGGGCGCCGTCCTCGTTGCCGACCACGCACACCGCTGCGACCTTGCCGTAGGTGAGCATGCGGCCCTCGTCGTCGCTCTCACCGAGCTCGGCGTCGAGCCGCTCCAGAACCCGCTGCGCGACGCTGGAGGGGTGCCCGAGCCAGATCGGCGTGGACAGCACGAGGATGTCGCAGGCCAGGATCGTGGCCCGGATCTCCGGCCACGCATCCCCCTCGCCCATGTCGGTCTCCACCCCTGGCTTGACGTCGTGATCGGCGACCCGGACGGTCTTCCCCGTCACGCCGAGCTCGGCGAGCGCGGCCAGGGTCTGCTCTGCCAGCAGTTGCGAGCTCGACGACGCCGGGGAGGGCGACAGGGTGCAGACCAGGGCGACAGCATGGAGCGGAGTGTCATTGCTGGGATTCATGGGGAGCGAGTGCCCGTATATCCGATGCAGCTACCGCACTCGGCACGACTGCTTCCCTTTGGCCGATCGGCAACGAGCATGTGCATGCGCAGCCGTTGTGGGAACCCCCTGATCATGGGTCTCAACCATGAGGAAGCACCTGTTCTGGACGCGGTCGCCCGCTATCACGAGGCGGACGAGCTGGGTTTCTCCCCGCCGGGACACAAACAGGCCCGTGGCGCGGACCCCCGCGCCCGTGCCGTCCTCGGCGACGCGGTGTACCTGGGGGACGTACTGGCGAATGGAGGGCTGGACGACCGGCTGGCCCGGCATGGAGTGCTGGAGCGGGCCGAGGAACTGATGGCCGATGCGGTGCACGCGCGGCACACGTTCTTCTCGACCTGCGGCAGCTCGCTCTCCGTCAAGGCGGCCATGCTGACCGTGACCCGCCCCGGACACCGTCTGCTGGTGGGCCGGGACGCCCACAAGTCGGTCGTGGCCGGGCTGATCCTGTCCGGTGTCGAGCCGGTCTGGGTCGAGCCGCAGTGGGACGCGGAGCGCCACCTCGCGCACCCGCCGTCGGCGGACGCCTACGACAAGGCGTTCACCGAACACCCCGATGCGGACGGCGCGCTGGTCACCAGCCCCACTCCGTACGGTACGGCCGCCGATCTGAGCACGATCGCGCAGGTCTGTCACCGCCGGAACAAGCCTTTGATCGTGGACGAGGCGTGGGGTGCGCATCTGCCCTTCCACGACGCGCTGCCGACCTGGGCGATGGACGCGGGGGCCGATGTCTGCGTGACCAGCATCCACAAGATGGGCAGCGGCCTGGAGCAGGGCTCCGTCTTCCATCTCCAGGGCGACCTGATCGACCCCGCCGAACTGTCTTCCCGCGCCGACCTGTTGGGCACCACCAGCCCCAACGTCCTGCTGTACGCGGGGATCGACGCCTGGCGCCGGCAAATGGTCCAACACGGTCCCGAACTCCTCGACCACGCACTGCAACTGGCGAAGCGCACCCGGGCCGCGATCGAGGAGATCGACGGCTTCCACGTCAACGACCCGGAGGACTTCTGCGGGCCCGGCCGGGCCGCCGGGTTCGATCCCCTGCCGGTCGTGATGGACATCGAAGCGCTGGGGACCACCGGCTACCGGGCCGCCGACTGGCTGCGCGAGCACCACCATCTCGACATGCACCTCTTCGACCACCGGCGGGTCAGCGCCCAGCTCACCCACGCCGACGACGACCGCACCGCCTCCCGCCTGCTCACCGCCCTGCGCGATCTCGCGGACCACGCCGACGCGTTGCGCGACGCACCGCGGGTCGCCGTGCCCTCGCCGGCCGAGCTGCGGACGGAACAGGCCCGGCTGCCCCGCGACGCCTACTTCGCACCCCACGAGGACGTTCCCCCGGCCAGGGCCGCAGGCCGGACAGCCGGCGAGATGATCACGCCGTATCCGCCCGGCATCCCCGCCGTGCTCCCCGGCGAACGCCTCACCGAGCCGGTCCTGCGCTACCTGACCAGCGGAGTGGCGGCAGGCATGTACCTGCCCGACGCAGCCGACAAGAGGCTGCGCACGATCCGGGTCGTCGCACAGGAATGACCCGTCCGCCTCGCCGGTCGGCAGTTCCTGCGACCGGAGCACCCACCCAGTGGTTCAGTCCGGAACGACGGAGTCGTCATGCGGGCGTGCGCCGGGCAGGTGGTACCGGGCGGCGATGAGGGCGGCGTCGATGTCCTGGGTGCCGGTCGAGACGCACAGGGTGTAGGCGACGTCGTCCATGCGTCGGCGGACCTCCTCGCTGCCGTCTTCAGCGTGCAGGATCCGCAACGTGTCGTACTGCTCGACCAGATTTTGCAGGATGACGGGGTGTGCCATGAGCATCGCGGGCCTCTTGGGGTGTGGGAACTACGCCAGAGCCACGACCATGCCGACCAGCCCCACGACGACCAGCAGGACCACAGCCATGATCAGTACGAGGGAGAGAGGCGCCCATGCCTTGGACGCCGGGGGCTCGTGCTGGGAGATCCCCATCGTGGTACTCCCCTCCCCCGGCGGGGTGGGCACGGGAGGCACTTTGCGGTCAGGGGAGGCAGTGCCGCGCTCTGACCAGGTGTGCGGGTGTGAGGTTGTCATGACGTACTCCCGTTGATCCGACGCGCAGAACCCGCAGCCGCGCCGTAGGCGTCCACCCCTCCTGAGGGTCCGGCGGCAGGATCGGCATGAGAAGACCTGCGGCCTACGGGTTCCCTGCCCACGTTGCTGCAATCGCAGGAACCACGCAATTCGTGGCAAGAGCCGCAAGCCACCTGAAGCAGTGCTCACACTTGAGCCGCGCACCGCACCGACAGTCAGCGCGCGCTCACTCCACACCGAAAATCAAACATGGGATCCAATCAAGGCATGGACGCGGGCCGCTCGCCGGTGCGGGACGGAGGGTCCATGTCTGACACCACCGTGCCGACGGGCGACCGGAACGGGGAAACGCCGGAAGCCCGCCGGGGCGGGGGCACGGGAATGCGCGCTCACACGAACCGTCGGGCGGAGACCCCCGGTCGGGCCGCCCCGCGAAGGCAGGGGCGGCCCGGGGGGCATTGGATGCCGTGTGCCCGGTGTCCGGCTCGAGAGGTGGACACGGGCTGCGGCTGTCGCAATTGGTCTGTACTGGGACCCCGGCCCGATTCCGGTGGGCCGAGGGTCCACAGTGTGCGGTCGGTGGCCGTCGACTACCAGTCCCCGCGGCCGCCGTCGTGGTAGTCCCTGACCACCCGGAAGCTGGCCACGACGCCGTGCTTGATGTGGATGGCACGGGTGCGGCCCGGGTGGACACCGTCGCTGGAGCTGCGCGGGCCGACGGTGGCGATGGGGGCGCCGTTGTCGCAGACCGCACCGCGGAAGACCTCGACGGTCCGCTTCGTGTCGTTGCGGACGTTCAGGCTCCGCGCGCCCAGGCCACTGACCACGGTGATGCAGTCGCCGGGGTGGGCGTAGTACGACCGCTCGTTGATCTCGATGCGGCCCTCGTAGTAGCGGTGGCCACCACCACCGCCGCCGCGGCCCTCGTCGCCCTTGCCCTCGTCGCCCTTGCTGTTGTCGTCGCCGTTGCCGTTGCCGCCGTCAGGCAGAGCGGCAACGGCCGGGGCCGCGTGGGGAACCTGGGGAGCGGCGGCCGGGGCGGAGGCGGCCGATGCGTAGGTGATACCCGTCGCGGCCAGAGCTGCGGCGGCCGAAACGGCGGCAGTGACCGCTGTGGAACGAAGCTTCATGTCGCTATCTCCTGTTTCAGGAATGCCGGCCCGTCAGCCGGCTCGCAAATGAAACTTACTCATAGCCGTCATATCAGTCATATTGAAAGACCGGCAGGGAGCGCCAAACGGGGTATTCGCGACCCCACCTCGGAAGTTGATGTGCAGTCATATCGCCACTATGAAAAGCAGATTGACCTACGATTAGCCCTTTTGATGGATCTTCTCGCGACCACTCACTACTCGATATCAGCGTGTCGCTATGGATGTGACGGGGTGAATCGTGCTAGCAGCGGTGAGCGGACCCTCGCGGGGCACGTCTGCGCGACGACTGGCTCCCTGGTCTCCCACCACGTCGGCGCATCGACCGGACCCCCTACGCGGTGCCACCGAGGCATGGTCTGTCTGCCGGCCCAGGCCGGGACGATATCGAAGGGGCGCTTGCGAAGGCTCTCGCACCCTTCGAGTACTACTAACGATCCCACCGCCTTCCCCGGTGACCAGTACGCAGAAGCGATGTTCGCCGTCTACCGCGCCCAGCCGCTGATCGCGGCGTACCTCGACCACCCCTTCAGCCTCGACCTGGGCTACCTGGGCTTCATCGGCGACGACGATCCTGAGGAGCACCCCGTCATCGGCTACGAGGGCACCCGTACCGAGTACATCCGAGGTCTCACGTCGAGAAGAACACCGAACACGGATGTGCTCACTCCGGACGGCTGGTGGCTGGAGGTCTTCGAGCACGGCATGGAGGCCGTCCACGCCTTCTGTGAGCCCGCGCTGTGCCCGCACGACTCTTCGCTGCCCGACGCGTTGCCGGGCAGCGAAACGTATCTCTCGAACCTTCCGGGCGACACGATCCTCGTCCGGGTCCACTGTCACTGCTGACGCGACTCGTCGGGCGCCGGATACAGCGGCCTTTCAGACGCGGGGGGCGGACTTGCTGTCCCGGCCGAGCACCACGGCTGTCCGACCGGCATCCAGCCCGTCGGCTTCGACCCCCGTCGCGGCAGCCATGAAAGGTCTTGACGACGTCCGTCGGCCGGCAGGGCGATGTGCGGGCTGTCCTGGAGGTCGTCCCTCAGGACGCTTGCTCGAAGGCGAGGTCACTGGCCAGCACCGCGGCGCCGGTCACACCGGCGCGCGGTCCCAGCTCGGACAGCACGACGGGCAGGTTCCTGGTCGCGAGCGGCAGCGACCGGTGGTACACGACGCTGCGGATCTCGGCGAGCAGGACGTGGCCGAGCTGGGCGAGCCCGCCGCCGATCACGATCATCGAGGGGTTGGCGAAGCTGACCAGACCGGCGAGCACGCCGCCGACGTGGCGCCCGCCCTCACGGATGAGCTGGATGCACGCCGCGTCCCCCTCCGACGCCACCTCGGCCACATCCTTCGCGGTGACCGTGCCGGAGGCGGCCAGCCGCTCGGCCAGCGCCGGGGACCGGTGCGTGCGGGCGGCCGCGGTCGCCTCGCGGACGAGTGCGGCGCCGCTGAACAGCGCCTCGAGGCAGCCGACGTTGCCGCAGGAACAGACCGGCCCCCGCGCGTCGACCTGGATGTGCCCGATGTCGCCGGCGCAGCCGTCGGTCCCGCGGTAGACGTTCCCCTCCTGGTAGATGCCGCACCCGATCCCGGTTCCGATCTTGACGAACAGGAAGTCGTCGACCGAGTGCGCCGCACCGCCCTGGCGCTCGCCCACCGCCATGATGTTCGCGTCGTTGTCGACGACAGCGGGGCAGCCGTGCTCACGGGTGAGGTACTCGCGCACGGGGAAGCGGTCCCAGCCCGGCATGATCGGCGGCGACACCGGTACCCCGTCACGGAAGCTCACGGGACCGGGTACTCCGATGCCGACCGCGGTGAGCCGCTCGTAGGCCCCCTCGGCGCGGGCCTTGGCGAGCAACTCGTCGACCCGGCGGAGGATCGCCTTGGGCCCGGAGCGGAGGTCGGCGGACTCCTGGTACGCCGCGACCTGCTCCAGCCGGCCGTTGGTCACCTCGACGTCGATCGAGGTCACGCCCAGATCGATGGAGGCGAAGCGCAGATCAGGGTTCAGTTCGACGAGCGTGGAACGGCGGCCGCCCCGGGACGTGGCCGCTCCTGCTTCGGCGGCGTAGCCCGTCGCGATCAGACGCTCCAGTTCGGCGAGCAGTCGCCGTCGCGACACCTCGAGTCGGTCGCCCAGTTCGGCACGTGACAACGCGCCTTCGTCGCGCAGCAGCCGCAGCAGTTCGGCGTGCAGCGGTTGTGGGCTTCGCACGGGGTCCCCTCTGACGCGTTCATATCAGCGCCTGCTGCGCCTTGCCTTTCACGATAATGACTTTCTTCTGAAGCGGTCCATACTTTTCGGTCGCACCGGTGGCCGGAACTTTTGATTCAAAGCGCGAAAGCTCGGGACGGAATGTGTCGGCGGGCGTCCCGCTCCCGCCGCGACGGCCACTGGGCACGTGGCCGCCGCGACGCGAGCGGGACGGAGTGCCGGCGGGTGTCAGCCGCGCAGTGCCGTCATGCCTGCCGCGCTGATCCTGGAGAAGCGCAGGGACTGGCCCGGGTCCGAGTTACCACCCGGGGCGTTGTCCTGCTCGTAGTTCGCGTTGTAGTGCCCCTTGGCGCCGACGCCCTGGTAGAAACTGGTGTAGTCGATGTCGCTGCGGGGGTCGCCGAACGGGATGAAGTTGTAGCCGTTGCCGACACCGGGCGCCTCGCCGGTGGCGTCGCCGTCCTTGGCGTGGAAGAGCTGGTAGCGCTGCGGCTGCTTGGCGACCTGGGCGGCCGGGTCGAAGATGTCCTCGACGCGGTTGCCCTCCCAGTCGTAGCGCCACCGCCACTGGTGCTGGGCGACGTGCGCCCAGTACACGTCCATCTCGATGACGCACAGGGCCGGGTCGGTGACGTCGAGATAGTGCTGCATGAGGCGCTTGCCCGACTCGCCGCGAACCTGCGTGGGCGCGATCGGCCTGCCGGTCACACGGTCCTGGGTCACGGTGACCATCGGACCGTCCTGCAGGAAGTTGTACGCCGGCGAGTGGTTGTGGGTGTAGAGGCGGATGCCCCACTGCCGACTGATCGTGTTCAGCGCTTCCCACTTCTCGCCGGCGACGGTCCACGGCTCGATGTTGCGGTTGCCCGAGTTCGTCGGGTCGTTGCCGGTGCCCATGAACGGCGTGCCCAGGATCGCCGCGAACTCCAGCTCGGTCTGCAGCCGTTCGTAGTCCTGCGTGGTCATGGTGCCGCCGGAGCTGTTCGGGCCGTACCACGTGTTGGGGATGAATCCGTGGTTGCCGATGGCCTCCAGGCCGTAGGCGTCGAGGAAGCCGCGCAGGGTGCGCGCGTACGCCAGGTACGCCGCCCGGGACTGCGGTGTGGTGACACCACCGGGCGCCGGGTTGGGCACGTCGCCGCCGGGGTTCGCGGCGTTCTGGCCGTAGCCGGCGAACTCGATCTGCTTGAAGCCGGACTTCGCGAGGAACTCGAACAGTTCCGCCCAGCCGCCGGGCAGCGGTACGAGCGGGCCGAGGTCGGTGGGGTCCTTCGGGAAGTTCGGGCCGCCCAGGTAGCCCATGGTGGGGGCGACGCCGAGCGACCTGCTCGCCGCGATGCCGACCCGGGTGGGCACGTCGCGCTGGCTGTAGGTGATCGTGCCCAGCTTGCCGGCGGGGATGAGCCGACCGTTGGCCGCGCTCGCCTGGGCCGGCGTGAACACGGAGGCAGGGCCGATCGGGCTGAACGCCGCCGCCACCGCCGCGCCCGCGCCGACCATGAAGCGGCGTCGGTTGGGGTCGTTCTTGAAAGCCATGGTGGTCTCTCTTCTCGAAGTGGCTGTACCGGATCGGGGCCGGGGGCGCCGCAGTGGGTGTGCGGCGCCCCCGGCCGCGGGATGGTGCTAGGGAGCGCTCACTCCTTGTCCGCCGAACTCGGCCCAGTTGAGGTTGAAGAGGTTGGCGCCGGTCTGGCCGCCCGTGACCGACCGGAACACGAGGTAGACCTTGTGCTTGCCGCCCGGGTCGGTGATCGGGAACTTCTGGCTCTCCCAGTTCGCCGTGGCACCGGTCGACGTGAGGTTCGCCGTGGTGAGAAGCGGTCCGCCGACCGAGTCGAGGTGGACCTCGACGGCTGCCGTCGGACTGCCCGCGGGAACCTGCGTCGACGTGCTCGCCACCCGGAACGTCAGCGAGTCGATGCCGTGCAGGTCGAACGGTCCGTTCAGGGCGAGGTAGTCGCCGTGGCCGAGGCTGCCGCGGTGCTGGCTGCCGCCGGCCGGGTCGTTCGTCGTGGCGACGTTGGTGCCGGACTGGTCGAGGGCGAACTCGACCTCCTGGCGCTTCTGCCGGACCTGGTTCTGGGCGACCGTCGTCAGCGCCGGAACGCCGCCGGGACCGCCGCGGTCGGTGTAGGAGGCGCTGACGACACCGAACACGTTGCCGCCGTGCGACACGTCGTCGGGATCGGTCGACAGCACACCCGAGCAGCCGTGGACGGACTGCTCCGCGTGGCCGTGGGTGTCGTGGCCGAGGACGAACGTCACCTCGACGCGGCTGCAGTCGATCGTGCCGTCCTCCGGGTCGGTGACCGTCACCGAGAACGGGATGTCGTCACCGAAGGAGAACAGGCCGCCGTCGACCGGTGAGTCGACCTTCACGACGGGCGCGGTGTTGCCGACCGTGATGGTCGTGTTCGCCGAGGCGGACTTGCCGCTGGAGTCGAACACCGTCAGCTTCGCGGTGTACTGCCCGGGTGTCGTGTAGGTGTACTGCGGGTCGGGGTCGACGGAGTCGACGGTGCCGTCACCGTTGAAGTCCCACTCGAACCGGATCGAGTCGGCCGCGTCGGGGTCGCGCGAACCGGCGCTGGAGAAGTTCACGTTCAGCGGTGCCGAACCGTTCGTCGGCGTGGCCGTGAGCTTCGGGATCGGTGCGCGCTGGCCCTTGACGTAGTCCCACCGGTACAGGCCGGCGTCGGGGTTGCTGTTGAAGAAGCCGTCGCCGTAGGCGAGCAGGTAGAAGTGCCCCTGTCCGTCGAACTGGAGGTCCATCGGGTTGTCGCACTCGAACGGCTTGCTCGTGTCCGGGACCCGCTGGGCGTTGAGTCCGGCGCAGTCGAGCACGTCGTTGATCTTGAATACCCGGTTCTCGGAGTCCAGGCGGACCTCCTTGACGGTGTCCCGGGTGAACTCGCCGGTGAAGACCGCGTTGTCGTAGTACGGCGGCAGCTTCGTCCGGTCCGGGTTGTCCGGGTCGTAGTGGTACTTGGCCGCGCCGTGCGGGCCGACACCGCCGGTGCCGAGCTCGGGGAACAGTCGCGGGCACGTGGTGGCGCCGGAGCCGTTGTAGTACGCGGCGCACGGCGTACCGATCGGGTTGTCGGCCCGGTTCTCGGGCGTGAACGAGTACCAGATGTCCGGGTCGGTGACCGGCGGAGCGTATTCCAGACCGGGCTCGACGCTGGGCCCGCCGGTGAGGTTCCACCTGGAGTCGTTCTGCGGTCCGCGGTTGGGGTTGTCGCACTCGAACGCCTTCGCCGGGCTGTCCAGCGGCGTCGAGGTGTTGAAGTTCCAGCGGTAGTACGGCAGGTCCTGGCTCACGCACATCGGCCAGCCGTAGTTCGCCGGCTTGCGCACGATCTCCATCCGGCCGGTGCCGGCGGGTCCGCGGAAGTTCTGCGGGGTCTGCGAGTCGGGCGAGTAGTCGGTGACGTAGGCCACGTCGTTCTCGTCGACCTGGATCCGGAACGGGTTGCGGAAGCCCATCGCGTAGATCTCCGGACGGGTCTTGTCCTTGCCGACCGGGAAGAGGTTGCCCGAGGGCACCGTGTAGGCGCCGCCGAACTCGTTCTGGTCGCCGGCGGCGATGGCGCCGTCCTTGACCGAGATGCGCAGGACCTTGCCGCGAAGGTCATTGGTGTTCTGCGCCGAGCGGCGGGCGTCGACGAACGGGGCGTTGTACTGCCCGGTCGTGGTCAGCATGTCGTTGAAGGGAGAGAAGCCCCCGGAGTTGCCGCCGCCGGACGGGGTGTCGTCGCCGGTGGTCAGCCACAGGTTGTTGTGCTTGTCGAAGTCGATGTCACCCGCGACGTGGCAGCAGGCACCGCGGTTGACCGGGACCCGCATGATCTCCTGCTCGGACCCGACGTCGAGGTGCGCCGGCTTGTCCCCGTCGGCGTCGACGAACTTGAACCGGGAGAGCTGGAAGTACCCGACCCAGGGATCCCAGACGGACGGCGAGGCCCCGGTGGTCGGCGCGTCCGCCGTCGGAGTGGTCTGCGTGACGACCTCACCGGTCGACAGCTTCACGTCCTTCACGGTGGGGGGCGCGTAGTAGAGGTAGACCCAGTGGTTGTTCTTGAAGTCGTTGTCGATCCCCGGCCCGTACATGCCGTCTTCGCTGTTCGTGTAGACCGGGATCTGGGCCAGCACGGTGGTCTTGTTCGACTTCGAGTCGTGCAGGCGGATGCTGCCGCGACGGTCGGTCTGCAGGGTCCGGCCGTCGGGGAGGACGTCGAAGCCGATCGGCTCGTTCAGGTTCGGCGGCGTCGCCACGGCCGTCTGCTGGTAGTTGGACAGCACGGTCGCGCCGCAGTCGGAGTACACCGGGTCGGCCTGGCCGGCCGCCCACTTGATCGCGCCACCGAGGTGTGAGCGCATGTCCTTCTCGCCGAAGCTGTCGGCGGTGTTGCCGAGCGCGGTGTAGAACGAGCGGCCGCCCTCCCAGTCCTTGCACCAGGTGACCGGGTGGTCGTAGCCCATCTTGCCGCCGCTGATGCCGGTGAGGTCTCCGCCCCACGACTGCTTCTTGAAGGCGTCCTCGACGACGGTGGCGAGGACGTGGCTCTTGCCTCGCACGTTGGACTTGAAGTTGTACCAGTCGTCGGTGTGGGTCCAGTACTCCGGCAGCTTCTTCGACGCCTCGTGGACGCGGTCGGCGACCTTGATGGTGCCGGGCTGCACACCGGTCCGGCCAAAGGAGCGGGTGCCGATGGCGTCGGACAGGAAGGTCCAGTCGGGCTGGGCCTCGATCGCGGAGCCGATGCCGACGAAGCCGCCGCCCGCGCGGTAGTACGCCTCGAAGGCGTCCTGCTGAGCGGTGGTGAGCACGTCGCCGCTGGTGTTGAGGAAGACGACGGCGCGGTACTGCTTGAGGTGCTCCGCGTCGAACTTGCGGGCGTCGTCGGTCACTTGGACCGCGAACCGGAGCTGGTTGCCCAACTGTCTTATGGCGCTCACACCGGCGTCGGTGACCGCCGGGTCGGCGTCCGTGGATTTCGTGAAGACCAGGACTCTGTACTGGTTGCCGGAGTTCTCCGGTACCGCGGCGTCCGGTGGGGACGCCGCGGCCGCGGGGACGGACGCTGACGCCAGACCGATGAGCATGCTGCCCAGGAGTGCGAGCAGCGCGCCGAACACGGTGAGACGGCGGCGAAGGGCCATGCGCATGGAACCTCCTCAGGGGTACGCGAGACCAACGGGCCGTCGTGCGGAGGCGGCCCGGCCGGGAAGGGTGCGGATATGCGCCGGAATATTCAGAACAAGGCGGACAGATGACCGATCGCAGCGGTACGGGCGGGACGGGGACGACGTGACGGCAGGTGCGTGTACTACGCCGAGCTGCGCGTCAGTGCCCACCGGGACTGCTGGTGAGCGACTGGCTCGGTCCAAGTTCCTGCGGATCGTATAGCCGCGAATCGCACCAAAGATAGAGTCCGTTGCGCGAAAGTTTCACTCAAAGGTCCATAACTTCTGCTCAAGCAGGCAAAAGTCCGCTGATGACGAGAGGAACTCCCCTGCTCAGCCCGCGCTCCCCGGCGGCACGTCACCGACGTGGCGACGATCAAGCTCTCGACACGGGCCCGGGAGAGTGCTGCGTTCGCTGCCGATCCGCGAAGCGGGAGCAGGAACAGGAGCAGGCCACCCTCCCGTTGGCGGCAGCGCCGCTCCGCGGGAGTCGGCGACGCCGGAACTGCCCGGCACCGGGCGCATCACGGTTCTGGATCGCTTTCCGTACCGGAGCCACATGGCGTCACATGATCCGCAATCATGACGGGTCGCGTCCGGCGACCTCGTCCAGGACCTGAGGCACCATCACATCGTCTCTGGTGGTCACCGAGTGGGTCCGTGTTCCAGCGCGGGTCGGGAAGGCACGCCTTGCCACAGGACCAGGCCGCATGAACCACCACGACACGCCGCCGGAAGAGCCCAGCGAGCACCTTCGCTTCTGGGCTCACCTGAGCGCACTGGAGCAGGTCACCGACGCCGACGAGGCCGACCGGGTCAGGGAAGTCCTCACCGATCCCGACCAGGCCATGGCCCAGTCCGCCGTCGTACGGCACATCGACCGCCGAGCCACCGAACTCCACCCCGGGCCTGCCTACGAGCCCTGGGCCGAGAGGATGACTCAGGTCACCACGCGCCACCCCTTCCTGACCCGGCGCCTGCGCGAGTGGTCCCTGTTCCGAGCCGTCACACTGGGCCGGCCGTGGAATCCGGACGGCTTGCTCGAGGCATCCAACTGGCTCCAGCTCAAAACGACCGAGACGTCGGACGCCACCGCACTCGAGATCCTCGCCGACGGCGGCCGCACCAAGCGGATCCGCAACGCCGCCCGGACCCGCCTCAAGCGGCAGAACCGGACAGGGACGAGAGACACTTGACTTCCTCTCCCCTCCTGAAGGAAGGGGATTCTAAGGCTCGCGCCGTAGGGGTTTCTGCTTCATCGCCGACTGCCCGCCCGGAGTGCTCCGTTGAGGTCTTACGCCGGCTCCACAGACAGACGCCGTCAGCCCGACGGCCAGGATGTTCTTCGCCGCGTTCACGTCCCGGGCGTGGGTCGTCCCGCAGTCACACGTCCACACGCGGACATTCAGCGGCATCCTGTCCTGCAAGCTGCCGCAGGCGGAGCACAGCTTGGAGGACGGGAACCAGCGATCGATCGCGATCACTTCGCGGCCGTACCACCGAGCCTTGTACTCCAGCATGCTCCGCAACTCCGACCACGCCGCATCGCTGATAGCGCGTGCCGGGCTGCCGTTCTTCACCATGTTCCGAACCGCGAGGTCCTCGATCACGATCGTTTGGTTCTCACGAACGAGCCGAGTGGTGAGCTTGTGCAGATGGTCACGCCTGCGGTCAGTGATGCGGGCGTAGACCTTGGCGACCTTCCGGCGGGCCTCGGCCCGGTTCGCTCCGTCGCCCTTGGCCTTGCGGGCGAGCTGTCGCCGGGCCTTCGCGAGGCGGGCGCGATCGCGGCGCTCGTGCCGGGGGTCGGCGACCTTCTCGCCGGTCGAAAGGGTCAGCAGGTGGCCGAGCCCGACGTCGATACCGACGGCCGCGCCGGTGGCGGGCAGCGGTCGGACGGACGGTCCTCGCACAGCAGGGACACAAACCAGCGTCCGGCCGCGTCCTGCGACACGGTCACCGTGGACGGCAACACGCCCTCGGGCAGCCAGCGGGACCACACGATGTCGAGCGGCTCCGTCATCTTCGCCAGGGTCAGCTGGCCGTCCCGGAACCGGAACGCGCTGGTGGTGTACTCCGCCGACTTCCGCGACTTCTTGCGCGACTTGAAACGTGGATACCTGGCGCGTTTGCCGAAGAAGTTCGTGAACGCCGTCTGCAGGTGCCGAAGGGCCTGTTGGAGCGGGACCGAGGAGACGTCGTTGAGGTAGGCGAGTTCCTCCGTCTTCTTCCATGCAGTCAGCATCGCCGACGTCTGGTTGTAGTTCACCCGCTCCTGCCGCGCCCACGCTTGGGTGCGCGCCGCAAGAGCGAGGTTGTAGACCTTCCGCACGCAGCCGAACGTACGCGACAGCTCGACTGCCTGCGCATCGGTCGGATAGAAACGGTATTTGAACGCCCGCTTCACGTGGGTGGCCTCTTCACGCCTCACATGATGTTTCGTCAGCTTGTGAAGGGATGCCGGTAGCTGGGGTGGACGCCGGTCCGCCCTGGCGGCGAACCGACTTTCCCTGCCCCGCTACGCGGGAGCTTCGATTCCTCCCTGGCCTGAAGGCCGGGGTATCCACGAAGGAAGGCCCCGATGACCGAGCCGATCGCCGGATGGATCTGGGGCCGCAACCTGCGCGCCTTCCTGGAGTTGCTGTCCCGCTACGTCGAATACGCCTTCGACGAAACGGACTGGGAGATTGTCGAAGCCGGTGTTCAGGACACCGACGACGAAGCGCCGAACGGCTGGTACTCGTATCCCTTGGCCGGCACGAGGGCCACTCTCGAAGTCGTCCTTGCTCAAGCCATCGGCGGCGAGGAAATCTCCGTCAGCATCACAGGAGCCGGGACACCTGAGCTTCAGTTCCGCACAGACACACTCCTGGCCGCCTTCTCCAGCGTCTGACCACCGGCCTGTTCGACTGGATCGGAGCACCACCCGCAGCCACTTGACGGCTTGGACGCCCGAGGTGTCTGTGCGGCCTGAGCATGGGTGGAGATCGCCGAGGCGGCCCCACGCAGTTGATGCGGCGCTCGGCCCTCGGCCCGGCGCTGGTGTTCGCCGCCTTCAGCGCCGCCCGGACCGCTCTCGCGCCCTGCATCACCGGCCCGGCCTACCGCCTGGGCACCCCAGCCGTCGGCGTGCTCGCCCTGGCGGGGGCGGCCGGCGTGTTCGCCACCCCGATCGCCGGGGCGCCGTGTCGACCGCGTGCCCGTCTCAACACCGCATACATGACCTGCGCGTTCCTTGGCTGCGGTGCGGGCTCCTGGCTGGACGTGCGCGTGTACTCCGCCTTCGGCTCGAACGGCGTCTGCGGCCTGGTCATGCTGCCGGCCGGCCTCGCCCTGCTCCGGCACGCGCTGCCCGCCCGCCGGCCCCCGGCCGCGGAAGCGGAGCGGGCCCCCAACCCCGCTGCGGGCCCGCACGGCGTCCCCGCGACCCGCTCACCCCCAGGGAGGGCGAGGCGCCCGCGCCGCACCTGCGCAACGCCGCCTCCCTGCCGTCCTGCGGGTAGGGCGGCCACCGGACCCGGCCGGTCACCCGCAGCCGAGAACGAATCACCCGGGCGACCGGTCGAGATCATCCGTCACGGACCGCCGGCCACCCCGGTCAGGGAGGCGGGAAGAGCGGCCGCGAGGATGTCCGCCATGATGCCGATCACCCACCTCGACCTGGCCGGTTTCTCCGAACGCGAGCCCGGCGTATGGACCGACGAGCAGGGTCTGGTCCTTTCCCTGCACCACTTCGAGCTCGTACCCGACCTGCCGGCCCCGCTCGACCAGCCGGAGCGACTGCGGCGCGGGCTCACGGAGTTCACCGCCGAGGCCGGTGCGGGACTGATCGAGGTCGTGGTCGGCGAGATCGACACCGTCCCGGCCGTACGGCAGTTCGCCAAGGTGCGCCTGCCCGACCGACCGGGACAGGTCTTCCTCGGGTCCTGGACCGTACCCAGGGACCGGTGCAGCGCCGTACTCAAGATCCAGGCTGCGGAAAGTGGGATGACCGGCCTGCGTGAAGCCGTGGTCCTCGACCGGATCGGTCCCGCCGACTACTTCAAGCCGCATCCGTACGCGCCGGACCTCGAGGTCCCGCTGCCGTACCACGTCGCCGACCACGAGGAGTGGGACGAGCAGTTCCCGACCCACCCGCTGTCCATGATCCGCACCGCCCTCCGACGGATCACCCCGACCGTCGTCCTGGACGACGCCTTCAAGGCCCTCCCGCCGTTCGACGCCGCGCAGCCGAAGCCGGTGGCGCCCACCCGCCGACGCTGGTTCCGTCGGGGCCGCTGAGCACACGTCGAGTGGCGCTCGGTGAGGGACGATGCTCCGGACACTTGCGCCCGGACCGGATACCTGGCCGATCCCTACGAGCCGGGCTGCGGACAAGACAAAAGCCGTCCGGGGCGGTCCGTTGAAGGACCGCCCCGCACGGCTCGGGTCACGTGGTGGGTCAGCCCGCGGTGGCCGGGGCGGGGGTGTTCTGGTCGGTGCCCTCGGGGGCCGCGTCGGGCTTGGCGGCGGAGTCGAAGCCGCGCAGCGGGACGTGGCGGATGAAGACGGCGATCAGCAGTCCGGCGGCGGCCACGGCCGCGCCCCAGGCGAAGACCGCGCCGACGCCGTCGGTGACGGCCTGCTGGAACACGTGCTGCACCGTCTCCGGCAGGCTCTTCAGGACCTGCGGCGTCATCTGGGCGACCTCGAACCGGCCGCCGGACGCGCCGGCCGTGGCGTCCATGTGGGAGGTGACGCTGTCGGTGAGGGTGGTGGCGTAGAGCGAGCCCAGCAGGGAGACGCCGACGGAGCCGCCCATGTTGCGCAGGAAGGTCGCGGCGCCGGTGGCGGCGCCGATGTCACGCAGCGGGGCGTTGTTCTGGGCGATGAGCATGGTGCTCTGCATCAGGCAGCCCATGCCGGCGCCGAGCACCACCATGTAGAGCGAGGTGGCGGCGCGGCTGGTGTCGATGTCCATGGTGGCGAACAGCGCCAGACCGGCAGCCATCAGGACGGTGCCGACGATCGGCAGAGCGCGGTAGCGCCCGGTGCGGCTGATCACGGCACCGCCGGCCAGCGACACGGCCATGGACGACAGCATCATCGGCATGAGCAGCAGGCCGCTGTTGGTGGCGGAGGAGCCCTGGACGAACTGCTGGAACTGCGGCAGGAAGGTCACCCCGCCGAACATGGCGAAGCCGACGATGAAGCTGAGGGCACCGGCGAGCGAGAAGTTGCGGTTGTTGAAGACCGCGAGCGGCATGATCGGCTCGGCGGCGCGGCGCTCGACGATCACGAAGGCGACGAAGGCCAGCACGGTCGCCACGGCCAGACCGATGATCGTGGCCGAGCCCCACTCGTACTCGTTGCCGCCCCAGCTGGTGATCAGTACGAGGGTGCTGATCCAGGTGGTGAGCAGAGCCGCGCCGGTCCAGTCGATGCGCGCCTTGCCGGTGCCGCGGGACAGCTTGGCCAGGGTGAACCAGCACACCGCGAGGGCTGCGATGCCCAGCGGCAGGTTGACGTAGAAGGCCCAACGCCAGTTCAGGTGGTCGGTGATGAAGCCGCCGGCCAGCGGGCCGCCGATCATGGCGACGGGCATGACGGCCATCAGCACGCCCTGGTACTTGCCCCGCTCACGCGGCGGCACGATCTCGGCCATGACCGCCATCACGCCGACCATCAGGCCACCGGCGCCCAGGCCCTGCAGGGCGCGGAAGCCGACCAGCTCACCCATGTTCTGCGACATGCCGCAGAGCACGGAGCCGATGAGGAAGATCACGATCGACGAGAGGAAGGTCACCCGGCGGCCGAGGAGGTCGCCGAGCTTGCCCCATATCGGCGTGGCCGCGGTCGACGCCAGGATGTAGCCGGTGGTCACCCACGCCAGGTGGTTCAGCCCGCCCAGGTCACCCACGATGGTGGGCAGCGCGGGAGCGACGATCATGTTGTCGAGCATGGCCAGCAACATCGCGATGACGAGGCCGCTCATGGTCACCATGATCTCACGGTGGGTGAACCTGGGCGGCGCCTCCTCCTCGGCGGTCTTCGTCGCTGTCGACTCCATGGCACGGCCTCTCTTCGAACGGTCACTGCAACAGCTGCGAGCAGCCCACGCCGACGGGCGCCCCGGTCCACATGGCGCATGGACGGCGGGAGCGCCGGAATAAGGGGGAATCTGCTCCAGGCACGGCCGCGTACAGCGAGGCCGATGCGGAGTTCGATGGACACTCCACTTACCTGTCGTTAAGTAAATTACTTGCCGGACGGTAAGCTTGCAAGCTGACCCCGGGGACGAGAGAAGGCGGACATCGATGGCGGCAGGCACAGGGCATCGGCGCGGCAGCGACACCAAGGCCGAGATCCGCAACGTGGCCATGGAACTGTTCACCGAGCAGGGGTACGAGGCCACCTCTCTGCGGGAGATCGCCGAGCGGCTGGGGGTCACCAAGGCGGCTCTCTACTACCACTTCACCAGCAAAGAGGACATCGTCGTCTCGCTCTTCGCCGAGCACCTGGCCACCTTCGACGAACTGATCGCCTGGGCCCGGACCCAGACCCCGGGCCCGCAACTCGTCTCACAGGCCATCGACCGGATGATCGACATGGCGTCCGAGCGGGGATCGCGGATGGTGCGGTTCGCCCTGGCCAACCAGCGCGTGATCAAGGACCTGCACCCTGGTCACCAGAGCGTCCACGAGCGGATGAACACCCTGTTCGACGCGCTCACCGACCCGGGCGCGTCCGTCGAGGAGGCGCTGCGCATCCGCATGGCCCTGCTCAGCGTCAATTTCACCTACTTCGCCGCCCAAGGCCTCGACGCCTCCGACGCGGAGGTCACCGTCGCCGCCCGGAACATCGCGCACCTGCTGAACCCCGTGACCGCCGACGCTCCGGTGGAAGCCGCCCCGGCCACGCAGCCGACCGCCGGGACTCCGGCCACCGGCTGATCCGAAGACGGAGTACGACTTCGTCTGCTCGGTGACCACGATCCATCACATGGACTTCGAGGCGGCCCTCGTCCGCATGCGTGAGCTGTTGCGGCCTGGCGGCACGTTGGTGGTGGTCGGTCTGGCCCGCGAGGCGAGCGTGGCGGAGTGGGCGTCGTTGATCGCGGCTGCCCCGATCGTGCGGATCACGAAGGTGCTGCGTCGCGCGTGGTCCGCAGGGCATGCCGGTCGCCGACCCGCAGATGAGCCATGGGCAGGTGCGGGCTGCCGCCCGGCGGCTGCTGCCCGGTGTGCGCTACCGCCGGCATGCGCTGCGCCGGTACTCGCTGACCTGGGAGAAGCCCGTCAACTGATCCGACGTCGATGGCCGTTTGCCCCGTCCGAGGCGGTCCGAACGTCAAGTGATCCTCTGCGGCGGTTACCCCTGATTCCGCAGGAGTGGCGCGGAGCCCGGGGCCCGCGCGGCCACGCACCCGGACTTCCCGCTCAGTGCCATCGCCGAGGAACTCCGGTACAGCCACGGCAGCCTCGACGCGTTCGCCGGCGACGACAGCATCGACGTGCGGACCGTCTTCTCATCGTCGTACGAAGCCCTGTCCGCGCCTGCCGCGCGCCTGTTCCGGCTGCTGAGTCTGCACGCCGACCCGGACATCTCCACACCCGCCGTGGCCGCCCTCGCCGGGCTTGCCCGACGGGAGGTCCGCGGCCCGCTCGTCGAGCTGACCCGCGCCCATCTATTCACCGAGCACTTTCCCGGCCGCTACACCCTGCACGACCTGCTGCGCGGGCACGCCGCCGAGCGTGTCCAGGCCGAGGAGAGCCCGCGGGACCGGGAAGCGGCGGTGGAGCGGCTGCTGTCCTGGTACCTGCACACCGCGGACGCGGCCTACCCGCTGATCAGTCCGAGACGAGGCGATCGACCACTACCACCGGGCCATGACCATCTACCGGAGCTCGGGGACGCGGAGGGCAGGCTGCGGGCCGTGGGCAACCTGGGCGACGCCTATCCGCACGCCGGCCGGTACGCCAAGGCCGTCGAGTACAGCCGCCGGGCCTGACGCTGGACCGGAAGGTCGGCGACATCTGGGGCGAGGGCATCGCGCTGAGCAACCTGGGCGACGCCTACCAGCGACTCGGCCGGTACGACGGCGCCGTCCGCTGCCTGGAGCAGGCGCTGACCGTCCTGCGCACCGGCGGCAACCGGTGGGTCGAGGGGGACGCCCCCGACGTGCTCGGCACGGTCCACCATCGGCTGGGCGCACCTGACCGCGCGGTCGACCACTACGAGCGGGCCCTCGCGACCCACCGGGACATCGGCAACCGGTGGGGAGAGGGGCACACCCCGGGCCATTTCGGCGACGTCCAGCTGGCCGCGGGCGACCCGGAGGCGGCCGGCGGCAGCTGGCGCCAAGCCCTCGCGATCTTCACGGAGTTCGATCATCCGGACGCCGAGAAGATCGAGGAGAAGCTGAACTCCCTGCGGCTCACGCCCCGGTAGCCCCGGCCGGCTCGAACCCCGCAGGCAGCGGGAACAGTGGCAGCAGCGCGGCGGGCGGCGGAGCCGCGGGAAGTTCCGGGGCAGGAGCGCCGGGCTGTGCCCGCTGTCCGGGGCGCGACGCGGGGCCTTCCGCGTCCGGCCCGGTCCTGCGCCGGCTCATGAGACCGCGCGGCCCGAGCCGCGCACGACCGTACGGGGCGGGCCGGTCGTACGGCTCGGGTGGCGTGGACGACGACGTGGGCATGGGGATCCTCCCCGGCTCTACGGCCGGTCACCGAGACCGGTCACGACCGCACAACGGCTCCCGGCCACCAGACGGTTCAACCGGACACGCGGACCTGGCCTCACTGCCTCGGTGTGTAAGTCCGGGTTTCGGCCTCATCGCCGAACGCCGCTTCCCCCAGTCAGAACGTGATCGCTCCGGCATGGCGGCAGGCTGCCACAGCCGCCGCGTCGGAGTCTCGCGAGTATCCGCACAGCATTTGGCACCGCGCCCACGGCCATATACGGGACTGCTCTCAAGGGCTGTCACGTAACCGCTCGTCATGAAACCGGCCAGGGTGCGGAAACTGCGTAGCTGCCGAGTTCGCGGCGCCGGTATCGTCCGGTCTCCCGACCCGCGCCGTACCGGCGGCCTACATTCAGTGAGCGATGCAGATGACCAGCCAGCAAGCGACGACGACCCTGTGGCGCCCCACCGGCCCCAAGGAGCTGGATCTGGTTCGGGAGCTGAACTGGCGTGCCTGGCCGCCCCGGCTGCCCGAGCAGCCGATCTTCTACCCGGTCCTCAACGAGGACTACGCGGTCAAGATCGCACGGGACTGGAACGTGAAGCACGATGGCGCCGGCTTCGTCACTCGTTTTGACGTCGAGTCGGATTACTTGAGCAGGTATCCCGTCCAGCAGGCCGGCGGGCGTACGATCCTCGAGCTGTGGGTTCCGGCCGAGGAGCTGGACGACTTCAACGCCCACATCGTCGGCGAGATCCAAGTGGTCCACGAGTTCCACTGAGGAGGGCCGGGGCTGAGTACGGGTACTCATGACACCGTGTGCCGCGCGGGTGACTCTTGCCGCATGAACGCGGATCCCGAGCGCACGCGTCGCCTCGTGGCCATCGCCGTGGCCCTGGCGGTGGTCGAGACGGCAGCTCTTGCTCTGATCTGGCTGTCCTGGGCCGCGACCTACTGGTCGTTCGATCCGCAGGACTACGGCGTGCCGCCGGGTCCCTACCTGCGGGAGGGCGCGTTCGTGGCGGTCGCCGCCCTGGTCGCCTCGGTCGTGGGCGCGGTCCGTCAGGCACACGTGATCACCATCACCCAGATCGTGACGGTCGTCGTCATCTGCGGGATTCTGAGCGGCGCGAAGGTCGCCGGTGAACGCGCCTACGAGACCTCCTATCGCAATGCCTGCATCTCAGGCCTGCGCTGCGGCACCGCTCCGTCGGCGCCATGAGCCGTCACCGGCCTTGACGCCGTGACGTCGGATGATCTCTGCGCTGCTCCCGTACCGGATGATGGGGATGACATGACGGAACGCGAGGTCAGGAGCTTCCATGGTGAAGCGGGTTCACCAACCGCGTGAGGACGCGGAGTTCGATTTCATCCTCAGGACGAGTGCGGACCCGGTCCTCGCCTACTTCACCGGCGCATGGCCCAAGGCCATCGAGCCCTCGCGGGCGATGGACCTCGTCATGGGTGACATCGCCGAGGCGTACGCGGGCCGTCTGACGGTCGTCCGCACCGACATCACGCGCTGCCCGCGGACGACCAGCCGGTACGAGATCACCGGTGCCCCGTCCTGCGTCCTGCTCAAGGGAGGAGAAGCGGTGGCACACGGTACGGGACTCATGACTGTCGCCGAGACACGGCGGTTCCTCGACGGCCGCCTCTGATCGATCACCGGCAGTGCGGGCATGACGCCTGGGTGTCCGGCAGGGCGGGGCAGGCCGCCCTCCCCCCGGCTGGGTCCTGAGGGAGAGGCCCCCTCCGGCAGTGGGATGATCGAAGCATGGGGCGAGAGCGGACCGAGCCGGCCCCGACGCCGCCGACCACGACGCGTGGCCGGCGTACCCGTGACGGCCTGATCCGTGCCGGGCGGGAGGTCCTGGAGCAGCAGGGATGGTCCGCGTTCAGTCCCGAAGCGGTGGCACAGGCGGCAGGCGTCTCGTACGGGACGTTCCATACGTACTTCGAGTCCCGGGACGACCTGCTGCATCATGTCGTCCGGTCGGTCGCGGGCGAGATGCCGGCCGTGCCGCCCGGCAGTACAAGGACCAGATCCTGGCCGAGGAGATCCGTGAGGTCCACGGCGAATCCGGCGGCGCCTACGGCTCCCCGCGCATAACGGCCGAGCTCCGTGAGAAAGGACGGCGGGTCGACGAAAAGCGCATCGCCCGGATCATGCGGACGTTCTCCATCACCGGCATCCGCCTGCGCAGACGCGTGCGCACCACCGTCCCGGCCCCGGCAGCCGCACAGGCTCCAGACCTGTTCCAGCGGGACTTCACCGCCCCCGCGCCGGGGCGCACATACATGGGCGACATCACCTGTCTCCCGCTCGCAGGCGGGAAGTTCCTCTATCTCGCGACCGTGCTGGACTGCTTCAGCCGCAAGGTCGTCGGCTGGTCCATCGTCGACCACATGCGCACCGGTCTGGTCACCGACGCCCTGCGGATGGCAGCCTCGACCCGCGGCCGCACGGACGGCGCCGTGTTCCACTCCGACCACGGAGCCCAGTACGGCTCCAGGGCCTTCGCCGACCTCTGCGACCAACTCGGGGTCACCAGGTCCATGGGCGTGGTCGGCACCAGCGCGGACAACGTGGCCTGCAAAAGCTTTCACGCCTCCCTGAAACGCGAGACCCTCCAAGGCGCCCGCGACTACGGCGACGCCACCACCTGCAGAAGAACGGTCTTCGCCTGGCTGACGCGCTACAACGCCCGCCGTCGGCACTCCGCCGACGGCCACCTCAGCCCCGACGAATACGAACGCCGACACCGCGTCACTGAACTCACGCTCGCCGCGTGATCAAAGACGCGTGTCCACCATCACGGGGGAAGGCCCATGTCGGCGCCGGGCCCCATGGCTGAATTCAATGGCGTTGCACTCGATGGGACACCAGCCGGCTCCTGCCAGACCGAGCAGGCGAGGGGGCGGCCCGGTCCACGGTAGTGGGCGAGTTCACGAAGGGTGCGGACCCGCGTGCTGATCCTCGCCCGGACGATGTCGAGAGCGCCGTCGACGCCGGACCGGCCGTACGGACGACCGCGCCGCGCTGATCGCCCCGCGCTCCTCCGCCGGCGAACCGATCAGGAACTGTCCGAGGAGCCGACCCACGAGGCCTACGCACGGCTGCGCAAGGGCGTCCGGCAGATGCTGCGCCACCACGAGGCACACATCGAATTCGTGGCGCCGCCCAGGACCGGACGGCCGCTGCCCGGCGAGGTCGCCTACGCGACACGGGCCATGACTCTCACCATCGGGACTCGACGGGCCGGCGGATCCGGGCCCGCGCGCACTGCCGTGACCGTCGCCGAGGCACAGCCGTTCATCGAGGCACGGCTAGCACAACTGCGTTCCGTGGTAAGGGGGTTCAGACGATCGGCCAGATTTCAACCTTGTGGGCCCGTGCCGCTCGCGCATCAATGGGACCCAGGATCCGACGGTCCGTCAGATCCGGCGCCCCGCGGTGTGACCGCACCCACCCGGACGGGGTCGCTTCCCACATGGCATTCCCTCGTAGCGGGAAGGAAGCTCGATCCCATGAAGCGATTAGCCTCAGGTGCGGCACTCACGGCCGGAATCCTGGCCGCCACGGCGCTGGCCTTCGCCCCCTCCGCGGCCGCGGCCGTCACCCCCGGTTCGGCCACCATCACCGCGAGCTGCGGCCTCTTCGGCGGCGGCGCGGCCACACTGACCGCGACCCAGGTCAGCGGCACCTCGGCCACCGTCACCCTCAGCTCCACTGGCATCACCACCCCGCTGGCACTCTCGGCGAACTCCATCAACTCCACGCTCACCATGACCAACTCCACCGGCGCCAACCGGGTCTTCAGCGGAACGGTGAACCCGGCCATGCCCGCCGGCGGGGCGGTCACCGTCGGTCCGCTCCCCGGGACCGTGGCCGTCGGCGACAGCCTGGACTTCTACAAGGGCTCGCTGAAGATGGTCATCTTCGGCATCACCGTGACCTGTACGTCGAGCGCCGCCCAGTCGCCGGGACCCTTCGTCTTCAGCTGAGCGGCTGAAGGTCGAGCGCTTCGTCCGTTCCTGATGCGGTGGGGACCGGTGGACTTCATGGTCCGTCCGGTCTCCACGGCATCTCAAGCTCCCCGGCGGGCTCTTGACCGGCGGCCGCCCGGCCGGTCGGGTCGGTGCGCTCCGGTCACCTCCGCCAGTAGAGGTGGTGCACGACGCCGCTCGCGCTGGGCACGGCCTCGTGCTGGAACCGGTCCTCCAGTTCGCCGGGTGAGTCCCAGAGCGGGAGCCCGGAGCCGAGTTCCACCGGTGCGACCGCCACGTGCAGGGTGTCGACGAGGTCGGCGTCCAGGAACTGGCGGACGGTGGTGACCCCGCCGCCGAGCCGGACGTCCTGGCCCTGTGCAGCCTCCTTCGCCTGTTCGAGAATCTTTTCCGGGGTGCCCTCGACGAAGTGGAAGGTGGTGTCGGAGAGCGTGATCGACGGGCGGCCGTGGTGGGTCATGACGAACACGGGGGTGCGGAACGGGGGCTCGTCGCCCCACCAGCCCTGCCAGTCGTGGTCCTGCCAGGGCCCGCGCTGGGGGCCGAACTTGTTGCGTCCCATGATCTCGGCGCCGATGTTGCGGGGGAAGTCCCGGGTGAAGTAGTCGTCGAGGCCGCGGCTGCCGCCGGGGTCGGTCCGGTTGGGCCAGCTGGCCGTGGCGCCGGCCCAGGAGAACAGTCGTTCGGGACGGGGAAGGCCGAAGGGTTCCTCCAGGCTCTGGTCCCCTCCGGGACCGCAGGCGATCCCGTCCCGCGAGACGCAGAAGTTCATCACTCTCAGCAGCTGATCCGCCATGTTTCCTCGTTCTGGTCCTGGCCCGTGCCCCGTACGGCGACGGGCCCCACATCAGGACGTCGAACGAGGTGTTGCCGGATCGACAGTGCGCGGCGACTCTTCCCGGAAGTCCTCCTCCGAACGCCGCCGCGGCGGTGCCGTCACCCGTTCCGGTCTCCCGGGGTGGGCTGTGGCACCGCCGCGGCGGCGGGGTGGGGCAGGACCGGTCACTTGATGCCGGTCGTGGCGATTCCCTGGACGATCTGTCGCTGGAAGACCAGGAAGACCGCGATGAGCGGGATGAAGCCGAGGACGGAGGAGGCCATGATCTCGGCGTACTGGGGGCTGGTGGGGTCCACGAGGGAGGCGAGGCCCACCGGGATGGTCTGGGACCTGGTCTGGCTCAGGACCAGCAGCGGCCAAAGGAAGGAGTTCCAGGAGCTGATGAAGGTCAGGATCGCGACCGTGGACACCGCGGGACGGCAGATCGGCATGCAGACGCCGGCGTAGACCCGCCACCAGCTCGCGCCGTCGATACGGGCCGCCTCGATCAGCGCCGTGGGGATGCCGCGGAAGAAGGAGTGGAAGACGAACACCGAGATCGGTGCCGCGACCGACGGCAGGACCAGGGCCCAGAACGTGCCGAGCAGGTGGAACGACCGGTACTCGATGAACTGGGGCAGCACCAGCGCCTCGGTCGGCAGCATCAGGCCGGCCGTGACGACGGCCATGACCAGGGCACGGCCGCGGAAGCGCAGGAAGGCCAGGGCGAATCCGGCCATCGAGCAGAAGGCCACGGTGAAGATCACGGCGAGCACCGAGATCACCAGGCTGTTGAGGTACCAGGTGCCGATCGGGTGGTTGTCCCAGGCGGTCGAGTACGCCTTCAGCGACCAGCCGCCGTCGAAGATCGACGTGGGGCTCTGGGTGATGGCGGCGTCGTCGCGCAGCGAGGTGATCAGCGCCCAGACGAAGGGCACCAGCCAGATCAGCGCGAACAGGGTCAGGCACACGGCGCAGAGCCGGTTGAAGAGTCTGGCGCCGTTGACCGCGCCGGTCGGTTCGGCGAGCTGCGGCTGGGTGATGGTGGTCATGGGTCCTCCGCTCAGGCCGCGCTGCTGGTCGCGCGACGGCGCCGCAGCCCGTACCAGGCCGCCGAGATCGCGACGATGATGACGAAATACACCATGGTGGCGGCAGCGCCGTAGCCACCCCGGTAGGCGGTGAAGCCGGTGTCGTAGATGTACTCGATGACCGGCCGGGTCGATTGGTTCGGTCCGCCGCCGAGCAGCTGGTAGATCTGGTCGAAGACCTTCAGCGAGGCGAGGATCTGCAGGATCAGCACCAGACTGGTGGTCCTGCCGAGCAGCGGGATCGTGATGTGGCGGATCTGCTGCCAGGGGCTCGCGCCGTCGATCGCGGCCGCTTCGTAGACGTCGGCGGGGACGTCCTGGATCGCGGCGGTGTAGAGGACGAAGTTGAAGCCGAACGTCCACCACACGGTCATCAGCACGACGGCGGTCCAGCCGCCCGAGGTGCTGCCGATGAAGTCCGGCACGGGCAGTCCGACGGCGTCGAACACCTTGGGTATGAGGCCGATCTGCGGGGTGTACATCCACAGGAAGACCAGGGTGACCACGGAGGACGGCACGACGTACGGCACGAAGAACGCGATGCGGTAGAAGAGCCGGCCGCGGCGTATGCGCGAGGCCAGGATGGCGACGGCCAGGGCGAGGATCACCAGCGGTGGTGTGGTCAGCAGGGTGAAGAGCACCGAGTGCCACAGGCTCTCCCAGAAGAGGGAGTCGGTGAGCACCTCGCGGTAGTTCGACAGGCCGACGAAGTCCCCGAGGCCGCTCTTGACGGTGGTGGTGTTGAAGAAGCTCAGCACCACGCCGACGAGCAGCGGGCCGACGAGGAACAGCAGGTAGACGACGAGGAAGGGGGCGGAGAGCAGCCGGCCCGCCCGGCGTTCGGAGGGGGTGGGCCGGTCGGCGGCGAGTGCCGTGGGTGCTGCGGCGGGTGCCGGTCGCGTCGAGACGACGGTCGTCATGGTGACTGCCTCCTACTTCATCGTGACCGGCGGTCGGGACGTGGTGTACCGCTTGAGGGCGGAGCGCATCGCGCCCGCCATGCCCTTGGGCGAGATCCGCCCGGCGAGCGCCTCGATGACCGTTCCGCCGATGACGCCCTGGAAGTCCGAGCCGGCGCCGGTGTACCAGGCGACCGGGTCGTACTGGGCGTTGAAGGCGGCGTCCACGTAGTTGCGCTGGGGCGCCAGGTCGAGGAACGCCTTGCTCTTCTGCGTCGGCAGCCAGGCGGGGATGTGGCCGCCCTCGGCCCACACGGCGCTGCTGTCGAGCAGGCTCTTGACGAACTTCGACGCGTTGCGGGTGCGGGTCGCGTCGCCGCGGTCGTTGCGCGGCAGGATCAGCGCGTGCGAGTCGGCGTACGCCACCGGCTTGTCGCCGAGCAGCGCCGGGAACGGCACGACGTCGAACTTCAGGTTCTTGACCGACCGGTACGACGGGATCTGCCACTCGCCGTCGAAGAGGAAGCCGGCCTTGCCCGTGCTGAAGAGGGCGTTGGCGCCGGCACCGGTGAGGTTCTTCGGCATCAGGTTCGGGCCGGTCAGGCTCTGCATGAAGGCGACCGTCTCCTGCATCGCCTCGTCGTCGATGGCGATCTTCGTGCCGGAGTCGGTGACGATCGGGCCGGCCAGGCCGGAGTAGACCATGCTGAAGAAGCGCCAGGCCGTGGAGGGGTCGGCGGTGATCGACATGACCGCGCCGTACTGGGCGCCGCCCGCGTCCTTCATCGCCTTCACCGCGGCGACGAAGTCCTCCTTGCCCTTGAGGGCCACGAGTCCGTCGCCGGCGGAGTTCAGCAGGCCCGCCTTGCGGGCGATGTCGACGTTGTAATAGAGGACGAAGGGGTGCGTGTCCAGCGGGACCGCGTACACCTTTCCGTCCACGGTGGCCTTCTTCCAGGCCGCCGGGGTGAACTTGTCCTCGGTGACACCCAGCTCCCCGAGCGGGGTGTCCTCGACCGGCTGCAGCAGGCCGGAGGCGGCCAGCAGCGGAAGCCGCGAGAGATGGGTGATGCCGACGTCCGGCGGGGTGCCGCTCGCGGTGGCCAGTGCCAGCTTCGTGTAGTACGGATTGCCCCAGCCCAGGATGGTCGCGTCGACCGTCGTTCCCGGGTTGGCCTTCTGGAACGCCTTCTCCATCAGCACCATGTTGGCGCCGTCACCACCGGTGAAGAGGTTCCAGAAGACGACATCCGCCGTGTTCGGCTGCGAGCCCGTGAGGCCGGACGCGAGCGGGGAGGAACACGCCGCGAGCCCTCCGGTCAGGGCAAGGCCACCACCGAGGGCAAGAAACCGCCGGCGCGCCATCGCTCCGCTCATAGGGGTATTCACCTCGTTAAATCGATGTGAACTCGATGGCGCAGACCCTCGCACACGTTTTGCAACGATGCAATAGATCGTCGGGAAGAAGTCCGCCAGGCTGTTGCCGCGACCCCGCCCAGCCCCTGCCGCACCCCGTCCGGTCCCGCTCACCACGGCACAGGGCGTGGTTCCGGGGCCGCGCACGTACCGCGCCGCACCGGCCGGAGCTCGGACCACACCACCTCACACCTTCACAGAACGGGCATCGTCAGGACGCGTGCGCGCCCGGCGCGACGCGTCGCCGCACCCACCCTGCACCCGCCGTGCCGTCGCCCGCCGCGACCGGCGTCACATCGCCCGCGCCGGACCCCGGCTCACTCCCGCACGGTCTCGCGGCGCGAGGATTCCCGTACGACCAGCCGGTACGGCGTGGGTTCCTGGGGCGCCGCCGCCACCGCTCCCGCCTGCGCTTCCTCGCTCGAAGCGACCTCCTCGGAGGCCGCGCGGGACTGGATCTGCTCCTCCAGCAGGGCCAGCGCGCGCTCGGCGATGGCGTCGAGGTCGGGGGCGATCGAGGTGAGCGGCGGGTGGGTGTAGGCCGACTCCTGGATGGCGTCGATCCCGACGACGGCGACCTGCTCGGGCACCCGCACCCCGGACGCGTCCAGGGCCCGCAGCGCGCCCACGGCAAGCGCGTCGTTGAAGGCGAAGATGGCGTCGGGCAGCGGACCGTCGCCCTCCAGCAGCTCCCGCACGGCCGCGTAGCCCTGGTCCCTGGTCCAGTCGTCGACCGGTACGACCAGCCAGTTCACCCGCCGCACCCGGGCCGCGGACATCGCCTGCTCGTACCCCTCGGTGCGCTGGCGGCCGTTCTCGCTGCCGTTGCGGCCGAGCGCGACGATCCAGCGGCAGCCCTGCTCCAGCAGGTGCTCGACCGCCGTGCGGGCCGCGGCCACATTGTCGATGCCGACCCGCGGGAACTGGTCACCGACACTGTGCTCACCCAGCATGACCAGCGGAAAGTCCGGCTTCTTGGCGGCGACGTCACTCGCCGGCAGGGCCAGGGCGCTCAGCAGCACCCCGTCGGCGACATTGGTCAGACCGCCCTCGATGATCCGCCGCTCCACCTCGCTGTCGCCCGCGGTCGACTCGACGAGGACCGTGATGCCGCGCCGGCCGGCGGCCCGGATGACGGCCTGGGCCAGCTCGGCGAAGTAGGGCTCGGCGACGAACGGCACCGCCAGCGCGATGAAGCCGGTGCGGCCCGAGCGCAGGCCGCGGGCCAGGTAGTCCATGCGGTAGCCCAGCTCGTCGAGCGAGCGCTGCACCTTGGCGCGGGTGTCGGGGCTGACGTGCGAGTAGCCGCTGACCACGTTCGACACCGTGCGCACCGACACTCCGGCGTGCTCGGCCACGTCCCGCATCCGCACTCTGGCCACTGGGGCCTCCTTCCCGTCGTGTCGGCACTCGGAGACGGCCGGGTGGCCCCGATCGGGCGGCCGACAGGATCTCAGAGTCTGCCGCACCGCGGAGCCCCGACTCATCGTCCCATCCCATCAAGGTCTTGCATCGATGCAAACGATCACTCATGATGACAGGGCTTCGATCGTAGAAACGCGCCCATGCCGGGAATTCCGGAAAAGGGCAGGAGGAGGATCCGTGAGGGCGAGCGAGCAGGACGGGACGTATCCGAGGCCGATCCTGCGCCGGGAGCGGTGGCACAGCCTCGACGGCGTCTGGGAGTTCGGGTACGACGACGCCCGCGAGGGCGAGCGCGACGCGTGGTTCTCCGAGGAGGCGCCAGGCGCGTTCGACCGGGAGATCACTGTCCCGTTCCCGCCCGAGGCCCCCGCCTCCGGCATCGGCGAGACCACGCCGCACGCGGTGGTCTGGTACCGCCGCCGCATCCCCCACCACGTCCTCGCCGTCAGCGGCGGCGACCGGGCACTGGTGCACTTCGGAGCCGTCGACCACCGGGCCAGGGTCTGGCTGGACGGCCGCCTGGTGGCCGAGCACGCGGGCGGCCAGACACCGTTCACCGCCGACGTGACCGACGCACTGCGCCCCGGCGCCACCGAGCACGTGCTCGTCGTGCGCGCCGAGGACGACCCGGCCGACCTGGCCCAGCCGCGCGGCAAGCAGGACTGGCAGGACCGGCCGCACGCGGTCTGGTACGAGCGCACCACCGGCATCTGGCAGACCGTGTGGACCGAGACCGTCGCCGCCCAGCACCTCACCGACCTGGCCTGGATCCCCGACCCGGCGCGCGGCGTCGAGGCCGAGATCACCCTCGCCGCGGTGCCGGCCGCCCCGGTGACCGTCGAGATCGTCCTGAGCCACGACGGCGAGACCCTCGCCGAGTCCGCCACCCCGGTCCGCACTCCCCGCAGCCGCATCGACCTCGTCGTCCCCGCCCTGCGCAACGGCATCGACCGCGAGGACCTGCTGTGGAGCCCCGAGCGGCCCACGCTGATCGACGCCCGGGTCACCGTCCGCGACGCCGCCACCTCCGAGGTGCTCGACACCGTCGACAGCTACGTCGGCCTGCGCAGCGCCGGCGTCGGCCGGGGTGCCTTCCTGCTCAACGACCGCCCCTACTACGTGCGTTCGGTCCTCAACCAGGGCTACCGCCCCGACACCCTGATCGCCAACTCCGGCACCGCCGAACTGCGCCGCGAGGTCGAACTCATCAAGGCGATGGGCTTCAACGCCGTCCGCATCCACCAGAAGGCCGAGGACCCGCGCTTCCTGTACTGGGCCGACCGGCTCGGCCTGCTGGTGTGGGGCGAGACCGGAGCCGCGTACGAGTACGGCACCGAGGCCGTGGAACTGCTCACCCGCGAATGGCTTGACATGGTGCGGCGCGACCGCAGCCACCCCTCGATCGTCACCTGGGTCCCGGTCAACGAGAGCTGGGGCTGCTCCGACATGGCGAACGACCCGGCGCAGCGGGCCTACACGGTCGCCCTCGCCAACCTGACCCGCGCCCTCGACCCGACCCGACCGGTCATGTCCAACGAGGGCTGGGAGCACACCGACAGCGACATCATGGGCGTGCACGACTACTCCTCGGACCCCGAACTGCTCACCCGGCGCTACGGCGGCACCGAAGGATTCGAGGCACTGCTCGCCTCACCGGGCCCCGCCGGACGCGTCCTCTCCCTCGACGCACGCCAGACGGAGCGCTTCCGCACCGGTGAAGCCCCGCTGATGGTCACCGAGTTCGGCGGTCTGTCCGTGGGCGCCGAGGAGGACGAGTTCTCCTACACGCGCACCAGTTCCGGCACGCAGTACGCCGCCCTGCTCGGCGACATCTTCGGGGTGCTGCACAAGAGCCCGATCGTCGCGGGCTTCTGCTACACACAGTTCATGGACACCGCCCAGGAGACCAACGGCCTCCTCTACCCGGACGGTTCACCGAAGCTGCCGCTGGAGACGATCCACCGCATCGTCACCGGCACCGAGCCCACCCCCGAACCGAAGCCCGGCTCCCCGGCCCCGGACGACCAGGTGCAGTGACCCGCGGCGTTGTCGACACGGCGCATCGGCGGACGGGGGCCGGGCGCCGTGCGGCAGCGACGATGACCCCGGGTGAGAGGGAGAACCGCTGCCGAGGCCGGGACGGTCATCGTTCCTGAACACCGTTTCCGGAACCCATGGTTGGCCGGCCGGCCGGGTACCCGCCGGAGTGACTCCCGCGGTGGTGGTGCCGGAACCACCTCGTCTTCGGTGTTCAGGCCCAGCGACGGCGGACACCTCGGCGGGCAGGATGCATTGCGTCGGCGCACGAGCCGGCAGGCATCCACACACCCACGGGGGACACCCATGACCGAAACCTTCGCACGACGTCTGACCGGCGTCACCGGCATCGCCGCCGCGGCCGCCTTCATCGTCGAAGTGCCCCTGTACTTCGTCTACTCGGGTCCACCGCCGGACGCGAACGTGCTGAGCCGACTGCTGATCGGGATCGTCGCTCTCGCCTGCCTGGTCGTGTTCGTGACCGCCTTGCGGGAACTGGTCAAACAGGCGAACCCGGCGTACGAGTGGGCGGCGACGATCGCCTTCGCAGCTGGGTTGGTGTACGCGACGATCACACTGGTCTCCAGCGGTCTGGAAGCGGGCGCGGTCATCGCCGCCGACCACCCGATCGACCCGACGATCGAGGTCAGCGGCACCTACATCCTCTACGGATCCATCTCCCGCCTGATGCTGGCGCTGTTCCTGACCGCGGTGGGCCACACCCTCTCGCGCACGAAGCTGCTGCCCCGGTGGACCGGCCGGTCGGCCTACGCCCTCGCCGGCGTCAACCTCGCCTTCGTGCCCTCCCTGTTCTTCGGCAACACCCCCGCGCACTTCTACGCCGCCAACGGCTGGGGCACCACCGCCCTGATGGGAGCCCTCCTCAGCTACTGGCTGCTGGCGCTGGGCGTCTCCACGTACCGCAGCAGCACACGAACCGCGCCCACTCCGACACCGGTCGACCACCTCTGACCGACCCGCAGCGGCCGGTTGCGGGGCCTGCCCGACACGGGCCGGCCCCGCTTACGTCGCACCTCGTACGGCTCTGCTCGACGGCTCATGACGCCGAGTGGCCTGTGGGCGCCGACCGGAAGCGCTGCGGGACGTTCTCCGTCCAGCGCCCCGGGGTCACGCCTTGGCCGGGCCGCCACCAGGCTCCTTGACGATGCGATCGCCGACCGCGATCGACTTCCACAGCCCACGGTCGATGCGCACCTTCGTGAACTGGCCGTCCGCACGCCGCACCTTGACGAAGTGATACATGTTCGCGCCGTCGAGCATGCCCCGCGACTTGTCCTCGACGATGCCTTCCCAGGCGTCGTCCGGTCCTGATTTGTGAGATTTGAACATGCGGCAAGCCTACGGAGGCCGACAGGCGTGGTGCAGTGCCGAGAAGCACGAACACCGCAGTACAGATGTCCCACGAAGTGCCTCACAAAAGTCCTGGGCAGCGCAACGACGACGGTCCTCAGGGGGAACGGAACCAGCAGACACGACACGATGCGGGCCGAGCGTCCCACGGGCGCGGCACCGTGCGTGGCCGCTGACACGGAGAACCTCCAGCGGCAGAGCTCGGGCTCCGCCTGCTCGTGGCCTGAGTCCGACGACGCGTATTCGCTTGCCGTACGCCCTCGCTCCGCGCGAGAGACCTGCGCGAGAGCTGCCGGCCGGTCGGGACCGCACATGGCAAAGGCAAGGAGAGTCCTCTCCTTGCCTCTCTTAACTTATAGCGCACTGGGGGGCTTGCCGCAAGGCCCTGGTCTCGGCGCACAATCGTCGGCCTGCGCCGCGATCCGCGCCGGTGCGGGCGTGTGTGCCGCCCGAGTGGCGGAGCGGCCGGACGAGTAGTCGGCGGGAAGGCAATCAGGGATGAGGACGTGCTCGACAAGAGGTTCGACAAGGCGGGAGGCGCCGGTGAGCCGATCGGCCATCGTGGTACGGCGGATCGCCGCTGCCCGGGAGGTGTCACGGTGACCGAGCAGTACGGACAGTACGGGCAGTACGTACGAGATCTTCACGAGGTCGACGAGACGCAGGTCGCGGTCGTCGGCGGCAAGGGCGCGCAGTTGGGCGGGCTGGCGCGGATCGAGGACGCCGGCGTGCCGGACGGCTTCTGCGTGACGACGGACGCCTTTCGGCGGATCATGGCGGCGGCGCCGTCGATCGACGGCCTGATCGACGGGTTGTCCCGCGTGGCCCCGGACGACCGGGAGACGATCCGGACGCTCAGCGCGCAGATCCGCCGGGCCATCGAGGAGATCGCCGTACCCGGTGATCTCGCGGCGGAGATCACCGGCGCACTCGCCCGGTTCGGTGAACGGTCCGCGTACGCCGTCCGGTCCAGCGCGACGGCGGAGGACCTGCCCACGGCCTCCTTCGCCGGGCAGCAGGACACGTACCTGAACGTCGTGGGGGCGACGGAGATCCTCCGGCACGTCAGCCGGTGCTGGGCCTCGCTGTTCACGGAGCGGGCCGTGACCTACCGCCGGCGCAACGGCATCGACGACCGTACGGTCCACATGGCGGTGGTCGTACAGCGGATGGTCTTCCCCGAAGCGTCCGGGATCCTGTTCACGGCCGACCCCGTCACCGGCGACCGGAAGGTCTCCACCGTGGACGCCGGCTTCGGCCTCGGCGAGGCCCTGGTCTCGGGTCTGGTGAACCCGGACGTCTTCAAGGTGCGCGACGGCGAAGTCGTCGCCAGGACGATCTCGGCCAAGCAGCTCGCCGTGCAGGCCGTTCCGGCCGGGGGTACGCGAGAGGTGACCGTCGAGGCGCAACGGCAGGAGCGGCCGGCGCTGACGGATGCTCAGGTCGTCCGGCTCGTACGGCTCGGGCGGCGGATCGAGGCGCACTTCGGGCGTCCGCAGGACATCGAATGGTGTCTGGCGGACGACGGTTTCCGGATCGTGCAGAGCCGGCCGATCACGACGCTGTTCCCCGTCCCCGAGAGCACGGACCAGGAGACGCACGTGTACGTCTCGGTCGGTCATCAGCAGATGATGACCGACCCCATGAAGCCGCTGGGCCTGTCCATGTGGCGGCTGACGGCCATGGTGGCGATGCACGAGGCCGGCGGGAGACTGTTCGTCGACGTCGCCCCGCGTCTGGCCTCGCCCGCAAGCCGCGCCGCCCTGCTGGAGGTCATGGGCCGGGGAGATCCGCTGGTGCGGGACGCCCTGGAAACGGTCCTCGGTCACGAGGAATTCGTCCCCTCACCCCTGGAGGCGGACCCCGGCGCACAGCCGGTCGACGACGTGTCCACCCCGCCCGAGGCCGATCCGGCGATCGTCTCCGAGCTCGTCGAACGCAGCCGGGCCTCGGTCGCGGCCCTGGAACGCGACATCCGGTCGAAGACGGGACCGGCGCTGTTCGACTTCCTGCTGGAGGCCTTCGAGGAGCACAAGCGGGTCCTCGGTGATCCGCTGAACATGCAGGCGATCATGGCAGGCATGGAGGCCACCTGGTGGCTCAACGACAAGCTGTGGGAGTGGCTGGGCGAGAAGAACGCGGCTGACACGCTGACGCTGTCCGCACCGGACAACATCACGTCGGAGATGGGACTGGAACTGCTCGACGTCGCGGACGTGATCCGACCGCACACCGAGGTGGTGGCGTTCCTGCGGGGCGTTCGCGTCGAGGACGAGGACTTCCTGGACGACCTGGTGAAGTTCGAGGGCGGGACGGAGGCGCGCGACGCCATCGAGGGCTACCTCGACCGGTACGGAATGCGCTGCGTCGGCGAGATCGACATCACGAGGCCGCGGTGGAGCGAGCACCCCACCACGCTCGTGCCCGTGATCCTCGACAACGTCAGGAACTTCGAGCCGGGCGCGGCCGAGCGGCGTTTCGAGCAGGGACGGCGAAAGGCCGCGCAGAAGGAAGCGGAGGTGCTGGCGCGGCTGCGGGCCCTGCCGGACGGGGACCGGAGGGCCGACGCGACCAAGCGGATGATCGACCAGGTCAGGGCGTTCGCCGGATACCGGGAGTATCCGAAGTACGGCATCGTCTGCCGTACCTTCCTCTACAAGCGGGCTCTGCTGGAGGAGGCCGCGCGGCTCGTGCGGGCCGGTGTGCTCGCCGAGCCGGAGGACGTCTTCTACCTCTCGTTCCAGGAGTTCCACGACGTCGTACGCACGGACCGGGTGGACGACCGGCTCGTACGGCAGCGCAAGGAGGAGTTCCGCTCGTACCACGCGCTCACGCCGCCCCGGGTGCTGACCTCGGACGGTGAGGCCGTCACCGGGGCCTACCGGCGCGACGACGTGCCGGACGGCGCCCTGATCGGCCTGCCCGTCTCCGCCGGGACGGTCGAAGGCAGGGCCCGCGTCATCCTCGACATGGCGGAGGCCGATCTCGAGGCGGGCGACATCCTGGTCACGCCCTTCACGGACCCCAGCTGGTCACCGCTGTTCGTCGCCGTCGCGGGCCTGGTGACGGAGGTGGGCGGTCTGATGACCCACGGGGCGGTCATCGCCCGCGAGTACGGCCTGCCGGCCGTCGTGGGCGTGGAGGGGGCCACCCGGCTGATCCGGGACGGGCAGCGCATCCGCGTGCACGGCTCGGACGGGTACATCGAGATCCTGTCGTCAACTTGACCCGGCCCCAAAGGGCCGGGCTTGGAGGTAGTGCCCAGCCGGCTGCTGGGTCGGGCTCCGGACACGGCGGCTGGACCGTCGTACCAGGCGGCCCTTGCACCGGCGGCGATGTCGGCATCGCCGCCGGTGGACAACGCGCTCAGCTCATCCATGCGGGCCACCGGTCGGCGAACCGCCGGATCAGCGGGAGGAATTCCGGCCGCGCGGAGCCGTCCGGCTCTGCGGTACAACTCGGGCCGCTCGACGTCGAGCAGATAGCGCATCGCGGGCCCCGGGGCAGCGGTACGAGTGCGCAGGACCTCGATCTGATCGGCATCCAAGCGGCGGTCCAGCACACGCTCACCGTCCGGACCGGCGCCGCCCATCGCCCGTAGCGCATCGAGCAGCGCGGCGGCTGTCGGAACTTGACGTGCCGACAGCTCATCACTCGGGCGCACCAGTTGCTCAGGACACGAGAGCAGCCATTGACGCCTGCACACCGGCCAAGTGGTCCCGGACCAGACGCGTCCGGTCGGCCCCGGCCTCGGGGCAGGCGGCGATGGTGTCCAGGGCCGGCCCCGGACCGCGGAGCGCGAGCACCTGATACAGCCCGGTGTATTCCCTGTGCCCTCCCGTGGTGCGCCGGGAGGGGCCGAGCAGACCGATGGTGTCCCAGTGGTTCGGCGTCCGTACGGTCAGCCGCCGGCCTCGGCAGGACGGCCCACCTTCCAGGTTGCACAAGCAGTCATGGAACAACGATGCATCCTCACGCCGTGTGGGGTTCAAGGCGTCGAACCTCGAACTCGACACCAGCACGGCGGAGCCCGCGCGCACTCGCCGACGCCTTGCCCAACGAGCTTGCGGAGCAGAGGACTTGAGGTCTTCCCTTTCGATCACCGGGCCCGCCATGATGTCCGCATGGGGCGTGTGGAGCGGGTGCAGCGGGTGCGGCGACTGTCCAGTGCATGGCGCTGGCCTCTGGGCGGCCTCGTGGTCTCCGTGGTGGGCGCCTTGTTCGTGCCGATCGGGACGCTGCTCTGGGTGCACCTCTGCGTGGCCGCGGGCGCGATCATCACACTCGTGCGTATGGCGCACCGCGAGATTCCCTTCCCGATCGCCGTGGCACAGTGGCGGCTCGGTGGGGATCACCCCGAAGTGCTGCGCGCCCGGGTGATGTCGGCGGCGATGGCACTGCAGCAGGGGCAGGCGGGCCTGGCGGTGCACCGCCTGGAGCGTGCGCTGCCGGACCTGGTCCGCGTGCTGGGGCCGGATCACCCCGACACCCTCTCGGCCCGGAGCCTGAATCTCCAGATACGGGGTGCGCTCGGTGGCCTGCCGGACCGGCTCACCGCGTCGGCGGACCTGATCAAGGAACTCACCCGGGTCCTGGGGCCCGGGCACCCCGACACACTGGCCGCGCTCTACTGCCGTGCCGAATGGCTCTCCCAGGACGGCCGCACCGACGAGGCCGAGGCAGCCTTCGGCGACGTCGTCACCACAGCGACCGAGAACGTCGGCCCCGACAGCGACATCACCCTCATCGCGCGCAGTTCCCTGACGATCCTGCGCCACGAACGGGCCGACGCCACACCCGCGGACGCGGCCGCCGCAGTCGACGAACTGGCCGCGGTCGTCGACGCCATGGAGCGCGCGCTCGGCCCCGGCAACCCGACGACCGCCTCCACACGCCGCCTGCTCAGCCAGTGGAGAAGCACGCACGCCGACCCGAGGCTTCCCCCGGGCGACTGACTCGACAACTCACACCAGGACTCTCGTCGCCGAGCCGGATCGGTCGGCCGCTTCGACGAGGTCGACGATCTTGCGCCGGAACGGCTGATCACGCCCCGTGCCGGGCGTGCCGCCCCTGGTGCGGTCTCTTTCGTATTTCCGCCACATGTCGGCGGAACCGCCAACCTCGGAGCGGTCTGTTCCGCATGGAACCGCCCGGTTTCACACTTGCCTCTCCGACAACGCCGCCGGATTCACGAAAGGCCGCACCACGATGCCCGCATTCAGCGATGGGACACCGGAGACCGGGCTGCCCGCCGGCTCCACCTTGACCACGGACGTCGTGGTCGTGGGCTCAGGTCCCGCAGGGGCCAGCGCCGCACTCATGCTGGCGACGCTCGGCGTCGACACCGTCATGATCACGAAGTACCGGTGGACGGCCAACACGCCCCGCGCCCACATCACCAACCAGCGCACGATGGAGGTCTTCCGCGACCTCGGCATAGAGACGCAGGTGCTCGCCGACGCCACCGAACACTCCCTGGTCGGCGACACCGTGTTCTGCACCAGCATCGTCGGCGAGGAGATCGGCCGGATCCGCACCTGGGGCACCCGTCCCGACCGGGAGGGCGACTACCGCCTGGCGTCCCCCTGCCTCACCGTCGACATCCCGCAGACGTACCTCGAGCCGATCCTGGTCCGCAACGCGGCGCAGCGCGGCGCCCAGACCCGGTTCTCCACCGAGTACCTCTCCCACACCCAGGACGCCGACGGCGTCACCGTGCGCGTACTGGACCGGCTCACCGGTCAGGAGTACGACATCCGCGCCAAGTACCTGATCGGAGCCGACGGCGCCCGCTCCAGGGTCGCCGCGGACATCGGACTGCCCTTCGAGGGCGCCATGGACATCGCCGGATCGATGAACATCACGTTCAAGGCCGACATCACCCCGTACGTCGCGCACCGGCCCTCGGTCCTGTACTGGGTGATCCAGCCGGGCTCGAACGTCGGCGGCATCGGCGCCGGGCTCGTACGCATGGTGCGCCCGTGGAACGAATGGCTGATCGTGTGGGGCTACGACATCGCCGAGGAACCCCCGGTCGTCGACGAGGCCGCCGCCGTGCAGATCGTGCGGAACCTCCTCGGTGTCCCCGACCTGGAGGTGGAGATCACCGGCACCAGCCTGTGGGGCAACAACGAGATGTACGCGACCCGGCTGCACCAGGGGCGGGTGTTCTGCGCCGGCGACGCCGTCCACCGTCACCCGCCGAGCAACGGCCTGGGCTCCAACACCTCCGTCCAGGACTCCTACAACCTCGCGTGGAAGATCGCGGCCGTCCTCGAGGGGCACGCGGCCCCCTCGCTCCTGGACACCTACAGCGCCGAACGCGCACCGGTCGCGGAGCGGATCGTCAAGCGGGCCAACAAGTCCAGCCGGGAGTTCGTCGACATCTTCGCGGCGCTCGGCGTGCTCGACGCGAAGGGCGAGGCCGAGATGGCGGCCGCGATCGAGGAGCGCAAGGCCAACACTCCGGCCGGTGCGGCCAAGAGGGCCGCGCTGGTGCGCGCGATGGAGCTGAAGAACTACGAGTTCAACGCGCACGGCGTCGAACTCGGCCAGCACTACACCTCCGCGGCCGTCGCCCCGGACGGCAGCGAGCTCCCCGCCCCGGCCCGTGACGCCGACCTCTACTACGAGATGTCCACCGTCCCCGGCGCGCACCTGCCGCACGCCTGGGTCGGCGACAGCACGCACCGCCACGCCCTCATGGACCTGGCACCCTACGACCGCTGGACGCTGCTGACCGGCATCGCGGGCGAGGCGTGGAAGGACGCGGCCGCGAAGGTCGGCGAGGAGCTGGGCATCCCGCTCACCTGCGTCGTCATCGGCCCGGGCCGCGATGTGAGCGACCTCTACTACGACTGGGCCGAGCTGCGCGAGACCGACGAGAGCGGTGTGCTGCTGGTGCGGCCCGACAAGCACATCGCCTGGCGGGCGACGAGTCTGCCCGACGATCCTGAGACGCGGCTGCGGCGTGCGCTGCTGTCGGTCCTGGGAAGGGAGGAGCACTGATGCGTTTCGTCCACGACACCCTGCCCCAGCGGGTGCGTTTCGCCTCCGGCGCCGCGGCGGAGAGTCTTGCCGCCGAGATCGGTCTGCTCGGCGGCGAGCGGGTGATGGTCATCGCGGCCCCGTCGCAGAAGGACCTCGCGGAACGCATCACCGCCGGTCTGCCGGTCGCGGTCCGCCACGACGACGTCACCATGCACGTCCCCGTCGAGACCGCGGAGCGCGCACGCGCCGTGGCCGCATCCCACGGGGCCGACGTTCTGGTCAGCATCGGCGGCGGCTCCGCGACCGGGCTCGCCAAGGCGGTCGCGCTGAGCACCGGACTGCCGATCGTCGCCGTCCCCACCACCTACGCGGGCTCCGAGGCGACCCCGATGTGGGGGCTGACCGAGGGTTCCGTCAAGAGCACCGGCACCGACCCCAAGGTCCTTCCGCGCACCGTCGTCTACGACGCTGCGCTGACGCTCGGACTGCCCGTGGAGCTGAGTGTCGCCTCCGGACTGAACGCGCTGGCGCACTGCGTGGACTCGCTGTGGGCCCCGCGGACCGACCCCCTCAACCAGGCCCTGGCCGTCGAAGGCGTCCGGGCACTGCGCGCCGGCCTGCCGCGGGTGGTGGCGCGGCCGGACGGACTGGAGGGCCGGGAACAGGCGCTCTACGGCGCCTACCTGGCGGCCGCGGCCTTCGCCTCCGCCGGCTCCGGACTGCACCACAAGATCTGCCACGTCCTGGGCGGCATGTTCAACCTGCCGCACGCCCAGACGCACGCCGTCGTCCTGGCCCATGTCCTCGCCTTCAACACCCCCTTCGTCCCGGAGACCGGGCAGCGCCTCGCCGTCGCCCTCGACGCCCCCACCGCCGACGAGGGACTGGCCCGGCTGCGCGACCGGCTGCGTGCGCCCCGCTCCCTGCGGGACCTCGGGATGCCGTCGGACGGCATCGCCCGGGCGGCCGAGGCAGTCGTCGCCGCCGCTCCGGCGGGCAACCCGCGACCCGTCACACCACAGGCCGTCACAGCGCTGATCGAGGCCGCCTGGGAAGGAGCCGACCCCCGATGACGCACACACCCGACGCAGCCGTCCCGGTCCAGCAGCAGGACCGCGAAGCCGACGTCGTCCGCCAGGTGATGCAGTCCTTCGAGTCCTGCACCGATCCACGACTGCGCCAGGTCCTCCAGTCCCTGGTCCACCACCTGCACGCGTTCGTGCGGGACGTGCGCCTGACCGAGGCGGAGTGGAACGAGGGGATCGAGTTCCTCACCCGGGCCGGGCACATCACCGACGAACGGCGTCAGGAGTTCATCCTGCTCTCCGACGTCCTCGGTGTGTCCATGCAGACGGTCGCCGTGAACAACGAGGCGTACGGCGGCGCCACCGAGGCCACCGTCTTCGGGCCGTTCTTCGTCGACAACAGCCCCGAGATCGCCCAGGGCGGCGATTGCTCCTTCGGCGCCGCCGGAGAGCCGTGCTGGGTGGAGGGCACCGTCACCGACGCCGACGGGAAACCCGTGGCCGGGGCGCGGATCGAGGTGTGGGAGGCCGACGAGGACGGCTTCTACGACACGCAGTACGGCGACGACCGGCTCGCGGCCCGGGCGCACCTGTTCAGCGACGCCGACGGCGGCTACCGCTTCTGGGCGCTGACCCCGACGCCGTATCCGATCCCCCACGACGGGCCGGTCGGAGCACTCCTCGCGGCCACGGGCCGCTCACCGATGCGGGCGTCGCACCTGCACTTCATGGTCGGTGCCCCCGGTCTGCGCACTCTGGTGACCCACATCTTCGTCCGCGGTGACGAGCTGCTGGACCGCGACGCCGTGTTCGGGGTGAAGGAATCCCTCGTCAAGGATTTCGACACCCAGCCGCCCGGCACGCCGACGCCCGACGGACGCGATCTTCAGGGCCGGCCCTGGTCCCGGGTGCGCTTCGACATCGTGCTGGCACCGGACGGCACCTGAGACACGACGCCGGCCCCGCCCGCTGCGCGGGGCCGGGGTCACGTCTGCGTACGGGCCTCGCGCAGGACGTCCGATGCCCGCACCCCGTAGCGTTCCCTGAACCGGTGGGAGAAGTGGGTGACCGAGCCGAAGCCGCAGCGGACCGCGGTCTCGGCGACCGTCGTCTCCCCTCCCCCGGCCAGCAGGGCGTGGGCCAGTTCGAGCCGGCGGCCGAGCAGGTGCCGGGGCACGCTCGAACCGCTCGCGGAGAACACCCGTGACAGATGCCGCTCGCTGATGCCCACACCGCGGGCGATGCTCCGCGCGGACAGGCCGGCCTCCCCCAGATGCCGGTCGATGTACACCTTGGCGACCGCCAGGTGGACCGAGGCGAGCGCGGGCAGGCGGCCGGTCACGATACTGCTGAGCAGTTCGAGCAGGGTGTTCTCGTCGACGGTGTCGGCAGCCCCGGGACGCAGGGCCTGGCCGGCCAGTCGTGCGAACGTCTTCGCCTGGACAGAGCCGTCGTTCACGTCGAGGACGACGGGCCGGTCCAGCGTCTTTGGTCCCCCGATGTCCTGCCACACCGAACGGGGGATCTTGACCGCCAGCTCCTCCAGGCCCCCGGAGAAGCCCCGGACGAAGGGCCGGTCGGCGTCACAGACGATCAGCTGTCCCGGGCGGAGCAGTTGAACTCCGTCGTCGTGATAGAAGAACGCCTCGTCCGCCAGGTTCAGATAGCAGGCCATCGCCTCGGACGGCATGCGTCGGATCACCGCCGAAGGGCGCTCCACGATGTGCGGGCTGCCGATGACCCGCGCGACATGGATCCGGGGCAGCTGCAGATTGATCTCCGTGGCGTCCAGCGGCACTTCCCCCAGGGAGCGGCACCGCAGTCCGATCAGCGCTGTGGCGTTGTGCTGCTCCCACAGAGCGACGCGCTGGGCCTCGGGAAGGTTCAGCGTGCTGAAGCTCACCGGTTCTGCCATGCTTCCGGCCCTCATGTCCTCAGGAGACTGATTCTCGCGCCCACTATTTCATTTTTCAACCATATTGGCGGGAGACCGCCCGGACAAGCCGCCCCGCCTCCCCGCTCCCGGCGCAGGCGGGAGCGGGGCTCCGGGGACACCCGGCCGGCACAGGACGGGCCGTGACGCACCGCGCGTCAGGCGTTCTTGATCGCCGAGATGTCGAAGTGCAGCTTGATCTTGTCCGAGACCAGGACGCCGCCGGTCTCCAGGGCGGCGTTCCAGGTC
>NZ_JBVJMD010000029.1:0-106186 GCF_055584385.1 Streptomyces sp. NPDC104096
GGGGGGCGCGGGGTGGCCGCTCCCCCCCCCCCCCCGCGGCGGGGCGGGGGGCCCCCCGGGGCCAACCCCCGGGGCGCCCCGGGGGGGGCCCCCCCCGGGGCCGCGACGGCGCGGTGACTACTGGAGCCGCCACTTCTGGTTGGCGGCGCCGGTGCAGGACCAGATCTGGGCCCGTGCCCCGTTCGCCGACGAGTTGTCCGTGACGTCCAGACACCTGTTCGCCGCCGTGTTCACCACGTCACCGGTCGAGGCGTTGTACGACCACTGCTGGGCGCCCGAACCGTTGCAGTCGTAGAGCTGGACCTTGGCGCCGTCGGAGGTCGACCCCGACGTGACGTCGAGGCACTTGCCGAGCGCGCGCACGGATCCGTCGCCCTGCACGGTCCAGGTCTGCGCGGCGGTCCCGTTGCAGTCGTAGAGCTGTACCGCGGCGCCGTTGGCGCTCGACGCGCCCGCCACGTCGAGGCACTTGCCCGCCAGCCCGACGAACGCCCCCGACCGGCTGCCCCCGCCCGACTGCGTGCCGGACCAGGTGAAGGTCGCCGACGTCTTGCCGGGCAGTGCGTACGTCGCGTGCTGGCCGCCCCAGTCGACGGTGACCGTCCTCGCCGCCGAGCCGTCGTTGTAGGCGATCAGCGCCTTCGACCCGTCCGGATTGCGCCAGGCGACGTTCGGGACGGCCGACGAGGCCGTGGAGGCGATCCGCTGCGCCCCGGGCCGGACGAACTTGGTCAGATGCCCCATCGTGTAGTACTCGATCGTGTAGTCGACCGTGCCGCTCGCCCCGTCCCCGTTGTGCACGGTGACCAGCCCGGTGCAGGTGCCGCAGCCGCCGTTGTGCGGGCCCATGTTCTGGTCCACCGCGAGCGACCACTTGGTCACCGACTTCGCCCAGTTGCGGGTGTAGTCGACGATGTCGAGCATGTCCTCGCGCTGCTGGTTCGCGATCCAGGTGCCGCCGGAGTGCTCGGTGCCGAACGCGTCGAGCTGCGGGTACTGGTTGTGCACGGACGTCTGCTTCGTGACGTCACCGCCGTAGCCGTGCCAGGCGACGCCGCCGAAGTTCGGGTGGGAGCGGACCGCCGCGTCGTCCACCGTCTGCGCCGCGTACCCGTCGTACACGTCCCAGTTCCAGTCGTGCGCCAGCACCTTCGTGGGCAGTCCGGCAGCGGCCAGCTTCGGCAGCAGCTCGCTCTTGGTGAAGTAGGCCAGCCCCGAGGCGTTCCAGCTCATCGACGGATAGCCGGAGCAGCACGTCGGCTCGTTCTGTGCGGTCACGTACGAGACCGGCACGCCCTGGTCCCGGTACGCCTGGAGGTACTTCACGAAGTACGACGCGTACGCCCCGTAGTCCTCGGCCTTCAGCCAGCCCCCGTTGAGCTGCCCGCTGTCCTTCATCCAGGCCGGCGCGGTCCACGGCGAGGCCATCACCGTCAGGGACGGGTTCAGCCGGAGGGCCTGCTTCGTCAGCGGCACGACGTCCGCGAGGTCGTGCGCGATCGAGAACCTGGACAGCGAGGCGTCCGTCTGCCCGGCCGGCACGTCGTCGTACGTGTATCCGTACCGGGCCAGGTCCGAGGCGCCCATGGGGTTGCGCAGGAACGACAGCCCGATCCCGTCCGTCGGCGAGAACAGCTTGCGCATGGTCGCGTCCCGGGTCGCCTGCGACAGCGCCCCGCTGCCGTTCATCAGCCAGGCGGCGGTGTCGGTGAAGGACGCGCCGCCGCCGGTGAAGGTCTGGTAGCGGGTGTTCTCGTCGACGGTGATGTTCTCGCCGCCGCCGCCCGCCCCGGCCTGGAAGGCGAACGGGGCCTGCGCCTGGAGGCCGCGGACCACATGCCGGCCGCCGCTGTCGTCGGTGGTGGTGAGCCAGACCGTGACCTGCTCACCGGCCGCGTGCGCCGGTACGGCCGCGGTGAAGCCGGCCGTGGTGAGCAACCCGGCGATCAGCAGCCGGATGGCCCGAGTCGATCTCCTCATGGAGCGCCGCCCTTCTGGAGGTGGGGGTGGGGAGGCGTACGAGCCGTGAGTAAATGACGGCTTCGGATGGGCGTCAAGGGGTTGGGCGTTCACAACCTGAAGGATCAACATGCCAGATCCGGCCGGGAGTTGAGTGCGTACCGGTTCCGGTGTGAACTCTTGACGGCGTCCGGTGCCCCCAGTTAACTCACGCCGTGATCTAAGTCGTGAGTTGGACTGGGTCACGAGTTGGGCCGGCCGCGTCCCGGCCGGCCGTCCGAGGACTCACGAGAGCCAAAGGGAAGGTCCATGCGAAGAACCGCCCTGATCGCCTCCGCCGCCCTGCTCACCGCCCTGCTCCCGCTGACCGCCGTCGGCGCCGCGTCCGGCGCCGCCGACCCGCCACCGGTCCCGGTCGACCGCTTCGAGGGCGAGGTCCCCTTCGCCGGCCAGCCCGCCGAGGGCATCTTCACCTGGGGCGGCGACGCAGACGACCCGCCGGCCCTCCAGCTCACCGAACGCGCCGACGCCCCCGAGGGCGCCAAGGTCCTCACCGGCACCTACGACATCAGCGGCTACGGCGGCTTCACCCACGACTTCGCCGCGACCGAACCCGCCCACGACTGGTCCGCCCACCGGGGCATCCGCTTCTGGTGGGACGGCCGCGACACCACCAGGAAGATCTCCTTCGAGATCAAGGACGGCGGCGCGAACGGCGAGGCGTCCGAGCTGTGGACGACCTCCTTCGCCGACGACTTCACCGGCTGGAAACAGATCGAGATCCCCTTCGCCGACTTCGTCTACCGTACGGACTACCAGCCCGTCGGCGGGATCGACCACGTCCTCGGCCTGACGCAGATGTGGGGTTACGCCCTCACCCTCCCGGTCGGTCTCCGGGGGCAGTTCGCCATGGACGACGTCGAGCTGTACGGCAGGGCCGACCAGTCCCTGCGGGCCTCCGTCACCACCGACGCCGCGGTCCACCCGGTACGGGAGGGCGGCACGGCCGCCGTGAAGGTCTCCGTCGCCACCACCGGCGCCGCCCCGATCGACGAGCCCGTGACCGTCGCCTACGAGAGCGCGGGCGGCACCGCCACCCCCGGCCGGGACTACACCCCGGTCCGGGGCGAGATCACCTTCCCGGCGGGCACGACGTCCGGCACCAGTCGCGTCATCAAGGTCCCGACCCTGCGCGACAGGTCCGCGGAGGCCGCCGAGACCATCCCGCTCAAGCTCACGGTGACCGGCGCCAAGGCCCCCGCCGAGACCCCGCAGGTCGTGATCGACGCCCACGGACTGCCGTACCTGGACCCGAAACTGCCCGTGCAGAAGCGGGTCGCCGACCTGCTGTCCCGGATGTCCCTGGCGGAGAAGGCCGGCCAGATGACCCAGGCCGAGCGCGGCGCGGTGGGCGACGGCGGTGACGTCGCCGCCTACGACCTCGGCTCGCTGCTCTCCGGCGGCGGCTCCACGCCGACCCCCAACACCCCCGAGGCCTGGGCGAAGATGATCGACGGCTTCCAGCTCCGGGCGCAGGCGACCCGGTTCCAGATCCCGCTGATCTACGGCGTGGACGCCGTGCACGGCCACAACAACCTCGCCGGCGCCACGGTCATGCCCCACAACATCGGCATCGGCGCCACCCGTGACCCCGCCCTCGCCGAGCGGACGGGCGCGGTGACCGCGGCCGAGGTCCGCGCCACCGGCATCCCCTGGGACTTCGCCCCCTGCCTGTGCGTGTCGCGCGACGAACGCTGGGGCCGCTCCTACGAGTCCTTCGGCGAGGACCCGGCGCTCGTCGAGTCCATGGAGACGGTGGTCCAGGGCCTCCAGGGCGCCCGCAGCGGCAAGGACCTCAAGCGCGGCGACAAGGTCCTCGCCACCGCCAAGCACTTCGTCGGCGATGGCGGCACCGGGTACGGCACGTCCACGACGGGCTCGTACACCCTCGACCAGGGCGTCACCGAGGTCACCCGGCAGGAGCTGGAGGCCGTCCACCTGGCCCCCTTCGAGACCGCGGTCGACCGGGGCGTCGGCACGGTCATGCCGTCCTACTCCTCGCTCGACATCGTCGGCGACGGCCTGGGCCCGGTGAAGATGCACGCCCGCGCCGACATGATCAACGGCGTGCTCAAGGGCCGCATGGGCTTCGACGGCTTCGTGATCAGCGACTGGAACGCCATCGACCAGCTCCCCGGCGACTACGCCGCGCACGTGCGCACCTCGGTCAACGCGGGCGTGGACATGATGATGGTGCCGTACTCGTACAAGGACTTCCGTACGGCGCTCGTCGCCGAGGTGACCGCCGGCCGGGTCGGCGAGCGGCGGATCGACGACGCCGTCTCCCGCGTCCTCACCCAGAAGTTCCGACTGGGCCTCTTCGAGAAGCCCTACGCGGACACGGGCGGCGCCTCGCGGATCGGCTCGGCCGCGCACCGGGCCGTGGCGCGGCAGGCCGCGGCCGAGTCCCAGGTCCTGCTGAAGAACGCGGACGGCGTACTGCCGCTGAAGAAGTCCCAGAAGGTGTACGTCGCCGGTTCGAACGCCGACGACCTCGGCAACCAGACCGGCGGCTGGACCCTCACCTGGCAGGGCTCGTCCGGCCCGATCACCAAGGGCACGACGATCCTCCAGGGCATGCGTGACGCGGGCGGCGACGTCACCTACTCCAAGGACGCCTCGGCGCCGACCACCGGTTACGACGTGGGCGTGGTCGTGGTCGGCGAGACCCCGTACGCCGAGGGCGTCGGCGACGTCGGCAACGGCAACGACCTGGAGCTGACCGCGGCCGACAAGGCGGCCGTGGACAAGGTGTGCGCGGCCATGAGGTGCGCGGTGCTGATCGTCTCCGGCCGCCCGCAGCTCGTCGGCGACCGGCTCGGTGTCATCGACGCCCTGGTGGCCTCCTGGCTGCCGGGCACCGAGGGCGCGGGCGTGGCGGACGTGCTGTACGGAAGGCGCCCGTTCACCGGACAGCTCCCCGTCACCTGGCCCAGGTCCGAGGCCCAGCTGCCGGTCAACGTCGGCGACACGGCGTACGACCCGCAGTTCCCGTACGGCTGGGGCCTGACGACGCTCGGCAAGGCGCCCGCGGGCGGTCTGCCGACGCTGAAGGCGCTCGGGATCGCAGCCGGCGCCGCCGAACGGGCGCACGCCGGGACGGCGGGGCGCGCGCTCGTCACGAAGGCGCGGCTGCTCGTCCAGCAGAAGGCGGGGCAGCACATCACCGCGGCGCTGGCGAAGCCCTTCGCCGACGCCGACCATCTGCTCCTGACCGGACGCTACGGCGCGGCCGTGCGGAAGCTGACGGAGGCGTACCGGGCGGCCTGACACGGGCACCGCGTCTCCCGTACGAGTGAATGTCACCTTTTGGGAGGCTTCGGGTAACTTCGAACCATGATGGACGTGGTACGGACCCGAAGCCTCCCCCGACTGGTGCCGGCCCTCCTGCTCGCCGCCCTCGCCGGGGTGTGGGCGGGTCCGGCACCCGCTTCGGGCACCCCCGGTGGCGCCGCCGCCCCCGCCGCCCCCGCCGTCCCGTCCGTCACGAGTGTCAGCGCCGTCGCGGACGCTCTGCGCGCGAGTCCGGTGTACGTCGATCCGGCGGCTGCCGACCAGCTCTCGCCGTCCGACGCGGACGCCCTGCGCGAGCAGATCAGGAAGGCCGACAAGCCCCTGTTCATCGCGGTCCTCCCGGCCGGCTACCCGACCGGGAACCTCTTCGCCGACCTGCGCACCGCCACCGGCGTCACCGGCCTGTACGCGATCCGCCTAGGCGATCGCTTCGACGCGCGCGCCGACGCCTCCGTGCTGCCCCGCACCGCGGTGCGGAACCTCGTCACCAGCGTCCGGGGCGAGAGCGACGCGAAGACCCAGCTGAGCGACTTCACCAGCCGTGCGTTGACCAACATGGGCGGTTCGGCGCCCGCGACCTGGGGCTCCTCCGGCGGGGCCGCCGGGGTGCCGACCGCCGCGCTGATCACCGCGGGCGTCGTCCTGGTGGCGGGCGGCGCGGGCGCCATCGGGCTGGCCCGCCGCAACCGCCGCCGTCGCGAGGCGGAACGGCGGGCCGCCCTCGACCGGCTGCGCGTCGTGGTGGACGAGGACATCACCGCCTTCGGCGAGGAACTGGACCGGCTGGACTTCCACCCGGCGGAGGCCGGGGCCGACGACGCCATGCGAGCGGACTACGAGCGCGCGCTGGACGCCTACGACCAGGCGAAGACGCTGATGGCGCAGGCGGCCGGACCGGAGGACGTCCGCGCGGTCACCGAGGCCGTCGAGGACGGCCGCTTCAGCCTGGCCCAGCTCGCCGCCCGCCGGACGGGCGGCGAGCTGCCCGAACGCCGGCCGCCGTGCTTCTTCGACCCCCGCCACGGCCCCTCGGTCGCCGACGCCGCCTGGACCCCCGTCGGCGGCGCCCCGCGCGAGGTGCCCGTGTGCGCGGCCGACCGGACCCGGCTGGCCGACGGCCGCGACCCGATGATCCGGCAGGTCGACACCGAGTACGGCCGCCGCCCCTACTGGGACGCGGGCCCCGCCTACGGCCCCTGGGCCGGCGGCTACTTCGGCGGCGGCATCCTGCCCGGCCTGCTGCTGGGCACCGCGCTCGGCGGGGTGATGGCCTCCCCGTCCTACGCGTCCGACTACGGCACCGGCTACGGCGACTTCGGCGCCGGCGGCTACCAGGGCGGCGACGTCTCGGGGGCGGACTTCGACCCGGGCGACTTCGGCGGCGGGTTCGGGGACGGCGGGGGAGGGGACTTCGGCGGCGGGGGCGGCGGGGACTTCGGCGGCGGCTTCTGACGTACGTACGACGGGGCACGGGCCCGGCGCCCGGGGGCGGCGGGCCCGTGCCCGTGGCGGTCCCGAGGGGGACGCGGGGCGTCGGTCAGAGCGTGGCGGCGGCCGCGGCGATGGCCGAGGCGAAGGTGGAGACCTCGGAGTAGACGCCCGGGGCGTTGGCGCGGGCGCAGCCGATGCCCCAGCTGACGATGCCGACCTGGATCCACGCGCCGGCGTTGTCCTTGCGGAACATGGGCCCGCCGGAGTCGCCCTGGCAGGTGTCGACGCCGCCCGCCGCGTAGCCGGCGCAGATCTCGTCGCTCGCGACCAGACCGCTGTAGCCGCTGTAGGTGCGGCAGGTGGCGTCGCTGACGAACGGCACGGTCGCCTTCAGCAGATAGCGCTGCTGGGCGCCGCCCTCGGTGGCCGAGCCCCAGCCCGCGATGGTGAAGGTGCCGGTGTTGTAGGCCGTGGTGGTGGCGATGGGCAGCGTGGGCAGGCTGACGGGCGAGGCGAGCTTGATGAGCGCCCAGTCCTTGCCGTTGCCGTTGTAGCCGGGAGCCCGGTAGACGTAGGTGGACTTCACCTGGACCCGGCCGGTGGTCGACTGGAGGTCCACGACACCGGCGGTGGCGGTGATGCCGGTGTTGGCTCCGGTGCGGCTCACGCAGTGCGCGGCGGTGAGCACGATCTGCGGGGTGTAGAGCGCGCCGCCGCAGCCCATGGAGAGCCGGACCATGAACGGGAACTCGCCCTGCGTGGCCCGGGTCCCGCCGACGACGGGCGCCGGGGCGGCCTGCGCGGCTGAGACGGGCTGAAGGCTGACGACCGCGAGGGCGGCCGCGCCGGCGACCGCCCATCTGCGGAGCGCCGTGAGGAGCTTCTTCACCGTGATGCCTTCCGTGGGGGTGGATGACATGTACATGCCAAACACAAGGCGCGGGGGAGCCGTAAAGGATTGCCCATGTGCTGGCATGAGCTCGTCAAAATCTGTTGCTGGATTATGCGAACGCTGTGAGCGGTCGCACAAGGGGGTGAATCAGGCCATCCGCGCAGGCGGCCCGACGGTGTGCCACCGGCCGTCCGGCGCGCCCCTCACCCGCCGGCCGTGGTCTCCGCCTCCGCCTCCGCCGGCCGTCCCATCGGCACCGCCGCGAGGCGCGGCACCTCGTCGCGCTCCTGGTCGTCCCGGGCCCGGCCCTGCCGCCCGCCGCCCGGTCCGGTCCCGCACCCGCGCCGGCTCGCCGCGCCTCCCGGCCGCGCCCCGGCGGCCGGCGGCCGGACGGCCCGTGGTGCCGCGCCCGCGACGCCCGGCCGCGCACCGCCCGAGGATGAACGGAACCCTCGCCGAACACACGGCGCGCCCGCCCTCCCCGCCGGGGGCGGGAGCAGGGCGGGCGCGCTGCGTCATGGACCGCTGTGCGGTGCGCCTCACGCGTTCCTGATCGCCGAGATGTCGAAGTTCAGCTTGATCTTGTCGGAGACCAGCACGCCACCCGTCTCCAGCGCCGCGTTCCAGGTGAGGCCCCACTCGGAGCGCAGGATCTCGGCCTTGCCCTCGAAGCCGACGCGCTCGTTGCCGAAGGGGTCCTTGGCGGAGCCGTTGAACTCCAGGTCGATGGTGAGCGGCTTGGTGACGCCGAGGATGGTCAGGTCGCCGGTGATCCGGTAGTCGTCGCCGCCGAGGGCCTGCGCCTCGGTGGAGCGGAAGGTCATCGTCGGGAACTCGTCGGCCTTGAAGAAGTCCGAGCTCTTGAGGTGGCCGTCGCGGTCGGCGGAACCGGTGTCGACGCTGGCCATGGTGATGTCGATGGTCGCCGTGGACTTGGCCGGGTCGCCGCCGTCCAGGTGCAGGGACCCGGAGAACTCGTTGAACTTGCCCTTGACGTTCGTGACCATCGCGTGGCGCGCCACGAAGCCGAACGAGGAGTGGGCCGGGTCGATCGTGTACTCACCGGTCAGCGCCGCGAGGTCGGGGGAGACCGCGCCGGGGGTCGTGGCGGCGGTCTCGGAGGTCGTGTCGTCGCTGTCCTTGCGGCCGAAGATGCCCATGACGTTGCTCCTTGGGGGACGGGGTCGCGGTTTCGTCCGAAGCCGCGGAACCGGTGCGGAGGATTCTGTTGAATCTTCAACGAGGTAACGAGGTAGACGCTAGCCCTATTCCGTACAAGTTTCAACATCATCCACTGTGTGTCTCCCAGGCTACGTTCTGTGATTGTCTGCCGCCCTCTGGCGGACGCGCGTAGAACTCGGGCACCATCTCCCTGCGCCACCTGCACAGCCGCCCCACAGGAAGCACGGCCCACAGCAGGAAAGGGTTTCCCATGGTCCCCGCGAAGACCGCGCGACCGCTCCACCTCCGGCTCCGCTCCGTCCTCACCGTCCTGGCCCTTCTCGTCGCCCCCGGTGTGGCCGTCCTCGGCACCGCCACCGACGCCTTCGCCGCCACCAAGATCAGTCACGCCACCGCGACCTCGATGTTCCGCTCGTCCGGCATCACCTGGTCGTCCTCGGGCAACTGTTCGGACCGCAACAACTCCACCTGCACGTCCTTCGAGCAGCTCAACCTCGCCACCGCCCAGGGCGCCCAGACCCTCAAGAGCGCCAGCGGTTGTGCCCTGAACATCACGGGAGGCACCGAGACCGGTCACGCCTCCGGCACCTACTCCCACTGGAACGGTTACAAGCTCGACTACGGCAAGAACACCTGCGTGACGAACTACATCAAGAACACCTTCAGTTACATCGGGCTGCGCGGCGACGGCGCTCCCCAGTACCGGTCCGGTGCCGGCAGCATCTATGCCGACGAGGGCAACCACTGGGACGTCCTCTACTACAACTGCGGCGGCTGCTGACCCGCTCCGCGTCCTCGTGAACGGCCCTCGCGGCGACCTGTCGCGAGGGCCGTTCACGCTGCGCGCCGACGGCGCGCCTCGCACCCGGCGTACCGCCGTCCGGGTCCCGGTGTCACTCCGGGGACGGCATGCGTGCCCCGTGAATATGAACCGGTCCGCGGCCGGTCGTTTGTGAGACCCCGACAAGCAGGAAGCCCCCTGGGCAGTCGGAAGGCTTGCATGGGGCCGCCGTTCTGTTCAGTGGCACCAGGAAAACGGTCCGGAGACTGTACGGAGTCGACGGCTCGCTTTCCTTGGTGGGCTTCGTATGGTCGCTACATGACCGTTTTGGAAGAGACGACGGGTGAGCCGACGGACGCGCGGGGACGTGTGGCCGAGCTGCACGAGATCCGTGTGCAGGCACTGGCGGGTCCCAGCGAGAGGGCGACCGAGGCGCAGCATGCCAAGGGCAAGCTGACGGCCCGGGAGCGGATCGAGCTGCTCCTGGACCCGGGATCCTTCCGGGAGGTCGAGCAGCTGCGCCGGCACCGGGCCACCGGGTTCGGGCTGGAGGCCAAGAAGCCGTACACGGACGGTGTGATCACCGGCTGGGGCACGGTGGAGGGCCGTACGGTCTTCGTCTACGCGCACGACTTCCGGATCTTCGGCGGCGCGCTGGGCGAGGCCCACGCGACGAAGATCCACAAGATCATGGACATGGCCATCGCGGCGGGAGCGCCGCTGGTGTCGCTGAACGACGGCGCCGGCGCCCGTATCCAGGAGGGCGTCAGCGCCCTCGCCGGCTACGGCGGCATCTTCCAGCGCAACACGAAGGCCTCCGGAGTCATCCCGCAGATCAGCGTGATGCTCGGCCCGTGCGCGGGCGGCGCGGCCTACAGCCCCGCCCTCACGGACTTCGTCTTCATGGTCCGTGAGACCTCGCAGATGTTCATCACGGGCCCGGACGTCGTCAAGGCGGTCACCGGCGAGGAGATCACCCAGAACGGGCTCGGCGGCGCCGACGTGCACGCCGAGACCAGCGGTGTCTGCCACTTCGCCTACGACGACGAGGAGACCTGCATCGCGGAGGTGCGCTACCTCCTGTCGATGCTCCCGCAGAACAACCGCGAGAACCCGCCGCGCGTCGAGTCGACGGACGCGGCGGACCGGCGCGGCGACGTCCTGCTGGACCTGGTCCCCGCGGACGGCAACCGTCCGTACGACATGGCCAAGGTCATCGAGGAGATCGTCGACGACGGCGACTACCTGGAGGTCCACGAGCGCTGGGCGCGGAACATCATCTGCGCGCTGGCCCGCCTCGACGGCCAGGTCGTCGGCATCGTCGCCAACCAGCCGCAGACCCTCGCGGGCGTGCTGGACATCGAGGCGAGTGAAAAAGCTGCGCGCTTCGTCCAGATGTGTGACGCTTTCAATATCCCGATCGTCACCTTCCTGGACGTGCCGGGATTCCTTCCCGGGGTCGACCAGGAGCACGGAGGGATCATCCGTCATGGAGCCAAGCTGCTGTACGCGTACTGCAACGCGACCGTGCCGAGGATCTCGCTGATCCTGCGCAAGGCGTACGGAGGTGCGTACATCGTCATGGACAGCCAGTCCATCGGTGCCGACCTCACCTATGCGTGGCCCACCAACGAGATCGCCGTGATGGGTGCCGAGGGCGCCGCCAACGTCATCTTCCGGCGGCAGATCGCCGAGGCCGAGGACCCCGAGGCCATGCGGGCCCGCATGGTCAAGGAGTACAAGTCCGAGCTCATGCACCCGTACTACGCCGCCGAGCGCGGCCTGGTGGACGACGTCATCGATCCGACCGAGACCCGCGAGGTCCTCATCAGGTCCCTGGCCATGCTGCACAGCAAGCACGCGGACCTGCCCTCGCGCAAGCACGGCAACCCGCCGCAGTAGCCCTCGCGGCACCGTCCCCGCGGTAACCCCCGCAGTAACCCGGCGGATCCTTCGCGGTACCCCTGCGGAAACCTCTCTCACGGAGACTGACATCCATGAACTCTGACATTCGCGTCGAGAAGGGCCATGCGGAGCCCGAGGAGGTCGCCGCCATCACGGCGATCCTGCTCGCCCGTGCCGCGGCCCGTACGTCCACGGAGACCCCGGCGCACGGCGGCGGCCACCGCAAGGCCGGCTGGCGCCGTCTGGAGCGCGAGCCCGGCTTCCGCGCCCCGCACAGCTGGCACGGCTAGGCAGCCCCCCGCACAGCGCGACAGGGCCCCTCTCGGCAGGAGAGGGGCCCTGTCGCGCGTACGGGCATCTCCAGGGCCCCCGCGGTGGCGGGCGCGAGCGGAACCGGGCGGCCCGTAAGCAGACGCGCGCAAGAGCGGGTGGGCGCAAAAGCAGGTGGGCGGTCCTTCCCCGGTTCGGGAAGGACCGCCCACCTGTCGGTATGCGCGCCGGATCAGCGCAGGCGTGCCATCAGCGCGTGCTCCACCAGCGTGATCAGTGCCGACTTGGCGTCCGCGCGGTGGCGGGCGTCCGTCGTGATGATCGGGGTGTCCGGGCCGATCTGGAGCGCCTCGCGCACCTCGTCCGGCTGGTACGGCTGGTTGCCGTCGAAGCCGTTGAGGCCGATGACGAAGGGCAGACCGCTGTTCTCGAAGTAGTCGACCGCGGGGAAGCAGTCGGCGAGACGCCGGGTGTCCACCAGCACGATCGCGCCGATCGCACCGCGCACGAGGTCGTCCCACATGAACCAGAAGCGGTCCTGGCCGGGCGTGCCGAACAGGTACAGGATCAGGTCCTGGTCCAGGGTGATACGACCGAAGTCCATGGCGACCGTCGTGGTCGTCTTGTCCCCGGTGTGGGTGAGGTCGTCGATGCCTGCCGAAGCAGACGTCATGACGGCCTCCGTGCGCAGCGGGTTGATCTCCGAGACGGCGCCGACGAACGTGGTTTTACCCACGCCGAAGCCGCCCGCCACCACGATCTTCGCGGAGGTGGTGGAGCGGGAAGGACCGCCGCTAGAGCTTGCGAAGTCCACTGAGCACCCTTTCGAGCAGTGTCACGTCTGGCTGGCCGCCGGCGTTCTCGTCGCCGCCCGGCTGGTGGATCGCGACCAGTCCCGCCTCCGCCAAGTCGGCGACGAGGATCCTGGCCACACCGAGGGGGATCGACAGCAGGGCCGAGACCTCGGCCACCGACTTGATCTCTCGGCACAGATTGCAGATCCGCTGATGCTCGGGCAACTGGCCCTGCATCTGTTGCGGAGATGCGGTGGTGTGTACCAGCGCCTCGATGGCGAGCTGGTACCGCGGCCTGGTGCGGCCGCCCGTCATGGCGTACGGGCGCACCAGGGGGTTGTTCGACGACCCGGCGGGTGCGGGCTCGGGACCGCGGCGCTGCGGCTGCACCGGCTGGATGCGGGGCGCGTTCGGCTGGTCGTACGGCGACGGGCCGGGGCCCTGCGGCGCGTACGGCTGCTGGTGGCGCCGCTGGCTTGGCGCGGAGGGGAAGTTGTACGGGTTCTGCGAACCGTCGCCCTGGCCCTGGCCGGGTCCGTACGACCAGTTGCCCGATGAGCCGCCTGGGGGTGTTGCCACTTTCTCTCCTCCTCCGACTGTGCACTGGCATCCATCACTGTGGAGCCGCGTCCCGAAACCTTACGGCCCCGGGACGCCAATACGCACGGTTCGTCTGCTAGTTGAGAAGGCTCCCTTGGAGCTCCGCACGAAGATCCGGTGTCAGAACCGTACCTGCACGGTCCACCAGAAGGGCCATCTCGTACCCAATGAGACCGATGTCCGCATCGGGGTGTGCAAGGACAGCCAGCGAGGAACCGTCGGAGACGGACATGATGAAGAGGAACCCTCGCTCCATCTCCACGACCGTCTGGTTCACGTGGCCGCCCTCGAAGATGCGCGAGGCACCCGCGGTCAGCGAGGTCAGACCCGACGCGACAGCCGCAAGCTGATCGGCACGGTCACGGGGGAACCCTTCGGACATCGCCAGAAGGAGTCCGTCGGCGGAGACCACCACCGTGTGGGACACCCCCGGGGTGTTGTCCACGAAGTTGGTGATCAACCAGTTCAGGTTCTGCGCCGCCTGGCTCATCGGGCTCACACTAACGCTCCTGGTTGTAGGTGCTGTCAGGACCGAAGCCCTGGCCGTTCGTTTCACTGCCTGCGTTGCGTCCACGTTCGACGCCTCGACGCAGGTTGCTCAGCCTGCCCCGGACGTCCTCCGGGGCGCGGGAGACCTGTGGGCCTCCCTGGGGGGTGGTCTCGGCGGCTCCCTCGACCAGGTTGGCCTTGGGTACCCGCCGCGGCAGGCCGGAGGAGGTGACCCCGCCCGCCTTGGGCTTCCGCAGCGCCGCGGCCTGCGTCCAGCGGTCGTCGTTCGCCGACCGCCAGTTGTCGCCGCCGTTGTCCGGAGCGGAAGCCTGAGGCTGCTGCTGTGCGCGTCCCGCGCCGTTCGCACCGATCGGGCCCGCACCACGGCGAGGCAACCCGGCGTCGGTCAGCGAGTTCCCGACGGAGGAGGCCGGTCCCGGACGGTCGAAGCCTACGCGGTCCGGCTGACTCGCGTCAGCGGCCTGCGAAGACCCCGCCCCCGGAGCGTACTGGTCCGGGTAGCCGTTCTGGAAACCGGTCTGCTGCCAGTCGTCCTGGTAGGACTGCTCCTCGAAGCCCGAGAAGGTCTCCGGGGCGGCGCCGTGCGCCGACTCCGGCTCCTTCTGAGCCTGCTCCCCGTAAGCGGGGTCGGGGTAGCCACCGTTCGACGCGAAGCCGTCGTTCTGCGGCTGGCCGCCGTTGGGCGCGAAGTACTGCTCGTCGTACGACTGCTGCTGCTGGCCCTCGTACGCGGCCTGCTCGTCGTAGCCGGCGGTCTGCTCCGGGTACGCGGTCGCCTCGGCGGCGTAGGCAGAGCCCTGACCGCTCTCGTAGGCGGCGTGCCGGGCGTCGAACTCGTCACCGTAGGAGGAGGCCTCGGAGTCCTGTGCGGCCTCCTCGGGCTGCGCCTGGGTCTCCAGGGCCGCCCGGCGCCCCTCGCGCATCAGCGAGCGGCCGACGGGGTCCAGGTCCCGGATGTCGTCCGGCACCTCGTAGCGGCTGTCGTCGAAGCCGAGCTCGGCCGCGGTGCGCATCGGCTGCTGCGGGCTGAACTCCTCGGCCTGGTACTGCTGCTGGAGCTGCTGCTGCTCGGGAATGATCTGCGAGACGGTGAACTCGTCGCCCTGCAGCTGCTGCTCGCCACCACCACCGTGGGTGATCGCGTCGGGCAGCATGACCAGCGAGGTCGTACCGGCCTGCTCGCCCGAGGGGCGCAGCTGGACGCGGATGCCGTGCCGGTCGGACAGCCGGCCGACCACGAACAGACCCATGCGCTGGGAGATCGCGGCGTCCACGGTCGGCGGGTTGGCCAGCTTGTGGTTGATGTCCGCGAAGTCCTCGGCGGTCAGGCCGATGCCCTTGTCGTGGATCTCGATCATGACGCGGCCGTCGGGGAGACGGGTCGCGGTGACGCGGACCTTGGTCTGCGGGGAGGAGAACGTGGTGGCGTTCTCCAGCAGCTCGGCGAGCAGGTGCACGAGGTCGGTCACGGCGCGGCCGTGGATCTCGGCCTCCGGGACGCCCGACAGCTCGATGCGCTCGTACTGCTCCACCTCGGAGGAGGCGGCGCGCAGCACGTCGACCAGCGGGACCGGCTGGTCCCAGCGACGGCCGGGCTCCTCGCCGGCGAGGACCAGGAGGTTCTCGCCGTTGCGGCGCATACGGGTCGCGAGGTGGTCCAGGCGGAAGAGGCTCTCCAGCTGGTCCGGGTCGGCCTCGTTGTTCTCCAGGTCGGTGATCAGGGTCAGCTGGCCCTCGATCAGCGACTGGTTGCGGCGCGAGAGGTTGGTGAAGATCGCGTTGATGTTGCCCCGCAGCAGGGCCTGCTCGGCGGCCAGTCGGACCGCCTCACGGTGGACCTGGTCGAAGGCGCGCGCGACCTCGCCGATCTCGTCCGTGGTGGTGATCGGGATGGGCTGGACGCGGGTGTCGACCCGGCCCGGGTCGGTGCGCGAGAGCTGGTCGACCAGCATCGGCAGACGCTGCTCGGCGATGCCGAAGGCGGCGTTGCGCAGCTGGCGCATGGAGCGGCTCATCTGGCGGGCCACCATGCCGGCCAGGATGAACGCGGCGAGCAGGGCGACCACGACGGCCGCACCGGTGATGAACGCGGAGGTCTTGGCGTCGTCGGCGATGCTGGACGCCTCGCTCACGGCCTTGTCGGCCATGTCCGACTCGATCTTGCTGTACGCCTGGTACTTGAGGGTGTTGACCGCCCACCAGTTCTCCGGGGTGATGCCGCCCTGGGCCAGTCCGTCGAGTACGGCGCGGTCCGTGCTCTGCATCGTCGACAGGGCCGCGACCATGTCGGTCGGGTCGGCCGGCGGCGGCACGTAGTCCGGGTTCGCGCCCTTGGCCTGCTCGGCCATCGCGGTACCCTGCGACTTGATCTTCGCCTTGGCCGTCTCGAGCTTGGCGGCGTCCTCCTCGGTACCACCACCGAGGTACTCCTCGACGGCGATGCCCTCGAGGTAGGCGTACGAGGACAGGGCGACGCGCTGCTTGGCGAAGTTCACGTCCTTGGGGCCGGGCTTGATCAGCAGGTGCATGCCGATCGAGCGCTCCAGGGACAGCGCGGCCTTGGTCAGCGAGATCGCGTAGACGGTACGGCCGTAGCTCGTGATGTTTCCGGTGCCCAGGCCGAGTTCGTTGGCGAACTCCATCAGCGGGTGGGCGACCTGCGTGTAGCCCTCTTCCGTCTGCACGGCGGGCAGACGCGAGGTGTAGGCGGCCGAGCGGATCGCCTGGAGCTTGGGCTCCTCGGCGCGGAACAGCTTCAGCCGACGCTGGAGACCGGCCGTCTGCGGCATGTTCTGCGCGGCCTGGTCGAAGGCGTCGGCGGCGTCGTCCGTCGACTTGCGGGCCGACGTGACGACCTTGTCGTCCTGGCCCTTGCTGGTCAGCAGGGGCTCGGCCGTGACGTCGCGCTCGTTGTAGAGAGCGTCCGCGTAGGCCAGGGACGCCCGCACCAGACGCGCGGTGTTCTGCGCGTCCTCGGCCTCCTGCCAGGTGTTGATCGAGCTCTTCACCTGGAAGCCGCCCATGACGAGGCCGACCATCACGGGGATGAGCAGAATCGCGTTCAGCCTGGTGGGCACCCGCCAGTTGCGGGGGGAGAGACGGCCGCCGCTCGCGGGGGGCGTCGCCGTCGGCTCGGGCCCTTGCACAGGGGCGGGCGTCACTCCGCGCGACGGCGGGGTGAAGTTGCCCCGCGCCGCCGGCTCGGGACTGTTCTTGCTTCGCCTCACTCGACCAACAACCTCTCGGCGGTCGGCACCTTCGTCGTGCCGCAGTGTCTCAGAGCCCAGTACGTTCTCGACTAGTGAGTACGTCTTTGACTATTGGGCAGTTCAGGCATTCCAGCATGGGGAGCAGTGCTCTTCCAAACAGTCGGAAGAGCCGGTTCGGTGTGATGTAAGCCCCAGATAAAACGGTCATAAAGAGCGAGCCCCGCCAAAAGACGGGGCCTTCGTGCGCACAGCGAGACCGGACGACCGCGACGCGTTGCCGTACCACCGGATTCCTCTGCCGAAACGTTATGAACGCCGAAGCCGACCGTGTCAAAGACCACAGTCGGCTCCGGGAACGTATACGGCAACCTTCGTACGCCGAATTCGACCGGGGAGTTACCTCAGGCGAGCCATCAGCGCGTGCTCCACCAGCGTGATCAGTGCCGACTTGGCGTCCGCGCGGTGGCGGGCGTCCGTCGTGATGATCGGGGTGTCCGGACCGATCTGGAGAGCCTCGCGGACCTCCTCCGGCTGGTACGGCTGCTGGCCGTCGAAGCCGTTGAGGGCCACGACGAACGGCAGGCCGCTGTTCTCGAAGTAGTCCACGGCGGGGAAGCAGTCGGCGAGCCGCCGCGTGTCGACCAGGACCACGGCGCCGATCGCACCGCGCACCAGGTCGTCCCACATGAACCAGAAGCGGTCCTGACCCGGCGTACCGAAGAGGTACAGGATCAGGTCCTGGTCGAGCGTGATGCGGCCGAAGTCCATGGCCACGGTGGTGGTGGTCTTGCCCCCGGTGTGGGTGAGGTCGTCGATGCCCGCGGAAGCGGACGTCATGACGGCCTCGGTACGCAGGGGGTTGATCTCGGAGACGGCGCCCACGAACGTGGTCTTTCCGACGCCGAAGCCGCCGGCCACCACGATCTTTGCGGAGGTGGTCGCCCGACCTCCGTCAGAGCTTGCGAAGTCCACTGAGCACCCTTTCGAGCAGTGTCACGTCCGGTGCGCCGGTGGTCTCGTCGCCGCCCGGCTGGTGAATGGCGACCAGTCCGGCCTCCGCGAGGTCCGCGACGAGGATCCGTGCCACACCCAGGGGCATGGCGAGCAGCGCCGAGACCTCGGCGACCGACTTCACCTCACGGCACAGATGGCAGATGCGCTGGTGCTCCGGGAGGAGCCCCATGAGCGCTGCCGGGTCGGCCGTCGTGCTGATCAGCGCTTCGATGGCGAGCTGGTAACGCGGCCGGGTCCGGCCGCCGGTCATCGCATAAGGACGAACCAGCGGCTGGTCGCCCTCGTCCCCGTACGACTCCGCGTACGGATCATGAGAGGCGTTGGGCGGGGTCATGAATCCTCCGGGCGGGACAGCAGATCGGTCAGTCTTGCCGTCTGACGGGGGCCGGTGGGGGGATTGTGGCGGCCGGACGGTGATTTGGTGAGACGGGTAGATCCGGGGCGGTCAGTGGAGCAGACTTCCCTGGAGTTCGGCGCGCAGGTCAGGCGTGAGCACCGCACCCGCGCGGTCGACCAGCAGCGCCATCTCGTAGCCGACGAGGCCGATGTCGCACTCGGGGTGCGCGAGAACGGCCAGGGACGATCCGTCGGACACGGACATGAGGAAGAGGAAGCCGCGCTCCATCTCCACGACCGTCTGCGCGACGCTGCCGCCCTCGAAGATCCGGGAGGCCCCGGCCGTCAGGGAGGTCAGACCCGACGCCACGGCGGCGAGCTGGTCGGCGCGGTCACGCGGGAAGCCTTCGGACATCGCCAGCAGAAGGCCGTCGGCGGAGACCACCACTGTGTGAGACACACCGGGGGTGTTGTCCACGAAGTTGGTGATCAACCAGTTCAGGTTCTGTGCCGCCTGGCTCATCGGACTCAACTAACGCTCCTGCTGGTGAGTGGGGTTCGGGAAGCTGCCGGTCTGGCCGCTACCGGCCTGGCGACCCTGCGCGATACCCCGACGGAGATTGGTCAGCCGGCCGCGTACGTCGTCAGGCGCACGCGAGACCTGCGGACCGGTGTGGTGCTGTTGCTGCTGAGCTGTGCCCGGGACGAGGTTCGCCTTGGGCACCCGGCGCGGCAGTCCGGAGGTGGTGACGCCGCCGGCCGCGGGCTGACGCACCCGTTCGGCCTGACGGACGATGTCGTCGTTCGGTGAGGAGCGCCAGGCGGCTGCCGCCGGACGCTGCTGAGCGGGTGCCTGCGGCGCAGCCGGGGGCTGCTGCGGCTGAGCCGGGACCTGGGCCGAGCCGTTGTGCTGCGGCTGACCCGGGTGGCCCTGCTGACCCGGGTGTCCCTGCTGCTGGCCCTGCTGACCGTGGAACCAGTTGGTCTCCAGCGTGTCGAACAGCGGGGTACGGCCGTCGCCGGGGCCGCTGGCCGGCGGCAGGGCCTCCGGCTGGGCGGGCCGCTGCGGCGCGGACGGACGCTGCTGCTGCGCACCGTAGTCCGGGCCCGCGGTCTGCGGACGCTCGTACTGGCCGGTGTTGTTCTGCATGGGCGCCTGCGCCGAGCGGCCCGGCAGCGCGTGCTGCCCGGTGGAGCCGTTGTCGTAGGCCTGCGGGGCGGCGAACTGACCCGTGGAGCTGTTGTCGTACGCCTGAGGGGCGGCGAACTGACCGGTGCCCGACGAGTGGTTCTGTCCGGCACCCGGGGCGAAGACGTCCGGACGGGCGAACTGGCCCGTGTTGTGCTGGCCGTTGGCGGTACCCGGACGGGCGAACTGACCCGTGTTGTGCTGGCCGTTGTGAGCTCCGGGGCGCGGCGCGTTGAAGTCCGGCCGGGCGAACTCGGAGGTGCTGCCCGGACCCTGGCGGTCGTCGATGCGAGGCATCTGCGCCGTCTGGGAGACGTCCGGCTCCTCGTGGCCGCGCGGAGCGTCCTGCTGGGTGCGCGGCACCGGCGGCTGCGCGTTCTCGTCGCTCCAGCTGGGCGTGCGCTGCTGGGCGTCGCCGCCCGGCAGTTCGGCGCGCGCTCCACCGCGACCCGGCAGCTGCGGCCGGCGCGAACGACGGCCCTGCGGCTCGGCGTCGGCGTTGGCACGCTGCGACGGAACGGCCCCGCGGTTGTTGCCGCCGAAGGCGTCCCGGCCCTTGTCGTCACCGAAGCCCTGCGGCGCGCCCGCGCCACCGGACTGCATGCCCTGCTGGGCGTTCGGCGCCTGGCCGAAGAGGCTGCCGCCCGCGGCGGCCGGAGCCTGCCGACCCTGCTGGGGGCCGCCCTGACCCTGCGGTCCGCGTGCCGCGCCGGGCCGGCCGTTCGCACCCGCGCCGGGAAGCGCGGCCCGCGGGCCCTGTCCGGCGGCGATACGGCCGGCGTTGCCGCCCGAGGGGCCGCCACCGAGGGCGCCACCGGGCGCACCGCCCGGAGCACCCGCGCCGAGGGCACCGCCCTGGCGTCGGGCGGCGGCCATGCCGGCCGCTGCCTGCGCCGCGGCCGGACCGCTGTTGACGGCCCCCTGACCGGGCTTGGGCTGGGGCTTCTTGCCGCCCTGGGCGACATCGACGGGCAGCATGACCAGCGCGGTCGTACCGCCGGAGTCGGACGGGCGCAGCTGGATGCGGATGCCGTGCCGCTGCGACAGACGACCGACCACGAACAGACCCATTCGGCGGGACACCGAGACGTCCACGGTGGGCGGCGCGGCGAGCCGCTCGTTGATCGCGGCGAGGTCCTCGGGGGAGAGGCCGATGCCGGTGTCGTGGATCTCGATCAGCACGCGGCCGTCGGGCAGCGCGTGACCGGTGACCTTGACCTTGGTCTGCGGGGAGGAGAACGAGGTGGCGTTCTCCAGCAGCTCCGCGAGGAGGTGCACGAGGTCGTTGACGACGCGGCCGGCCACTTCGGTGCTCGGCACCGAGGCCAGCTCGATGCGCTCGTACTGCTCCACCTCGGACGCGGCGGCGCGGAGCACGTCGACCAGCGGGACCGGGCGGGTCCAGCGTCGGCCGGGCTCTTCACCCGCGAGAACGAGAAGGTTCTCACCGTTACGGCGCATACGCGTCGCGAGGTGGTCGAGCTTGAACAGCGAGGACAGCTGGTCCGGGTCGGCCTCGCGGGACTCCAGTTCGGAGATCAGCGACAGCTGACGCTGGATAAGACCCTGGGAACGGCGCGAGAGGTTGGTGAACATCGCGTTGACGTTGCCCCGCAGCAGGGCCTGCTCGGCGGCCAGTCGGACCGCCTCGCGGTGCACGTCGTCGAAGGCCGCGGCCACCTGGCCGATCTCGTCCCGGGAGTGCACACCGACCGACTCCACGGACGTGTCGACGTCCTGCGGGTCGGACTCGGACAGCTGCTTGACCAGCTCGGGCAGACGGTCCTGGGCGACCTTGGTGGCGGTCTCCTGGAGGCGGCGCAGCGAGCGGATCATGGACCGGGCCACGACGAAGGCGCCGACCAGCGACACGCCGAGCACGAGCAGGATCAGCGCACCGGAGATGATCGCTTCGCGCTCGGAGGCGCTGCGCAGCTCGCGGGCCTGCTGCTCCATGTCCTCGAGCAGCGAGTGCTCGATCAGCTGCATGCCCTTGAGCTTGCTCGAGCTGTCGTCCAGCCAGTCCTTGTAGGACCGCTTGTCCAGCGACTTCAGACCGTTCTGCTTGCTGAGCGCGCGCTCGCCGAAGGTGTTGGTCGCGTCGATCGTGGCGTTGCCCTGCTCGATCGGCTTGAGGAGTTCCTCGGCGCCCGAGTCGCCGTAGATGGACCGGAAGCTGTTGAGCTCCGATTCCTGGCTGTCCAGGGCCGCGACACCGTACAGGCGGTCGTTGTTGGAGAGGTCACCGAATTCGAGGTTGCTCGCCGGGAGCGCGGCGGCGAGGATCGCGCGCTGCTCGGAGGCGTACTCCTTGGCGGCGGAGAAGGCCGACAGGGCGCGGGTGCGCTGGATCATGTCGGGGTTGCTGGTCGCCTCGGCCATGTCCTGCGAGAGGTCGAGCAGGTGCTGGATGACCCGGTGGTAGGCCTCGACGGTCTGCATCGAGTTGCCCTCGGACTCGTACGCCGTCGAGCGGATCTTGCTGAGGCTGTTCAGGTCTCGCTGGAGACCGACGAGGCTGTCGCGGACACCCTGGAGGTTGCCCTGCTTGCTCGCGGCGTCGATCTTGTCGCCGGCGTCGAGGAAGTTCGTCAGGGCCCGGTCGGTCTTGTCCCGGTAGCCCTTGACGGTGAAGTCGGTCGCGCCCGCCTGGTGCGCCAGCGGACCGGCCGACTGGTCGCGCTCCTCCTGGAGCGCTGTCGCCAGCTCGGTGGCCTGCTTGGTCATCTCCGTCAGCAGCTTCATGTTGTCGAGCTGCTGGATGTCGTCCATGGACTGGCTGATACGCGTGGCGCCCAGCGTGGTGGCCGCGACCACCGGCAGCGCCAGCAGCGACACCAGACGCGTGGAGATGCGCCAGTTGCGCAGCGCAATACGCGAGCCGGGGCCCGGGACGCCCTTCGGCGCCGTCACCACAGGAGCCGGGCCCGCCGATCCGGACGCGCCGGGGCGCCCGGGGCGCTCACCGCCGTCGCCGGCCGAGCCCTGGTTCTGGGCGTGCTGGGGCGAGGAACCGCGGTCGGTCCCGCCGTGCGGCTCCGGCTCCGCCGAAGCACTGCCATCCCTCTTGAATCGTCCCTGCACTACTGTCGCAACCTCTGGACCAGGCGCCCCTCCGCGCGAACGGAAGGACACGGTGTCGGCGTCATAGGGGCGCCCTGAAATACGCCCCCGTGGTGGTCGTGAGCGACCGGCGCTGGCTCCCCCTTCGTAGCCGCCACCCGGCGCGTGATAGCGCCCCCCTGTGTGCCAGCTCGATACCTGCGGCGGTCCGAGGAATTCCAGCACAGTGCAAGAGCGCCAACAAGGCCCGTAGGCCGACCTGTGACCTCCGTGACACCACGCGCACGGGCCGTCACCCGTTGTTCAATGAGTTCCGCCTTATGTCGGGCAAACCGTGGTGAATCAATGGGGAGGAACAGGTGTCCCAGTCGCCATGATCGGGAGCGGAATGGTGGCTTCAGGCGGCTAATGTCCGTTTCGGCCGAGTGGGGCGCGGGCCCGAATTGACCGGTTTGATCGTTGGTTGGTGAGCAAACTCACATGGAGATCATGGGGTCTTCACGTCTTCTGCGGGATTCCGGATGTTTAGCCTGACGTTTTACAAAGGGCAGCGTTCTGACAACCCGCGCCCGTGCGGGGGGCAGCTCGAGGCCCTCCCGGCGCCCGAAACGACAAGGTCTCGTACAAAACGTGAAGACGACGACGATGTTCCGCACCATAGCCAACCCGCGGCGTACGACGCTGGCGCACCTGGACGGCGCCGACGCGCTGCACACGCCGGACCAGCCGGAGCACTCCGTCTCTCTCCCCACGCAGACGGCCAACCCCAGGCGCACGATCCTCATGGACGCCCCGGTCGCGGCCGCCGCCGTCGCGGAGTAGTCACGCACGCCGGCCGCCGTCCACCCGGACCGGCCCCGTACGGACCCGAAGGGCGCCCACCGACTCGGTGGGCGCCCTTCTCCGTTCCCCTTGCATCCGCGCGCGGCGTGCGGGCCGTAATGCGCGAGGCGCGAGCCCCCTGCCGCGTTAGCCTGGAGCGTCAGACTCCAGCCAGCTCAGTCAAGGGGCCAAGCATCCCGTGCGCATCGCCAGGTTCTCCATCGACGGGAACGTCGCCTTCGGCGCGGTCGAGGGCGACAAGCAGGACGAGCTCGTCCTGGACATCATCAAGGGCATCCCGTTCACGGACTTCGAGCTCTCCGGTACGAAGGTGCCGCTGAGCAAGGTCAGGCTCCTGCCGCCGGTGCTCCCCAACAAGGTGGTGGCCTTCGGCCGCAACTACGCGGAGCACGCGAAGGAGCTGGGCAACGAGGTCCCGGACGCGCCGTTCGCCTTCTTCAAGCCCTCCACCTCGGTGATCGGCCCCGACGACGCGATCCAGTACCCGGCCTTCTCCCAGGAGGTGCACCACGAGGCCGAGCTGGCCGTGGTGATCGGCCGGATGTGCCGCGAGGTCCCGCGCGACCGCGTCAAGGACGTGATCTTCGGCTACACCTGCGCCAACGACGTCACCGCCCGTGACGTCCAGAAGCGCGAGAAGCAGTGGGCGCGGGCCAAGGGCTTCGACACCTCCTGCCCGCTCGGGCCCTGGGTGGAGACCGGCCTGGACCTCGCCACCGCGTCCGACCTGGGCGTCCAGCTGACGGTCAACGGCCGGCAGCGCCAGCTCGGCCGCACCAGCGAGATGATCCACTCGATCGAGGATCTGATTGTCAACATCACCGAGGCCATGACGCTGCTCCCCGGCGACGTGATCCTCACGGGCACCCCGGCAGGGGTCGGCCCCCTGGTCGTCGGCGACGAGGTCGCCGTCACCATCGAAGGCATCGGCACTCTCACCAACAAGGTTGTCAAGCGTGGCTAGCGCACCTGTCCGTGTACGTTTCTGCCCGTCGCCCACCGGTAACCCCCATGTGGGCCTGGTCCGCACCGCCCTGTTCAACTGGGCGTTCGCACGGCACCACCAGGGAACCCTGGTCTTCCGTATCGAGGACACCGACGCGGCCCGCGACTCCGAGGAGTCCTACACCCAGCTGCTGGACTCGATGCGCTGGCTGGGCTTCGACTGGGACGAGGGTCCCGAGGTCGGCGGCCCGCACGCGCCCTACCGGCAGTCGCAGCGCATGGACCTCTACAAGGACGTCGCCGACAGGCTGCTCGCCGCCGGCCACGCCTATCACTGCTACTGCTCCCAGGAGGAGCTGGACAGCCGCCGCGAGGCCGCCCGCGCCGCCGGCAAGCCGTCCGGCTACGACGGCCACTGCCGCGACCTCTCCGCCGCGCAGATCGAGGAGTACAAGGCCCAGGGCCGCGCCCCGATCGTCCGCTTCCGGATGCCGGACGAGACGATCACCTTCACGGACCTGGTCCGCGGCGAGCTCACGTTCACCCCGGAGAACGTGCCGGACTACGGCATCGTCCGGGCCAACGGCGCTCCCCTCTACACGCTCGTCAACCCGGTCGACGACGCCCTGATGGAGATCACCCACGTCCTGCGCGGCGAGGACCTGCTCTCCTCCACCCCCCGCCAGGTCGCCCTGTACAAGGCGCTGATCGAGCTGGGCGTCGCCAAGGAGATCCCGTCCTTCGGCCACCTGCCGTACGTGATGGGCGAGGGCAACAAGAAGCTCTCCAAGCGCGACCCGGAGTCGTCCCTCAACCTGTACCGGGAGCGTGGCTTCCTGCCGGAGGGCCTGCTCAACTACCTCTCCCTGCTGGGCTGGTCGCTCTCGGCCGACCAGGACGTCTTCGGCATGGACGAGATGGTCGCGGCCTTCGACGTCGCGGACGTCAACCCCAACCCGGCGCGCTTCGACCTCAAGAAGTGCGAGGCGATCAACGCCGACCACATCCGGCTGCTGGACGTGAAGGACTTCACCGAGCGCTGCGCCCCCTGGCTGAAGGCCCCGGTCGCCCCCTGGGCGCCGGAGGACTTCGACGCGGCCAAGTGGGAGGCCATCGCCCCGCACGCCCAGACCCGGCTGAAGGTCCTCTCCGAGATCACCGACAACGTCGACTTCCTGTTCCTGCCGGAGCCGGTCTTCGACGAGGCGAGCTGGACCAAGGCGATGAAGGAGGGCTCGGACGCGTTGCTGCGCACCGCCCGGGAGAAGCTCGTCGCCGCCGACTGGACGTCCGCCGAGTCCCTGAAGGAGGCCGTCCTGGCCGCCGGCGAGGCCCACGGCCTCAAGCTCGGCAAGGCGCAGGCCCCGGTCCGGGTGGCCGTCACCGGCCGCACGGTCGGCCTGCCGCTCTTCGAGTCGCTGGAGATCCTGGGCCAGGAGAAGACGCTGGCCCGTATCGACGCGGCGCTGGCGCGGCTCTCCGCGTGACCCGCGCACGGCGTCGGGCGTGATCCACGCGCGGCCCGAGGCGTGATCCACGCACGCGTGAAGGGGGCGGTCCCCGGGTTTCCGGGGGCCGCCCCCTTCGCCGTCCCGTCGGTCCGCCCCCGCGGGGGGCGACGTGACGGTACTGTCGCTGCCATGCCGGTCGTAGCAGTGGTCTGGGACGTGGACGACACCCTCTTCGATTACACGACCGCGGACCGGGAGGGCATGAGAGCGCACCTGGCCGCCGAGGGCCTGCTCGCCGGCTTCGGCACCCCGGAGCTCGCCCTGACCCGGTGGCGGGAGGTCACCGACCTCCAGTGGGCCCGCTTCTCGGCGGGGGAGACCACCTTCCAGGGACAGCGCAGGGACCGGGTCCGCGTCTTCCTGGAGGCGGCGCTCAGCGACGCCGAGGCCGACGGCTGGTTCGAGCGGTACATCGTGCACTACGAGACCGCCTGGGCCCTCTTCCCGGACGTCCTGCCGGTCCTGGACATCCTCGGTGCCGACTACCGGCACGCGGTGCTCTCCAACTCCAGCCTCACCGTGCAGGACCGCAAGCTGCGGGTGCTCGGCGTCCGCGACCGCTTCGAGACCGTCCTGTGCGCGGCGGAGCTGGGGATCTCCAAGCCGGACGCGGGCGCCTTCCACGCGGCCTGCGAGGCGCTGGAACTCGCCCCGCGGCAGGTCGCGTACGTCGGCGACCACCCGGAGATCGACGGACGGGGCGCGGCCGAGGCCGGGCTGCTGTCGGTGTGGATCGACCGTGACGGCGCGCGTACCGGCGGCGACGGGCAGGCCGGACCGCATCGGATCACCTCCCTCGCCGAACTTCCCGCGATCCTCGGCGCGGATACCCGTTTTGGAGCCCCGTCCACCTTCAGGTAATGTTCTTCCTGCGCCGCCGGAGAGCGGGCCGAAAGGCCCGGAAACCCGGGGGAGCGAACTAGAGCAAGATCCCTTCAGGGGATTGCGTTCCAGTGGCCTATGGTGTAATTGGCAGCACGACTGATTCTGGTTCAGTTAGTCTTGGTTCGAGTCCAGGTAGGCCAGCTCGCAGAGCTCATCTGCAAAGCCCCCGTTGTGTAGCGGCCTAGCACGCTGCCCTCTCAAGGCAGTAGCGCCGGTTCGAATCCGGTCGGGGGTACAGATCCTTCCCGCGAGGACAGTTCGGGTAGCTCCCGCTGACCTCGACGCAGGATCGCTAGGGCCCCCGTTGTGTAGCGGCCTAGCACGCCGCCCTCTCAAGGCGGTAGCGCCGGTTCGAATCCGGTCGGGGGTACGCAGTTGGTCTAAACCACATTGGTCTATGGTGTAATTGGCAGCACGACTGATTCTGGTTCAGTTAGTCTTGGTTCGAGTCCAGGTAGACCAGCTCGGATCTGCGGAAACGTTAGATCCTCGCCCCCGTTGTGTAGCGGCCTAGCACGCCGCCCTCTCAAGGCGGTAGCGCCGGTTCGAATCCGGTCGGGGGTACGAGCCCGATGGGCCCCCACTTCGGTGGGGGCCCATCGGCGTTTCCGGGTCCGGCCCGGAGAACCCGGCCCTGTGTGGGCCAGGCCTGTGCGGGACCCGCCCTACTCGAAGCCGTACCGCCGCGCCGACTCCTCCTCCTGGGCCAGCCGGTGCAGGGCCCGCAGGGCGGGCTCGAAGAGGATCGCGGCCGCGACCGCCGTCTCCACCTTCTCCGCCTCCGAGGACCGGGTCTCCACGAAGTCCAGGTCGTGCACCGCCGCCCGGTGCATCAACCGGGCGTACGGCAGCATCAGTTCGGCGTCCCAGGCGTACCCCAGCCGGCGCAGCGCGGCCACGGCCGCCACCAGCGAACGGTGCGCGGGGGAGATGCTGCTGAGGGCCCGGGCGTTGGACCAGCCGAGCCGCTCCATCACCTGGTCCACCTCCTGGTGGGCCGCGCGCACCTCCTCGTCGCCGCCGTCCGGTTCGGGCACCTGGGGCAGCGCCCAGAGTGCCGCGCCCAGCCGGATCGTGCGCCCCAGGGACTCGTCGTCCACATGTGCGAGGACCTCCCGCGCGGTCGCCACCGGCACCCGGCCCACCTGGATCAACGCCCGCACCAGCCGCAGTCGGCGCAGATGGTCCTCGTCGTACTCGGCCGTGGTCGTGTTGACCTGGCGGCCCGGCGCCAACAGGCCTTCGCGCAGGTAGTACTTGATCGTCGCGGTGGACACACCGCTGCGCTCGCTCAGTTCGGCCAGCCGCATCTCTTGCGCCCCTTCTCGGATACCGGCACTATCCAAACACGGGCACTCGGATAGTGCCGCTCACCGACGGGCACGAGGGGGAGGCGTCATGTTCGGCAAACCCGTCACCGCGGGCCGTACGACCGCCGGCGCGGAGGGCGACGTGGTCGTCCTGCTGATCGGCATGCGGATCAACCGCTTCTGGGCCGTGCACCACTGGGTCCCGGTGCTCCTGGCCATGCCGAGGATGCTGCGCGAGTTGCAGAAGGACCCGGGGCGCGGGCTCCTGGGGCACGTGCTGATGACGGCCTCCCCGCGGACGTACTACGTGGTCCAGTACTGGGAGTCCAAGGAGAAGCTCTACGCGTACGCCTCGTCGCCCGACATGTTCCACCACCGGGCGTGGGCGATCGTCAATCGCAAGGAGAAGGCGGGCAAGGTGCGACAGCACGTGGGGCTGTGGCACGAGACCTATGTCGTGCCCGAGGGGTCCTACGAGTCGATCTACGCGGACATGCCGGCCTTCGGACTCGCGGCCGCGCACGGGCAGCTGCCGCTGGAGAGGCGGGGGCGCCGGGCGAAGGACCGCTTCGCCCACCGGTCGACGTCCGCGTCGGAGGTCGCCGTGGCGACGACGGCTGCGGAAGCCGGGGCGAGGGCGCAGGCGTCCGAGGGCGCCTGAGGCTGCCGGCCCGGGTGGTGCCGGCAGCCCGGGCGGCACAGGTGGTGCCGAATCTGTCGGTAGTACGGGTAGTGCGGGTAGTACGGGTGGTGCGGATGGCGCGGGCGAAGGGCCTGCCGCGGCGTTGAGGCCGGCCCTTTTCCCGCGGACGGGCGACGGGTCGGTCAGCCGGTGCGGCGCAGGGCCTCGGAGAGCCGGCCCGCCGCGTCGATGACCGCCTGGGCGTGCATCCGCCCCGGATGACGCGACAGCCGCTCGATGGGACCGGACACGGACACGGCGGCCACCACGCGGTTGGACGGGCCGCGCACGGGCGCGGAGACGGACGCGACGCCCGGCTCGCGCTCGCCGATGGACTGGGCCCAGCCCCGGCGGCGGACGCCGGAGAGCGCCGTGGCCGTGAAGCGGGCGCCCTGGAGGCCGCGGTGCAGCCGCTCCGGTTCCTCCCAGGCCATGAGGATCTGCGCCGAGGAACCGGCCTTCATGGTGAGGGTGGAACCGACCGGGACCGTGTCCCGCAGGCCGGACAGGCGTTCCGCGGCGGCGACGCAGATGCGCATGTCGCCCTGCCGGCGGTAGAGCTGCGCGCTCTCGCCCGTGATGTCGCGCAGGTGGGTGAGCACCGGGCCGGCGGTCGCGAGGAGGCGGTCCTCGCCGGCGGCCGCGGCCAGCTCGGCAAGCCGCGGTCCGAGGATGAACCGGCCTTGCATGTCGCGTGCCACCATGCGGTGGTGTTCCAGGGCCACGGCCAGTCGATGGGCCGTGGGTCGTGCCAGTCCGGTGGCCGCCACCAAACCCGCGAGGGTGGCCGGACCGGACTCCAGGGCGCTCAGGACAAGGGCTGCCTTGTCCAGAACGCCGACGCCGCTACTGTTGTCCATGAAACGATACTCGCGTCTCACTCTGTGAAACGCAAGTTCATTTTTCGATGGAACGCGCCACTCTGGAAGTCACAGCGGCCCGCACATCAACGGGCCCGGCGGCGGACGCCCGGACACAGGGGCGCGGGCACCGCCACCTCAAGATCTCTAGTTGGGCCGGAGCACGCTTGACCGGCCGGAGGGAAAGCGATGGGTAGGACACTCGCGGAGAAGGTCTGGGACGACCACGTCGTCCGGCGCGCCGAGGGCGAGCCCGACCTCCTCTTCATCGATCTGCACCTGCTGCACGAGGTGACCAGCCCGCAGGCCTTCGACGGCCTCCGTCAGGCGGGTCGGCCGGTGCGGCGCCTCGATCTCACCATCGCCACCGAGGATCACAACACCCCGACCCTCGACATCGACAAGCCCATCGCCGACCCGGTCTCGCGCGCGCAGCTGGAGACCCTGCGCAAGAACTGCGCCGAGTTCGGCGTGCGACTGCACCCGCTGGGCGACGTCGAGCAGGGCGTGGTGCACGTCGTCGGCCCGCAGCTGGGTCTGACCCAGCCCGGCATGACGGTGGTCTGCGGCGACTCCCACACCTCCACGCACGGCGCCTTCGGCGGCCTGGCGTTCGGCATCGGCACCTCCCAGGTGGAGCACGTGCTGGCCACCCAGACGCTGCCGCTGGCCCGCCCGAAGACCATGGCCATCACCGTCGACGGCGAGCTGCCCGACGGCGTCACCGCCAAGGACCTCATCCTGGCGATCATCGCCAAGATCGGTACCGGCGGCGGCCAGGGCTACATCCTGGAGTACCGCGGCTCCGCCATCGAGAAGCTCTCGATGGAGGCCCGGATGACCATCTGCAACATGTCGATCGAGGCCGGCGCCCGCGCGGGCATGATCGCCCCCGACGAGACCACGTTCGCCTACCTCAAGGGCCGTGCCCACGCCCCCGAGGGCGAGGACTGGGACGCGGCGGTCGCGTACTGGAAGACCCTGAAGACGGACGAGGACGCAGTCTTCGACGCCGAGGTCCACATCGACGCCGCCTCGCTCTCGCCGTTCGTCACCTGGGGCACCAACCCCGGTCAGGGCGCGCCGCTTTCCGCCGACGTCCCCGACCCGGCTTCGTACGAAGACGCCTCGGAGCGTCTGGCCGCCGAAAAGGCCCTGGAATACATGGGGTTGGAGGCGGGGCAGGCGCTGCGCTCCATCAAGGTGGACACCGTCTTCGTAGGCTCCTGCACCAACGGCCGCATCGAGGACCTGCGGGCCGCCGCCGCGATCGTCGAGGGCCGCAAAGTCGCCGACGGCGTACGGATGCTGATCGTCCCCGGCTCCGCGCGGGTCGGCCTCCAGGCCGTCGCCGAGGGTCTGGACGTCGTCTTCAAGGAGGCCGGCGCCGAATGGCGGCACGCGGGCTGCTCGATGTGCCTGGGCATGAACCCCGACCAGCTGGCCCCCGGTGAGCGCTCCGCGTCCACCTCCAACCGCAACTTCGAGGGCCGGCAGGGCAAGGGCGGTCGTACGCACCTGGTGTCGCCGCAGGTCGCGGCCGCGACGGCGGTCCTGGGCCACCTGGCGTCCCCCGCCGACCTGTCCGACGCCGACACCCGTACGCCCGCTGGAGTCTGAGAGCCATGGAAGCATTCACCACGCACACCGGCCGGGCCGTCCCGCTGCGCCGCAGCAACGTCGACACCGACCAGATCATCCCTGCTCACTGGCTCAAGAAGGTGACCCGGGACGGCTTCGAGGACGGGCTGTTCGAGGCCTGGCGCAAGGACGCCTCCTTCGTCCTCAACCAGCCCGAGCGCCAGGGCGCCACCGTGCTGGTCGCGGGCCCGGACTTCGGCACCGGCTCCTCCCGCGAGCACGCCGTCTGGGCGTTGCAGAACTACGGCTTCAAGGCCGTGATCTCCTCCCGCTTCGCCGACATCTTCCGCGGCAACTCGCTCAAGAACGGCCTGCTCACGGTGGTGCTGGAGCAGAAGACCGTGGACGCGCTCCAGGAACTCACCGAGCGTGACCCGCAGGCCGAGATCACGGTCGACCTGGAGGCCCGCGAGGTGCGCGCCGAGGGCGTCACCGCCTCCTTCGAGCTGGACGAGAACTCCCGCTGGCGGCTGCTGAACGGGCTGGACGACATCTCCATCACCCTCCAGAACGAGGCCGACATCGCCGCGTACGAGAGCAAGCGCCCCTCGTACAAGCCGCGCACGCTCCAGGTCTGACCCGCGGGCCCGAGGCCCGACCCGCGGACCCGGGCAGGTCGAGTTTCGGCCACCGCGACACCCCGCCTGTACCCCCGATCGCCACGATTGGGGGTACAGCCATGTCTGCACCCGAACGGCCCTGAAGCGGCCCGTCGGACCCCTCAACTTGCCACGTTACGCAGGTGGTTGGCGGGGTACCCGCCAGTTGTGACCGGAACCGCCGCCGGTGTCCGGGAAGCCGTTCACGGCGGCAGTTGCCCCCTGCGCAGGCGACAACTCGCCCCAGATGGCACAATCTGTGCATGGAACGTGACGGTCAACTCGAGCTCTATGCGGCCGTCGCGGACCAACTCAAGGAAGCGCACGCAAGGGTGCGCTCGCTGCAAGTCCCGGAGGGCGTACGGATGGCGCTGACCCGGAAGCTGCTGGTCATTACGGCTGCGGCCAAGCACGATCTCGCCAACGCGACAAGGCGTCTGGAGCGGTTCATGGAGGACCTCGACGAGGGCCGATTCCCCGAAGAGGAACGCTGAACGCGTCCGGGACGGCCGACTTCGTTGCGGCACAAGGGTGATTAGCCCGTTTCGTGTTTGATTTGCGGTATATATCTGCCTAACGTGCGAAAAGGCTTGAACACTTTCGTTCTGGCAATGTCTCCGAAGGGGAAGACGTGAACAAGGCGCAGCTCGTAGAAGCGATTGCCGACAAGATGGGCGGTCGCCAGCAGGCCGCCGACGCGGTCGATGCGGTCCTGGACGCCATCGTCCGCGCGGTCGTCGGCGGGGACCGGGTTTCGGTCACCGGATTCGGTTCGTTCGAGAAGGTCGACCGTCCGGCCCGCTACGCACGCAACCCCCAGACCGGAGAGCGGGTTCGGGTCAAGAAGACGTCCGTGCCGCGGTTCCGCGCGGGCCAGGGCTTCAAGGACCTGGTGAGCGGCTCGAAGAAGCTGCCCCGCGGCGGCGAGGTCGCCGTCAAGAAGGCGCCCAAGGGCAGCCTGACCGGCGCTGCTTCCGCGACGGTCAAGAAGGCCGCCGCGAAGAAGGCCACCACGAAGGCCGCCGCCGCGAAGAAGACCACGGCGCGCAAGACGACCGCCAAGAAGACGACGGCCACCGTGAAGAAGACCGCCGCGAAGAAGACGACCGCCGCGCAGACCCCCGCGGCCGCCAAGAAGACCACCGCGGCGAAGACCGCCACCGCCAAGAAGGCGACGGCGAAGAAGGCTCCGGCGAAGAAGGCCGCCACCAAGGCCGCCCCCGCCAAGAAGTCCACCGCTCGCAAGACCACCGCCAAGAAGGCCGCCGTCCGCAAGTAGGGCAGGTGCAGGGCACTCACGCGCCGGGCCGGACTCCCACACGGAAGTCCGGCCCGCGGCGTTTCCACGGGCCTCCGCGGACCCGTTCAGAAGGTGTGCAGCGTCACCAGGGTGATCCGCCGGGCTTCCCCTTCGCCCTCGGTCTCCACCCGTACCCGCTGCCCCGGGCGCAACAGCCGCAGCCCGCCCGCGTCGAAGGCGGCGGCGTCGAAGGGGACGGGCGTGCCGTCGTCCAGCAGCACCTGCCCGCTGCGGGTCCCGGCGTCGTACGTGTATGCGGTCGCCTGCATGACGGCAGCCTACTGCCCGGGGATCAGCAGTCGCGCGGCGACGGCGGCCGTCCGGGGACCCACCCCCAGCGCCAGCGCCGCCCGCAGGTCCGCGCCGGTGTCCACGTCCTGCCGTACGGAGTCCACCGCGTCGAGAAGCAGTTCGCGCGCGCCGGATTCGTGGTGCCGGGCCCGTGAACGCGGACCGAATGCGGGCAGCAATTCCCGGCCCGGGGCCGCGGCCAGCAGCGTGGTGCCGATCGCCGCCGCGTCCGCGAGAAAAGCGCGCGGGAATTCAGCGGCCGTGTCCAGAACCCGGGCCAATTCAAACGGGCGCAGAGCCGGCAGATCGGCATTCAGCGCGGCCACCGGACAGGCGGGGGAGGCGGCTCGTACGACGGCCGCCGCGTGCGCCAGGGCGGCGTTCAGACCGCCCCCCGGCTCGTCGGAGACGATGCGGGCCCCCAGCGTCGCCAGCTCCCGTCCGGCCAGCTCGTCGTCCGTGACTACCGCCACATCGCCGACGGCCGGGCTGGCCAGCGCGGCCGCCACGGTGTCCTGCGCGAACGCGAGCGCGAGGCTCGGGCGCAGCCCGTCGGCGGCGGTGTCCGACAGCCTGCTCTTGGCCTGCGCCAAAGACTTCAGGGGGATGACCAAGGTCCACTGCACCGGCGTTGTGCCCCTCTCTTGTCGCCGTCATTGTCACCCGGTCCATCCGGCCGCCGGGGTGGCGGGGCGTACGGTGTTCTCGACAGACCGGCGGCCCGGGGTGACACTTGTGCGGCCCCCAGCCCTGGGAGGAAGCTCTAGAGGAAGGTGTCCGCGTGCCCCGCCGCAGAATCGGCTTCTGGTATCGCTTCGCCGCGGTGCTCGTCAAACCGCCGTTGACGGCGCTGATCAAGCGGGACTGGCGCGGAATGGAGCACATTCCGGCCGACGGTGGATTTATCACCGCGGTGAACCACAATTCACATGTCGATCCCTTCGCATACGCGCATTATCAGTACAACACCGGTCGGGTTCCGCGATTCCTGGCGAAGAGCGGCCTTTTCCGGAAGGGATTCGTCGGAGCCGCGATGCGCGGCACCGGACAGATCCCCGTCTACCGGGAGAGCACCGACGCGCTGAGCGCCTTCCGTGCCGCGATCGACGCCGTGGAACGCGGCGAGTGCGTCGCCTTCTACCCCGAGGGCACCCTCACCCGCGACCCGGACGGCTGGCCCATGACCGCCAAGACCGGTGCCGCCCGCGTCGCCCTCCAGACCAGGTGCCCGGTGATCCCGATCGCCCAGTGGGGCGCCAACGAGCTGCTGCCGCCGTACGCGAAGAAGCCCAACGTCCTTCCGCGCAAGACCCACCACGTCCTCGCGGGCCCGCCCGTGGACCTCTCCCGCTTCTACGGCGAGGAGATGACCCCGGAACTCCTGAAGGAGGCGACCGAGGTCATCATGGCCGCCATCACCCGCCTGCTGGAGGAGATCCGCGGCGAGAAGGCGCCCGAGAGGCCGTACGACCCGCGCCGGGAGCGGATCGAGCAGCGTCGCCGCACCGAGGCGCAGACGCAGACGCAGCTCCAGGCCCGCGGCCGGGTGCGGACGCAGGAGCAGGCCAGGCAGGAAGAAGAGGGGCACAGCAAGTGAGCATGCCGGTCAAGGCGGCGGTCTTCAGCGCCGGTTCGTGGGGTACCGCCTTCGGCGCCGTGCTCGCCGACGCGGGCTGCGAGGTGACCCTGTGGGGGCGCCGCGCGGAGGTCGTGGACGCGATCAACTCCACCAGGACCAATCCCGACTACTTCCCGGGCATCGAACTCCCCGCGAACCTGCGGGCCACCACCGACCCGGCCGAGGCCGCCGCCGGCGCCGACTACACGGTCCTGTCGATCCCGTCGCAGACCCTGCGCGCCAACCTCGCCGAGTGGGCGCCGCTGCTCGCCCCCCGCACGGTCCTCGTCTCCCTCATGAAGGGCGTCGAGCTCGGCACCACGATGCGGATGAGCGAGGTGATCGAGGACGTCGCCAAGGTCGAGCGCGAGCGGGTCGCCGTGGTCACCGGCCCCAACCTGGCCCGGGAGATCGCCGCCCGGATGCCGGCCGCCGCTGTGGTCGCCTGCACCGACGAGGCCGTCGCCCAGCGCCTCCAGACCGCCTGCCACACGCCCTACTTCCGCCCGTACACCAACACGGACGTCGTGGGCTGCGAGCTCGGCGGCGCGGTCAAGAACGTGATCGGCCTGGCCGTCGGCATCGCGGACGGCATGGGCCTCGGCGACAACGCCAAGGGCTCGCTGATCACCCGCGGCCTCGCCGAGACCACCCGGCTGGGTCTGGCCATGGGTGCCGACCCGCTGACCTTCTCCGGGCTCGCGGGCCTGGGCGACCTGGTGGCGACCTGCTCCTCGCCGCTGTCGCGCAACCACACCTTCGGCACCAACCTCGGCCGGGGCATGACCCTCCAGGAGACCATCGCGGTCACCCGGCAGACCGCCGAGGGCGTCAAGTCCTGCGAGTCCGTGCTGGATCTGGCCCGCAGGCACGGAGTCGACATGCCCATCACCGAGACCGTGGTCGGCATCGTGCACGAGGGCAAGCCGCCCGTGGTCGCGCTCAAGGAGCTGATGTCGCGCAGCGCGAAGGCCGAACGACGCTGAGCGAACCCGCCCCGTCGTCGCTGTCTCCGCGCACTGCCACCGGGTACTCTCAACCCGATATGAGCACCGAGAACCTCCCCCAGAGCCCCGAGCAGCCGTCCCGCAAGCCGCGTGTGGCCGTCGTGTTCGGCGGCCGCAGCTCCGAACACGGGATCTCCGTGGTCACCGCCGGCGCCGTGCTGCGGGCGATCGACCGGACCAAGTACGAGGTCCTGCCGATCGGCATCACCCAGGACGGCCGTTGGGCCCTGACCGCCGACGCACCGGACCGCATGGCGATCACCGAGCGCCGTACGCCCAGCGTCGACGAGCTCGCCGAGTCGAGCGAGGGCGGCGTGGTGCTCCCCGTCGACCCCGCCAACCGCGAGGTCGTCTACACCGAGCCCGGTTCGGTGCCCAAGGCGCTCGGCGAGGTCGACGTCGTCTTCCCGGTGCTGCACGGCCCGTACGGCGAGGACGGCACCCTCCAGGGCCTGCTGGAGCTCTCCGGTGTCCCGTACGTCGGCGCGGGTGTGCTCGCCTCGGCCGTCGGCCAGGACAAGGAGTACATGAAGCGGGTGTTCACCTCGTTCGGGCTGAAGGTGGGCCCCTACGTGGTGATCCGGCCGCGCGAGTGGCGGCAGGACGAGCCGGGCGCCCGCAGGAAGATCGCCGAGTTCGCCGGCGAGCACGGCTGGCCGCTGTTCGTGAAGCCCGCCCGCGCGGGCTCGTCGATCGGCATCACCAAGGTCGACGACCCCTCCGGGCTCGACGAGGCGATCGCCGAGGCCCAGCGGCACGACCCGAAGATCATCGTCGAGGCGGCGCTGCGCGGCCGCGAGATCGAGTGCGGCGTCCTGGAGTTCGAGGACGGCCCCCGGGCCTCCGTCCCGGCCGAGATCCCGCCGCCGGACACGCACGCGTACTACGACTTCGAGGCGAAGTACATCGACTCGACGCCGGGCCTGGTCCCGGCCCCGCTGACCGCCGAGGAGACCGCCGAGGTGCAGAAGCTCGCGGTCGACGCCTTCGAGGCGGCGTCCTGCGAGGGCCTGGTGCGGGCGGACTTCTTCCTCACGGAGGACGGCGAGTTCGTCATCAACGAGATCAACACCATGCCGGGCTTCACCCCGATCTCGATGTACCCGCAGATGTGGCAGGCGAGCGGCATCGGCTACGCGGAGCTGGTGGACCGTCTCGTCCAGGCGGCCCTGCGCCGCTCCACCGGCCTGAGGTGACCAGACCCTAGGGCGTGTTTCGAAAGTAGCGTCGTCCGCCCGAAGGGCGGGCCCGGCGGCGTCTGGTGCGTGCGATCGCAAGGCGGAGGGTCGCCCCGATATCGGATGTATCGGGGTGATCCCGACAACGCGGCGAGCGCGCGTGCCAGGCGTCGCCGGGCAGACGGGACTTTCGAAACACGCCCTAGCCGCCCCCGGCCTCGCGCACGACCGAGACCGGGGGCCTGTTCATGGCGCGGGCCGTGTTCCGGGCCGGATCGCGCGGCGCTCAGTCGGCGATGCCCTCCGGGATCGCCTTCTTGACGGCGGGCGCCAGATCCACCAGCGGCGCCAGCCCGTCCCCGGTGAGCTTCTCGGGAATCTCCACCTCGACATACGCCTTGCGCAGGGTCGTGGTGAACCGGAAGGCTCCGTCGTCCTGCTTCTCCAGCAGCCAGCCGACGCCGTTCACCTCGACCCCGTCGGCCTCCGGATCGGCCATCTTCACGGGTCGTTCGACACCGCAGCGCAGTATGATCGCCGGGTTCCCCCAGCCCGCGGTCAGCGCGGAGGCGGGCTCGGGATCACGCCGGTCGAGACCGTCCGCCTTCGACGGCAGCACCTGGTCCAGGTTCCGGCACAACGCAACGGTCTTCGCGTCGGCGCCGGGAACCGCCGCCGACGCGCTGCCGTCCGTCGACGAGCAGCCCGCGACGGCGGCAAGAAGGGCGAGCGCGGGCGGCCCGAGGACAATGCGGTGCCGGTGACGGGAGGAGTTCACCGGCCAAGGGTAGACGGGGGCTACAGATGGACCACCGGGCAGGTCAGGGTTCGGGTGATGCCGTCCACCTGCTGGACTTTGGCGACCACCATGCGACCGAGGTCGTCCACGGTGTCGGCCTGTGCGCGCACGATCACGTCATACGGTCCTGTCACGTCCTCGGCCTGGATCACCCCAGGAATCTTGTTGATCGTCTCGGCGACGGTCGACGCTTTGCCGACCTCCGTCTGGATCAGGATGTACGCCTGTACCACGGAACCTCCAGGGCGGCCACGAGGATCATGTGGGGAAAAGGAACGCCACGGTATCGCGTCGCCGCTCGCCGCGGGGAGACCTGCGGGGGCCGAGGCTCGCGCGCCGGGGTACACGCACGCACGAAGTTGACGGTCACCTCGACCGTATCGAGGACACTGGAGACGCGCGACCGGGCTTGGACAGGGCCGGAAGGGGAGCAAGGGCAATGAAGGGCACTGTCGGTGAGCTAGGGGAGTTCGGGCTCATCAGGGAGCTCACCTCCCGTCTCACCACCACACCGGCGGTCCGGGTCGGCCCCGGCGACGACGCCGCGGTGGTCGCCGCCCCCGACCGCAGGGTCGTGGCGAGCACCGACATCCTGCTGGAGGGACGGCACTTCCGCCGCGACTGGTCCACGGCCTACGACGTGGGCCGCAAGGCCGCCGCGCAGAACCTCGCCGACATCGCCGCCATGGGCGCGGTGCCGACGGCGCTGCTGCTCGGACTGGTCGTCCCCGCGGAACTCCCCGTCGCCTGGCCGACCGAGCTGATGGACGGGCTGCGTGACGAGTGCCAGGTCGCGGGTGCCTCCGTGGTCGGCGGCGACGTCGTACGCGGCGACACGATCATGGTGTCGATCACCGCGCTCGGCGATCTGCGCAACCAGGAGCCGGTGACGCGCGCGGGCGCGCAGCCCGGCGACCTCGTCGCGGTCACCGGCTGGCTCGGCTGGTCAGCCGCCGGGTACGCGGTGCTCTCCCGCGGCTTCCGCTCGCCGCGTGCCTTCGTCGAGGCGCACCGGCGCCCCGAACCCCCGTACCACGCGGGGCCGGCCGCCGCCGGGCTGGGCGCGACCGCCATGTGCGACGTGAGCGACGGACTCATCGCCGACCTCGGTCACATCGCCGAGGCCAGCAAGGTGCGTATCGACATCCGCTCCGGCGCCATCGACATCCCGACCCAGATGAACGACATCGGGCAGGCCGTCGGCGTCGACCCGATGCAGTGGGTGCTGACCGGGGGAGAGGACCACGCGATCGTGGCGACCTTCCCGCCGGACACCAAGCTGCCCGCCCGCTGGAAGGTCATCGGCGAGGTGCTCAACCCGTCGGCGCTGCCCCAGGTGACGGTCGACGGGGCGTCGTGGACCAGCAAGGGCGGCTGGGACCACTTCGGGGACATCGAGTCATGAGCGCGCCACCGAGGGTGCTCACGGTCGCGGGCTCCGACTCCGGCGGCGGGGCGGGGATCCAGGCCGACCTGAAGACCATGCTCGCGCTCGGCGTGCACGGGATGAGCGTGATCACCGCGGTCACCGCGCAGAACTCCCTGGGCGTGCAGGGCGCCTGGGAGCTTCCGGCGCAGGCGGTACGCGCGCAGTTCCGCAGCGTCGTCGACGACATCGGCGTCCAGGCGGTGAAGACCGGGATGCTGGCCGGCGCCGAACTCGTGGAAACGGTCGCCGGGTTGCTGGCCGGCACGGACGCGCCGGTGGTCGTCGACCCGGTGGGCGTCTCCAAGCACGGCGACCCGCTGCTGGCGGCCGACGCCCTGGACTCCGTACGTACGAAGCTGCTGCCGGTCGCGACGGTCGCCACCCCTAACCTCGACGAGGTGGCGCAACTCACCGGTGTCCGGGTCGGGTCGGAGCGGCAGATGCGTACGGCTGCGGAGGCCGTCCTGGCGTACGGGCCGCGCTGGGTGGTGATCAAGGGCGGTCATCTCGCAGACGACGGGGAGGCGGTCGACCTGCTCACCGACGGCGCCGAGGAGCACTGGCTGCGCGCCGCCCGCCACGACAACCGGCACACGCACGGCACCGGGTGCACCCTCGCGTCCGCGATCGCGGCACAGCTGGCGAAGGGGCGGTCCGTGCCGGAGGCGGTGACGGATGCCAAGGAGTACGTCACCGGGGCGATCGCGGGCGGGTTCGCGCTCGGCGCGGGTCTCGGCCCGGTCGACCACCGGTGGAACCTCACGACCCGGACCGCCGGACCACCGCGAGCCTGATGGCGGGGGCACGGGCCGGACGTGGGATCGGGCGGGGTTTCGGGCAGGGGTCCGGTGGACGGGCCCGGCGCATGAGCTCGATGCATGGCCGGACATGGCAAAAAGCCGACCTACCCGAGGGCAGACCGGCTTTTCACGGCGAACCAGCAGTGGCCGCGCATGATGGGGTTCCCCCCGTCCCGGACCAAGCCGAGATATGGGGGATGAGCGTCAGCGCGAGACCTTGCCGGCCTTGATGCACGAGGTGCAAGCGTTCACGCGCTTCGGCGTCCCGCCGACCACGGTACGCACGCGCTGGATGTTGGGGTTCCAGCGGCGCGGCGTACGGCGGTGCGAGTGCGAGATGTTGTTGCCGAAGCCCGGCCCCTTGCCGCAGACGTCGCAGTTGGCAGCCACGGGTCACTCCAAAGACTTCAGATGCACTTACGGATGATCCCGGCGTGCCGGGATCAGGATCGAGGATCTGAGTGGCGGTGCCGGGAGGAGAGCCCGATGGGATCGGGCAACCGGAGCAGCATACAACGACTGCGCCAGTACAACGAAACTACCATGGCTGCCCGAGGGTCCGCCCCTGGCCCTCTTCCGGCGGACACCGGTCCTGGGTCTACGCTGCGTCCCAGTCCAGCAGCTCAAGGAGGCGCAGGTGCCGCAGGTGCCGCAGACATTCTTCGATGCTCTCGCGGTGCGTACCTGGTGCGGTCTCGCGTTGCAGGCGCTCGGACGCGCGCGCGAGGAGATCGACGCGATCAATGTCTACCCCGTCGCGGACGGGGACACCGGCACCAACCTGTATCTGACCGTGGAGTCGGCCGTCGCGGCGGTCGAGGCGGTGTTCATGGGACACGAGACGGCGTCCGTGGGGCCCGGGGCCGGCTCCGGGGACGACGGCGCGGCCCGCGTTCCCCCCGCCCCCGGACCTCCGCCTTCGCCGTCCCTGGCGGAGGCCGCGCGCGCGATGGCGCACGGGGCCCTGATCGGGGCGCGCGGCAACTCCGGGACGATCGTCGCGCAGCTGCTGCGCGGCATGGCGCAGGTCTTCGCCGCGGACGGTGAGGTCGCTCGCACGGACGCGCGAGGGCTGCGGCTGGCCCTGCGGCACGCGGCCGACTCCGCCCGGCATGCCGTGGCCCACCCGGTCGAGGGCACGGTGCTGTCGGTCGCCTCCGCCGCCGCGGACGCGGCCGAGGGGGCCGAGGACGACTGCGGGACGGTCGCGCGGGCGGCCTACGAGGGGGCGCGGGCGGCGCTGGCCGCGACCCCGGGCCAGCTGGCCGTCCTGGAGCGGGCCGGAGTGGTCGACGCCGGTGGGCGCGGGCTGGTCGCGGTGCTCGGGGCACTGGTCGAGACGCTGACGGGCGAGGCCCCGGCGGCCGCCCCGGCCGGCCGTGCTCCCGCCGACGCCGGTGCTGCCACCCCTGCCGTCACCGCCGCCGAGGACGCCGAGGGCGACGAGAGCGGCGACGACGCGTCGTGCGCGGACCGGCCCGAGGCCGCGGAGGACGGTGGCCCCGCCTTCGAGGTGATCTACCTGCTGGAGGCCGACGACGTGGCCGTCGCACGGCTGCGGGACCGGCTCGACGCCCTCGGGGACTCGCTCGTCGTGGTCGGCGGCGACGGACTGTGGAACGTCCACGTGCACGTCGACGACGCGGGTGCCGCCGTGGAGGCGGGTGTCGAGGCCGGGCGGCCGCACCGGATCCGGATCACCCACTTCGGCGTCGGCGACGCGCACACCCGGGCCGCCGGGCGGCCGCCCCGGGAGCGGGTCCAGCGCGCGGTGGTGGCCGTCGTGCCCGGCGAGGGCCTGGCCGGGCTGTACGCCGAGTCGGGGGCCACCACCGTGCTCGCCCGCCCGGGGGAACCGCCCGCGAGCGGCGAACTGGTCGAGGCCGTGCGCCGCGCCCACGCGCGCGAGGTCGTCCTGTTGCCCAACGACGCCGACCTGCGCCACACCGCGGCCGCGGCGGCGGAGCAGGCCCGGGCCGAGGGCATCCGGGTGGCGTTGATCCCGACCCGCTCGGCGGTCCAGGGCATCGCCGCGCTCGCCGTGCACGAGGCCGACCGCCGCTTCGACGAGGACGTCGTCGCCATGACCTCGGCGGCCGGCGCCACCCGTTACGCCGAGCTGACCGTCGCCGAACGCCAGTCCTGGACCATGGCCGGCATCTGCCAGGCGGGTGACGTCCTCGGTCTCGTCGAGGGCGACGTGGCCGTGATCGGATCGGACGTCGCGGAGACCGCCGGGACCGTGCTGGACCGGATGCTCCAGGCGGGTGGCGAACTCGTCACCATCGTCCTCGGCGACGAGGCACCGGAGGCCGTCGCCGAACACCTCCGGACACGGGTACGGGAGTCCTACCTGGCCGTCGACACGGTCGTCTATCGAGGCGGCCGCCAGGGATCACTCCTGCTCATCGGCGTGGAGTAGCCGACAGACGGGAAGCCCGATCCGTCGACTGCCGGTCCTGCCGGGTGGTGGGGCAGCCGACCGCCGGGGCCGCCGACTACCGGGGCCGCCGACTACCGGGGCAGCCGACCGCCGGGGCAGCCGACCGCCGGGGCGGCCGAGCCGCCGGCCGCCGGGATCGTCGAGCCGCGGGACTGCCGGGCGCCGGGACGACCGAGCGGCCTGGCGCCGGGTCGGCCGAGCGGCCTGGCGCCGGGTCGGCCGAGCGGCCGACCGTCGGGATCGACGAGCGGCGCGGCAGCCGGGCCCCGGGCGACCGTGCGCAGAGCAGCAGAGCAGCAGAGCAGCAGAGCAGCAGAGCAGCCGAGCAGCCGAGTGCCGAGTGCCGAGTGCCGAGACTGCCGGGCGTCGGGATCGCCGACCGCCAGGCCCGCCGACCGCAAGGGCGGTCGGGTCGCCAGACCGGCCGCGACACCGACCCACCGCCTCCCCGGCGCCCCCGCCGCCCCGGCCTACTTCGTCGCCTGCTCCTCCAGGCCCTGGAGGAGTTGTTCCGCCTCCGCGCAGCGGGCCCGTGCCGTGTCGTCCTCACCGGCGGGGCCGTCGGGGGCTTCGGTCCGGCCGTCGGCGGCGTCGCGGGCGTAGGCGTCCAGCACCGCACGCGCGCGTGCGGACGCGTCCGCCGGGCGGCCGAGGTCGGCCTCCAACCAGCCCGCGGCGAGCTGGGCCGCGGTGCGGCTGTGCAGGGCCCGGGGGCCCAGCGAACCGAACACGACGACGGCCTCCGCCATCTGGGACAGCGCCTCCTCGAACACGCCGTGGATGGACTCGTCCCCGGCGTCCTCCACCACCGAGCGGGCCAGCAGATCGCCGAACTGCCGGTGGGTGTGGCCGAGCTCGGTGACCAGCCGCTCCCGTGCCTCCTCGTCGTCCGCCGCCTGCAGAGCCGTCTCGCACGCGTGCAGCGCGTCCGTCATCAGCGCCCGCGCCCGGTCCGCCCCCGCCTCGTCCGCCCCCGCCCCGTCCGCCCCCGCGTCGGCGCGCAGCGCGAGCCACGCGCGGGCGCGCAGGGCGCGTACCAGACCGTGCACGTTGCCGAGGGCCTGCCACAGATCGCCCGCGCGCGCGTACGCCCGGTCCGCCTCGGCGGGCAGTCCCGCGTGCCCCAGGTTCTCGGCCGCGAGATGGGCGAGCGTGGCGTGATCGTGCTGTTCGGGCCAGTGCCGAGCGATCTCGGCGGCCTGGAGCCGGCGTTCGGCCGCGGCCCGGTGCTCGCCGAGCTCGCTCAGACAGTCGCCGAGCCACCACTGCGTCTGGACGATGGCGCCGTCACCGTGCGTCTCGGCGCTCAGGTCGGGCAGCGCGGACTCCAGCACCTCGGCGGCCTCGGCCCACCGCTCCTGCCGCAGCAGGAAGCCGCCGAGCAGATGCCGGGCCCAGGCGCCCAACGCCGGACCCTGACCCGCCTCGTCGGCCCAGTGCGCCGCCTCCAGGGCGTGCTCGGCCGCCTCCTCGGCCTGCCCCCGGCCGCCGACGACCTCGGCGAGCTGAAGGTGCAGCTGCGCCCGCCCGACCGCCTCCAGGTGCGGCCCGCCGTGCTCCAGGGCGGCCCGCAGCGCGCGCTCCGTCTCCTCGAGGTCGCCCAGCTGGTGGGCCAGAGCGGCCAGCCGGGCCTCGTACTCCACCGCGAACCACGGCAGTCCGGCCGCGACGAACTCCGCCGCGGCCCGCGCGAACAGCTCCGCGCCCGTGCCGGCGTCCCCGGTGAGCGCCGCCAGCTCGGCGAGTATCGCCCGCGACTCGGCGGCCCGCGAGGCGAGCCGCACGTCGTCCTGCGTGCGTCCGCCGACGAGCGCCAGCACCTCCCGCGCGGCCGACTCGGCCGCGGCCAGGACCTCCTCCGACGGCGGGCCGTCGCCCGCGTGCACCCGCTGCATCAGGATGCGCGCCCGGCCCATCAGCACGGACGCCGTCTGCCGTACGCCCGTGCCGTCCTGCGCGTAGAGCGCGAGCACCTCGTCGTACGGCCCCTCGACCGCGGCGACCGCCTCGTCCGGCTCGCCGGTCAGGGCGCGTACGTACGCCGCACGCGCGCGTGCCGCCAGCGCCTCCCCGGGGTCGCCCGCCTCCGCGTACAGCACGGCGGCGCGTTCGAACAGCTCGGCGCCCTCGGGGCCCGCGTCCATCGCCTCGTGGTCGGCGATCTCCGCACGGTCGCGCGCGTCCAGTTCGACGCCCTCGGCGGCCCGGGAGACCGCGGCCCACGCCTCCACGGCGTTCGGCTGCAACGTCTCCGACAGCCGCCGCGCCTCGGCCAGCAGCGCGCCGAGGTCCGATGCCACCGGCTGGACGGCCGCCGACCGGACGGCCGCCGGGGCGACCACCGGCGCGCCGGCCGCCGTCGGCCGGGCGCCGCGCACCCCCAGCGGCAGCCGCTCCACCAACGGGTGCCGTGCCATCCGGGCGCGGGCCCGGTCGCTGACGTACGACGTGCCGTTGCGCGCGTCGAAGCGCCCGGCCAGCGCGAGGGCCTCCTCGCGCGCGTGCCCGGCCAGCGCGGCCGCCGTCCAGGTCCGGCCCACCGGCCCCGGCACCGGCTGGTCCCCGAGCCCGAGCAGGGTGAGGCGGTCCATGAGCAGGGCCACCACGGCCATGAACTCCAGCCGGCTGCGCGGCTGCCCGCCGTCCGTGAAGTACGCCGGGCGCTCCGCCAGCAGTTCCAGACCGCGCGCCTCGTTGCCGGTCAGCGCGCAGAACTCCACATGGTCCGCGTACGCGTCCCGCATGCTCTCCATGGGCCGTACGAGCCGGAAGCCGCGCAGATGGTTGGCGCGCGCCTCGTCGAGGCGGCCCAGGCGCAGCAGCGGCAGCAGCGAGGAGGCCAGGACGGTGTGCGGCTCGTGGGCGCAGGAGAACTCGCCGTCCAGGACAGGACCCCACAGCCGGACCGCCTCGGCGTCCCGGCCCCGCTCCGACTCCCACCAGCCCTGACCGTGCAGCTCGCACGCGTGGCAGTCGGCCATCCGGTCCCGGTCGGCGGCCAGCCAGGCCGCGTGCGCCCGCTCGGCCCGGTCGAGATCACCGACATGCGCGGCCACGCTGAACTCCGCGCTGCGCACCGCCCGTTCGGAGTGCCCGGCCAGCCGGTAACGGCGCTCCATCTCGCCGAGCCACTTCTCGACGGAGGCGAGCGGGACGTGCGGCTGGTCCAGCATGCCCGCCGACATCCACTTGAAGACCCAGTGCAGCGAATGGGTCTCGTACTCGTCGAAGTCCTCGGGCCGTTCGTCCCACATGCGCAGCAGCCGCGCGAACGGGACGAACATCTTGTCCTTCTCGGAGCTGTAGTTGTAGACCTTCAGCTGGTGTCCGAGCGCCTCGATCACCGCGAGCGGGATGTTCAGCCGCTCCGCCTCGGCGAGCAGCTCCTCCGCGCGCGCGTTGCGGGCCGGACCCTCCGGCTGCTCGCCGTTCTCCGCCATCGCCCGGCGCAGCGAGTCGAAGTCCGTCGTCCCGCTCATCGTCGGCCCTCCTCGCCATGGGTGGCCCACTCCAGCAGGCCGATGAACGCCCGGTTCAGCAACGCCGAGTCGGCGGGCCGCAGCGGGCGCTGCGCCATCAGCAGCGCCTGTCCGTACAGGGACTCCGTGGCGGTCCCGATCAGCTCGGCGTCCCGCAGCGAACCGATGCGCCGGACCAGCGGGTTGAGATGGTTGAGCACCAGCCTCGCCCGGGGGGCGCTGCCGCGCAGCGAACCGAGGATGCCCGCCCACAGGTCGTCGGCCTGCTCCTCGGCCTCCGCCCGCGCCTGCTCGTGCCGGGCCGCCCGGTCGTCCAGGTGCAGCGCGGGCACGGACAGCGGCTGGAAGGCGCGCAGCACGACATCGCAGCCCAGCGGGTCCAGCTTCGCCCGCGCGGCCGCCAGGAAGCCCGCGAGCGCCAGTTCCTCGGCCGGGTCGACGGCGTCCAGGTGGGCCGTCACGGTGTCCGCGTCCAGCTCGGCGACCACCGTGCCCGGCCGGACCGACGGCAGCGCCTCGACGAGTTCGCTGTCGTACGTGTAACCGCCGTTGATCACGCCCACGCCCTGTGCGGAGGCGATCGGCGCGACCTGGCGGTACTCCTCGACGGTCCGGGTGAAGTGGACCACCGGGTGCCGCCGCGCGAACTCCTCCAGCGACAGCCGTCCGTCGGTCGTCTCGAACGGCAGCCACGGCAGCATCGTGCGCAGCATCTCGGCGTCGTGCCGGGCCAGCGCCTTCACACCCAGGTGGTGCACGGACAGGAAGGCCGCAAGCCGCTCCGGATCACCGGCCGCCAGCCCGGTCAGCCACGCCCGGATCCGCTCGCCGAGCGCCTCGCGCACCGCGGCCAGCGTCTCGTCCTCGTACAGCGACTCGCGCGACGCCGTGGGCCGCAGACTGTCCGTGTCCAGCACACAGCGCACGAAGAAGGCCCAGTCGGGCAGCAGCTGCTCGCCCCGCTCGGTCAGCAGCATGCCCTTGAGGTGGACGCGATGACCGGCCCGCTGCGCCGGACTGACCGCCGACGGCAGCACGTACGCCACCCCGCGGATCCCGGCCAGCGGCACGTCCAGGTCGACCGAGTCCAGCGGGGTGAACCCGAACAGCCCGTGACAGTGCCGGGCCAGGGCCACCCGCCGGGCGGCCGGGGACGGGTACGGCCGGTCCCACGGTGCCGGCAGATCGGTGACCGCCTCGTCGCCCACCCGCACGTCGTACGGCAGCAGCGACCCGAAGTCCCGGGCCAGCGACAGGACGCGCGCCTCGGTGAGCCACTCCCCGGCCCCGGCCCGGGCCACCAGGTGCACGGTGGTGCCCGGCTCGGGGCGGGCCTCGTCCGGCAGCGTGCGCACGGTGTACGAGCCGTCGTCGGCCGCCGTCCACTCCACGGGCGGGGCGTGCGGGGTACGGGCGCTGCGGCTGACCACCCGGATCCGCTCGGCGACCACGAAACAGGCCAGCAGGCCGATGCCGAACTGGCCGAGGAAGTCGGAGCGGGCCTCCTGGAGACCGTCGGCCCGCTTGGAGCTGCGGCCGATGGTGGCCAGCAGGTTGTGCACATCGGCTTCGGTGAGCCCGATCCCGGAGTCCTCGACGCGCAGGGCGCCGCCCTCGGCGAACAGCCGTACCCGGGCGGGGGCGTCGGGCTGCTCGGCCCGCCGGGCGGTGATCGCGTCCACCGCGTTCTGGAGCAGTTCGCGCAGGTAGACCTTGGGACTGGAGTAGAGGTGGTGGGAGAGCAGGTCGACCAGACCACGCAGGTCGACCTGGAACGTATGAGGTGACTGGGATGCCTGGGATGACTGTGAGGTCTGGGAGTCCATCGTCGCAGCGCCGCGGGCTGGGGGAGTCTCCATGGCGCGGGGTCGGGCGGTCCCGGTGGGGCAGTGACCGCGGGGGATGGCCGGAGCGCGTCATCCTAGAGCCCGAACAGCCCGCCTGACCAGGGAATTCCCGACACGTCTACGGCAATGTCAGTGCGGTGGTGTGCAATGGATCTCGTGCCCGCACTGCAAGAACCCCTGAAAAAGGTGCTCGGCCCCGCCACCGCGAAGGTGATGGCCGAGCACCTCGGCCTGCACACCGTCGGCGACCTGCTGCACCACTACCCGCGCAGATACGAGGAGCGCGGCCAGCTCACCCGGCTCGCCGACCTCCCCATGGACGAGCACGTCACCGTGGTCGCCCAGGTCGCCGACGCCCGGCTGCTCACGTTCGCCTCCGCCAAGGCCCCCCGCGGGAAGGGCCAGCGGCTGGAGGTGACCATCACGGACGGCAGCGGGCGACTCCAACTGGTCTTCTTCGGCAGTGGAGTTCACAAGCCCCACAAGGAACTGCTGCCGGGCACCCGGGCGATGTTCGCGGGCAAGGTCTCCGTCTTCAACCACCGCCTCCAACTGAACCACCCGGCCTACGAACTGCTGCGCGGTGACGGCGACGGCGCCGAGGAGACGGTCGAGACCTGGGCCGGCGCCCTCATCCCGCTCTACCCCGCCACCGCCAAGCTGGAGTCCTGGAAGATCGGCAAGGCCGTCCAGACCGTCCTGCCCAGCGCCCAGGAGGCCGTCGACCCGCTCCCCGGCTCCCTGCGCGAGGGCCGCGGTCTGGTCTCCCTCCCCGAGGCCCTGCTGAAGATCCACCGCCCGCACACCAAGGCGGACATCGCCGACGCCCGCGCCCGGCTGAAGTGGGACGAGGCCTTCGTCCTCCAGGTGGCCCTGGCCCGCCGCAGGCACGCCGACGCCCAGCTCCCCGCCGTCCCCCGCAGACCCGCCGACGACGGCCTGCTCACCGCCTTCGACGACCGTCTCCCCTTCACCCTCACCGACGGCCAGCGCAAGGTCTCCAAGGAGATCTTCGACGACCTCGCCACGGACCACCCGATGCACCGGCTGTTGCAGGGTGAGGTGGGTTCAGGGAAGACCTTGGTCGCCCTGCGCGCCATGCTCGCCGTGGTCGACGCCGGCGGGCAGGCCGCGATGCTCGCGCCCACCGAGGTGCTCGCCCAGCAGCACCACCGCTCGATCACCGAGATGATGGGCGAGCTCGCCGAGGGCGGCATGCTCGGCGGCGCCGAGCGGGCCACCAAGGTGGTGCTGCTCACCGGGTCCATGGGAGCGGCCGGGCGACGGCAGGCGCTGCTCGACCTGGTCACCGGCGAGGCCGGGATCGTGATCGGCACCCATGCGCTGATCGAGGACAAGGTCCAGTTCCACGACCTCGGACTGGTCGTCGTGGACGAGCAGCACCGGTTCGGCGTCGAGCAGCGCGACGCCCTGCGCGGCCGCGGCAAACAGCCGCCGCACCTGCTCGTCATGACCGCCACGCCCATCCCGCGGACCGTCGCGATGACCGTCTTCGGCGATCTGGAGACCTCCGTCCTGGACCAGCTCCCGGCCGGACGCTCGCCCATCGCCAGCCATGTCGTCCCGGCCGCCGAGAAGCCCCACTTCCTGGCCCGCGCCTGGGAGCGGGTGCGCGAGGAGGTGGGCAACGGCCACCAGGCGTACGTCGTCTGCCCGCGCATCGGCGACGAGGAGGACGACCCCAGGGCCGCCAAGAGGAAGAAGTCCCCCGAGGACGAGGCGGAGAAGCGGCCCCCGCTCGCCGTCCTCGACGTGGCCGCGCAGCTCGCCCGCGGGCCCCTCCAGGGGCTCACGGTGGAGGTGCTGCACGGTCGGATGGCCCCGGACGACAAGGACGCCGTCATGCGTCGCTTCGCCGCCGGCGACACGGACGTCCTGGTCGCCACGACCGTGATCGAGGTCGGCGTGAACGTGCCGAACGCCACCGCCATGGTGATCATGGACGCCGACCGGTTCGGCGTCTCGCAGCTGCACCAGCTGCGCGGCCGCGTCGGCCGTGGCTCGGCCCCGGGGCTCTGTCTGCTGGTCAGCGAGATGCCGGAGGCGAGCCCGGCCCGCCAGCGGCTGAACGCGGTGGCCTCCACCCTGGACGGCTTCGAGCTCTCCCGTATCGACCTCGAACAGCGCCGCGAGGGCGACGTCCTCGGCCAGGCCCAGTCCGGCGTCCGCTCCAGCCTGCGGGTGCTCGCCGTCATCGAGGACGAGGAGGTCATCGCCGAGGCCCGCGAGGAGGCGGCCGTGGTCGTCGCCGCCGACCCCGACCTGGAGCAGCTGCCCGGACTGCGCACGGCCCTGGACGCCCTGCTGGACGAGGAACGGGAGCAGTACCTGGAGAAGGGCTGAACCGTCCGCGGACCGCGCCCCGCGCGGGTGCCTGACAGACTGGACCCGTACGCACCCCCGTGGACAAGGACCCCAGATGACCCGCGTGATCGCCGGTGCCGCCGGCGGACGCCGCCTCGCCGTCCCGCCGGGCACCGGCACCCGTCCCACCTCCGACCGCGCGCGCGAGGGCCTGCTGTCCACCTGGGAGTCCCTGCTCGGCGGCCCGCTGGACGGCGAGCGGGTCCTCGACCTCTACGCCGGCTCGGGCGCCGTCGGCCTGGAGGCCCTCTCCCGGGGTGCGGGCCACACCCTGCTCGTCGAGGCCGACGCCCGCGCGGCCCGTACGGTCCGCGAGAACGTGAAGAGCCTCGGGCTGCCCGGCGCCGAGGTCAGATCGGGCAAAGCGGAGCAGATCGTCAAGTCGCCGCCGCCGGGGGAGCCGTACGACATCGTCTTCCTGGACCCCCCGTACGCCGTCTCGGACGACGATCTACGCGAGATCCTGCTCACACTCCGCGCGGAAGGCTGGCTCGCGCCGCAAGCCCTCGTCACCGTGGAGCGCAGCACCCGAGGCGGGGAATTCCGGTGGCCGGACGGCTTCGAAGCGCTCCGGGCCCGTCGCTACGGCGAAGGCACGTTTTGGTACGGTCGCGCCGCCTCTACGTGCGAAGACGCACGATGACCGGACCGGAGAGCGAGGGAACCCAGTTGCGCCGCGCCGTCTGTCCCGGGTCGTTCGACCCCATCACCAACGGACACCTAGACATCATTGGCCGCGCCTCCCGTCTGTACGACGAGGTCTACGTCGCGGTCATGATCAACAAGTCCAAGAAGGGCCTGTTCGAGATCGACGAGCGGATCGACCTGATCCGCGAGGTCACCGCCGACTACGCCAACGTCCGGGTCGAGGCCTTCCACGGCCTCCTCGTCGACTTCTGCAAGCAGCGCGACATCCCCGCGATCGTCAAGGGTCTGCGCGCCGTCAGCGACTTCGACTACGAGCTGCAGATGGCCCAGATGAACATCGGGCTCTCGGGCGTCGAGACCCTCTTCGTGCCCACCAACCCCACCTACAGCTTCCTGTCGTCCTCCCTGGTCAAGGAGGTCGCGACCTGGGGCGGCGACGTCTCGCACCTGGTCCCGCCCGTGGTCTTCGAGGCGCTCACGCAGCGTCTGGGACAGGGCTGACCCCGGCTCCCGGGCGCGCGCGGAACCCCCGCCGGGACTGACGGCCCGTCACCCGGTGTCGGCCGCGCGTCCCATGGACGTACAGTCGTCCCGTCCGTCTCCAACACAGCTGTAGAGAGTGGCGAGCACCCGATGGACGTGCAGAAGAAGCTCGAAGAGGTCGTCTCGACGGTCTCCAGCGCCCGCTCGATGCCGATGTCGGCCTCGTGCGTGGTCAACCGTGCCGAGCTGCTCTCCCTGCTCGAGGAGTTGCGAGAGGCGCTGCCCGGCTCCCTGGCGCAGGCGCAGGAGCTGATCGGCGACCGCGAGCACATGGTGGAGCAGGCCCGTCAGGAGGCCGAGCGGATCATCTCGACGGCGCACGCCGAGCGCGGTTCGCTGATCTCCGACACCGAGATCGCCCGCCGCTCCCAGGCCGAGGCCGACCGGATCCTCGCCGAGGCGCACAAGGAGGCCGAGGAGGTCCGCGTCGAGGCCGACGACTACGTCGACTCCAAGCTCGCCAACTTCGAGGTCGTCCTCACCAAGACGCTCGGCTCCGTCGGCCGCGGCCGCGAGAAGCTGCTCGGCACCGGACCGGGCCTGGACGAGCAGGGCTACGAGGACGAGGACGCCCCCGAGCGCAGCCACGACCCGGAGACCCTGCGCCGCGACGCCGACGCGTACGTCGACGCCAAGCTCGGCGCCTTCGAGGCCGTCCTCGCCAAGACCCTGGACGCCGTCGGCAAGGGCCGCGCCAAGCTGCACGGCCGGATCGCCACCGACGACCTCGGCGCGCTCGCCGACGACACCACGACCTTCCAGCACTCCAGCGACGCCGACTACCTCGCCGACCTGGCCGCCCTCGCGGACGCCCCGGCCGAGCCGCGCCAGCGGCCCGCCGCGCAGCAGCCCGTCCAGCCGCAGTACGACCAGCAGGCCGCCCAGCCGGCGTACGACTACCAGCAGCAGCCGGACCCCTACGGCGGCTACCAGCAGCAGGCGTACGGCCAGCAGGACGCGTACGGCTACCAGCAGGCGGACCCCTACGCCGCCGGCTCCGGCTACGCCCAGGACGGCGGCTTCCAGGGCTACGACGCCCAGCAGGCCGGGTACGACCCGCACCAGGCCCACCAGGCCCACCAGGCCCACCAGGGGTACGCGCTCGACGAGGCCAGCCTCTTCGACACCAGCATGATCACTCCTGACCAGTTGCGGGCCTACGAGCAGGAGCGCGGCCTGTAGGACCGGACGGCGACCGCCCCGGTGGGCGGGTCGCGGAGGCGGATTGGGCCGAGAGCGAAAGGTCCAGTATCCTGGCTCTTCGGTCGCGTGTACGTCCGCGATCCGCGCTGCCCGGCGACACCGAAGGGCCGCGTCCCTCCGAGCTGAGAAGATCGAAAGCAGGAATGGCTCCTAACGCCCGCCTCGACCACCGCAACCCGCTCGTGTTCGACACACACGAGCTGGGGCGGCGTCCTGGCGCGCTGCAGCGCCTGACCCGCACGATCGACGCCCCCCGTGATCTCGGGATCGCGGAGGTCATCGGAGTGCCGGAAGGCGCCCCGGTGGAGCTCGAACTCCGACTCGAGTCGGTCATGGAAGGGGTGCTTGTCACAGGCACCGCCCGTGCACAGGCCGAGGGGGAGTGCGTAAGGTGTCTGGAGCCGCTCGGGCTGGAGCTCGAAGCGGACTTCCAGGAGATGTTCTCGTACCCTGACGCCGACGACCGTGGCCGCCCCAAGGCGGAACCGGCCGACGACGCCGAGGAAGACGAGGACAGGCTCTTCATCGAGGACGGCTTGTTCGACCTCGAACCCGTGCTGCGTGATGCGGTGGTGCTCGCACTGCCGATGCAGCCGGTGTGCCAGGAAGACTGTCCAGGACTGTGCACCGAGTGCGGTGCGCGCCTTGCGGACGACCCGGAACACCACCATGACGCCGTCGACATCCGATGGGCGGCATTGCAGGGACTCGCCGGTTCACTCGGAGACGGCGAGAAGGACGAGATGAGCGGCGCCGAAGCGGGCGTCGACGAGAAGCAGGAGAAGTAGCCGTGGCTGTTCCGAAGCGGAAGATGTCGCGCAGCAACACGCGCCACCGCCGGTCGCAGTGGAAGGCTGCGGTCCCCACCCTGGTTGCGTGCGAGCGCTGCCACGAGCCCAAGCAGCAGCACATCGCGTGCCCGTCTTGCGGCACCTACAACAAGCGCCAGGTCCTCGAGGTCTGAGCGGCTGGTGAGAGGTCTGATGTCTGACGCCAAGAAGCACTCCCTCCGTGCAAGCGGAGGCGGTCCGGCGGACACAGCGGCCTCGTCCCACACGCTGTTGGAAGGGCGGCTCGGGTACCAGCTCGAGTCCGCCCTTCTGGTGCGTGCGCTGACCCACCGCTCGTACGCGTACGAGAACGGCGGTCTGCCGACGAACGAGCGACTGGAGTTCCTCGGGGACTCCGTGCTCGGTCTCGTCGTCACCGACACGCTGTACAACACCCACCCCGACCTGCCCGAAGGCCAGCTGGCCAAGCTGCGGGCCGCGGTGGTCAACTCGCGCGCACTGGCGGAGGTCGGCCGTGGTCTCGACCTGGGTTCCTTCATCCGGCTCGGCCGTGGTGAAGAGGGCACGGGCGGCCGGGACAAGGCGTCCATCCTCGCCGACACCCTGGAAGCGGTGATCGGCGCGGTCTATCTCGACCAGGGCCTCGACGCGGCCTCCGAACTGGTGCACCGCCTGTTCGACCCGCTGATCGAGAAGTCCTCGAACCTCGGTGCCGGCCTGGACTGGAAGACCAGTCTCCAGGAGCTCACCGCGACCGAAGGACTCGGCGTGCCCGAGTACCTGGTCACGGAGACCGGCCCCGACCACGAGAAGACCTTCACTGCTGCCGCCCGCGTCGGAGGCGTCTCGTACGGCACCGGCACCGGCCGCAGCAAGAAGGAGGCGGAGCAGCAGGCCGCCGAGTCCGCCTGGCGGTCCATCCGGGCCGCGGCGGACGAGCGAGCCAAGCAGGCAGCCGCGGAAGCCACCGCGGTCGTCGAAGCCGGCCCCGAGTCGGCGTCCGCCTGACCGAACAGCGCGATCGAGCGCCCGTCCCCGCCGGGGCGGGCGCTCGGTTCATCCACCGGTTGTCACGGGGGGTCCCATGCCCGAGTTGCCCGAGGTCGAGGTCGTACGGCGCGGCCTGGAGCGGTGGGTCGCCCACCGCACGGTCGCCGACGCCGAGGTGCTGCACCCCCGTGCGGTCCGCCGCCACCTCGCCGGCGCCGACGACTTCACCCACCGTCTCAAGGGCCACCGGATCGGTGTGCCCAGCCGCCGCGGCAAATACCTCTGGCTGCCGCTGGAGGACACCGACCAGTCCGTGCTGGCCCACCTCGGCATGAGCGGCCAGCTCCTGGTCCAGCCGCACGAGGTGCCGGACGAGAAGCACCTGCGCGTCCGGGTCCGCTTCACCGACGTCCAGGGCACCGAACTCCGCTTCGTCGACCAGCGCACCTTCGGCGGTCTGTCGCTGCACGACACCACCCCCGACGGGCTGCCCGACGTCATCGCGCACATCGCCCGTGACCCCCTCGATCCACTGTTCGACGACGAGGCCTTCCACCAGGCCCTGCGCCGCAAGCGCACCACCATCAAACGGGCCCTGCTCGACCAGTCGCTGATCAGCGGCGTCGGCAACATCTACGCCGACGAGGCGCTGTGGCGCGCCCGCGTCCACTACGAGCGTCCCACCGCGGGCTTCACCCGCCCGCGCACCGCCGAACTCCTGGGCCACGTCCGGGACGTGATGAACTCCGCGCTCGCGGTCGGCGGCACCAGCTTCGACAGCCTGTACGTCAACGTCAACGGGGAGTCGGGCTACTTCGACCGGTCGCTGGACGCGTACGGCCGCGAGGGCCTGCCCTGCCGGCGGTGCGGCACGCCGATGCGCCGCCGCCCCTGGATGAACCGCTCCAGCTACTTCTGCCCGACCTGTCAGCGGGCGCCGCGCGTCTCGTCGTAGCGCTCCCGCGCCGCCAGTACGTCGTCCATGCCGCCCTCCAGGACCCGGATGAGCGCCAGCAGCCGCTGGGCGACCTGATGGCCCAGCGGCGTCAGTTCGTAGTCCACCCGCGGCGGGTTGGTCGGCTGTGCCTCGCGCAGCACCAGGCCGTCGCGCTCCAGCGCGTGCAGCGTCTGGGAGAGCATCTTCTCGCTCACGCCGTCCACCCGGCGGCGCAGCTCGTTGAACCGCAGCGAGCCCTCGCTCAGCGCGCCGAGCGTGAGCCCGCCCCAGCGTCCCGTGACATGCTCCAGCGTCCCGCGCGAGGGGCACGCCTTGGCGAACACGTCGTACGGGAGGTGCCGGTCCTCCGCGCTCTCCTGCGTGCTGGTCATACCTGAAGCTTACGCGGGCTCAGCGCTGACCAACAGATTGCACTAACCACCGGTTAGTGCGAGCGCTGTGGCCCGCGGGTGCCTCAGTAGCCGAAGAAGTGAAGGGCCGCCTTTCTGACCTGCACGCCCCCCAGCTGTCGGCCGCATGACCTGGGCGTTAGCGGTCGGCCGCTGTCGTCGTCTGTCACCACTGGCCACCCTCAGACGACCCAGCAACGGCCCGAGAGCCTTCGGTGTCGTGCCCTGCGATGATCACCCGGTGAGCTATCCCGCAACGGACGAGCTGTCGTCAGCAGAGCGCGCATTCATGATCAACGCGACGGAGATCGATATCCTGCCCGGCGTTCGGGGAGACCTGGACGAACCGTTGGCATCCGCCGACCCCACTGAGCTTGCCGCAATCCTTCTGCCGCTCATCGACAGAGGCTGGATTGAAGTCTGCCGGCTCATTGCCTGGACCGCTCCCGATGGCGAGCCGGGGCTACAGCCCGGCCCTTCCATCCCGCGATACGACCTTCCTGCCTTGCTGGCAGACGCTGACAACTGGGAGTACCTGGACGACGGCGAGTGGTTGGGTCGCCTCACGCTTGTCCTCACGGAAACGGGACAGTTGATTCCCCGGTGACCTTGGCGACACCCGCTTTAGGAGCGAGGTGGGGCGTTTGTCGGCGTGAGCTGCGGAGACATGGCTTGGAGCAAGGTCTGGTGCTTGCACCGTTGTTGCCGTCGAGTCCCCGTGAGTCCCCGCCCGTTCTGGTACGAGAGTGGCACGGGTGGGTGGTGGTGAGGCAGCCGACCCTTGTCGCACCCCGGGTCGCGGCCTTTACCGTGCGGACGGCCTCACCGACCGCCCAGGCTACGACCTTCTGATCCGTAGCTCTAGAGAGATCGGTCAACGGTGGCCATACAGGTCGCCTCACGGTCTCCGGCGGGCACTGCTGGACGGGAAGGGGTGCTGTACTTCGCTGCTGTACGCGAGCGACCAGCTTCAGTTTGAAAGCTCTGAGGCTCGCTGCTGCACGTCGTACGGGGCCTCTCGATTCCAGACCCGTCGCCACTCCCGGGCAAGAAGTGCGCCGACCGCGAGAAACAGGACCGATCCCGGCCAAGTGATGTGGGGCACCTCTACGAGTGTGGAGATTGGGGCAGCCATCCAACCGCAAGACACCAAGGCGAGCATTACGACGCGCCCTGCTCGCCCAGGGAACCGGGACACATCCGCCATACCGTCCTCCATGCCTTGCGTCTCGGGCCGCGAGCGGCAGTGTACGCGCGGTCGGCGGAACGGCTTCAAGGTCTGACTTCATCCTTATCAGGTCAATCGCAAGAGACCGTCGACGTCGGCCTATCGGTCCTACGCTTCGACTGACTGTCCGTTGTGATCCAGCATCAACCGCCGCTGTTCGCGCTTGTTGGTGTCAGCCGCTGATGTCAGCTGCCGTACGCGGCCTTGGTGGAATGGACGGCCCCGCTAATCGCTGGCGGACGCAGAGCGGGTACGGATCGACTTCCTTGATCGACGGTAGCGGCGCCACCGTGGGCCGAGCTCCCCGAACGCCATCGCGAACAAGGCGAAGCACGCAGATTCCGTCCAGCCCTGCGGTTCGTCGGTCACCTTCCCCAGCAACCAGAAGGCCAAGGTACTCATGACCCATCCAGCGAGCCACGCACCACTTTGCGTTATCCAGGGAGTTTTCACGCGCGTGACCATACATCTTGCGCCCTGGGCGCCTCGGTCGGCGGCGTCTCTATGAGCGAGTCAAGCCGCACACGGTCTTGAAAACCGTCGTGGCAGCGATGTCACCGTGGGCTCAAATCCCACCACCTCCGCTCTGTGAGCAGTGAGAATGGCCCCCGACCTGGGTGTTTGGTCGGGGGCCACTCTCATGTCCAGTTGCCGTGACTGCCCGGTGTTCCCCGCGGCTTCCCGCCGGACCGGGCACGCGGAGGGCACGGGCCCGTCAACCGCCGCATTAGGAGCGAGGTTGGGCGATCATGGGCGTGGCCTGGGGATTCCCTGCCTTGGGGGCGTGGGTCGGTGCGCACCCGGCGAACTCCGATTCCCCGTGAGTCCCCGTCCGTTCTGGCACGGGAGTGGCACGACACCTTGCCGCGTCATCAGGGCCCGTACAGGAAGAGCGTGATCACCTTCGCGAAGAACCAGATAGAGAACACCAGACACGCAAGCCACAGCCCCCACAAGACCCAGCGAGCCTCTCGTCGTATTCGCATGAGCGGATCATCCCTCGTCGCGTCCTGGCCTGTCACCGGCCCAGTCTTCCCATCCCACCACTCACCCCGGCTCCCATCCCGTCTGCCGTCGACCCACACGTCTGTGGAGCGGGCGTGGTTCAGGGCGTCCAAGTGGAGCGCGCCGCTGTACGAATGATCTTGACGCCCTGGGCCGCGTCTGCTCGGCTCTGCCTGGGGCGACGGCAGACGGGATGGAAGCACCCACGCACGCCACTGACTCGTCGGCACCCGCGAACGGCGCCCCCGCCATCTCGGAGCCTGAGCGCCCCCGCCGGAGGCACGTTCTGACCCAGGCGCTCCATGCCGCGGGTCTCTACTCGTGGGCCGTAGCCTGCTGCGGCCCCAGGGTCCCGGCCCCGGCGTCGAAGGCGTAGAGGGGTCGGGCCCCAGGGGCCAGCCCGCGCTCCCGCGGGCACTTGATGAGGTAGAGAAATCTGTAACAACTTGCCTGGGACTACGGGGTCACTGCGGTAGCCGCACCGCCGTGTGGTCCAGCGAATCAGGCATCCAAGGGGCGGCGCCGACTCGGTCTTGCTGGGATCGGTGGACGCGTTGTGGACGATCACGCAATTCCCCGGCCCAGCGGTCACGCAATTCCCCACCCTGTCGGTCGCGAGGTGTCAGGTGTGAGGGGCCATCGTCGGCTAGCCAGTGGCCCCTGGCAGACTCCGCGGCATGGGAATGTTCAAGCGGGCAAAGAAGACGGAGAGTGCTGGTCAGTCTGCAGAGCCGGCTGACCTGAGTGTGCTGATCCTGCAGGGCGAAGACATGATCGAACAGCTAGGTCGTGCGCACATGTCCTGGGGTCTGGGATCAGCGGACCGTTGGGATCTCGACCAGACGACAGGCATGATCACCTGGACCTTCCCCGACAAGACAGCCACGGCACCGGCACAGATCCTCGGCAGCTTCAGCCCAGGCTCGAGCTCGTGGCTGTGGGCCTGGGCCAATCAGAGCCTCCTTCCCAATATGAGCCGAGACGCGCGCCTCTTCCGGGACTGGGCAGAAGCCAACGGGCATCCCGCTCTCGCGCAGCCGAGGATGGAGGCCGATGAGACGGCCGCTTCGACGATCGTGGCCTTGGCTGTTCGGGTAACCGAGGCGACCGGCTATTACCGGGGAACGGGAGGCAACTCCGCCGTGATCATCACGTTCGGCCCGGTCACCCTGACTGCCGCGGACGGCAGTGTCTCCGACTTCAACATCAGTGTCGGCTAGTACTCCAGTGCATCTTCGTGATCTATGCGATGGAGGGGGGCGGAAAGTCGGCGCCGGTAGTGGCTGCGACGGGCTGTGGCCTGGTGCTGCCGACGCCAGGCTGACCAGGCCAGTAACATGCTCGCGGCTGTTCTGGGCGGGTTGAGCAGTGCCCCGAGCAGGCGGCGGATCTCGGGGACGGTCAGGTCGATGGGGTCGCTGCTGCGTGCGGGACGGTTCGCCTGGGCGGGTCTTGATGGTGTCGCGTCGGCGGCCAGGACGGCGAGAAAGGCCAGCGCGAGCATGGCCAGGGTGATGTGCCGGTGCCAGGCGGTCCAGTGGCGGACTTGGTAGTGGTCCAGGCAGACCTGGCCCTTCGCGGCCTGGAAGCATTCTTCGATGCACCACCTCGTGCCTGCGACCCGAACCAGCTCCGACAGCGGCACCCGTTGTGGGGACCAGCACAGGTAGAAGGCGAGCTCGCCGCTGGCGGGGCTCCGGCGGATCAGCAGGTGCCGGTGGCTGTCCGTGTCGGTCTCGATCCAGGCCCAGTCGTAGTAGCGGGGCCCCTTCGCCCCGGCTCCGGCGCTTTGCCGGTGCCAGGCGACATCGGGCAGATGGTCAGCAACGGTGTCCGCTCGGACAGGAGTGCGCCCGTGGTTGATCCGCACCCGGGTGCTGTAGGCGACGGCCAGGACGTAGCCGATCCCGCGGGACACCAACAGGACTCGTAGAAACGGGTCTTGGCCGTAGGCCTCGTCGCCGGTCGCCCACAAGGCGGTGACCCCGGCATCCAGTGCTGCCGCGATCATCTGCCCGGCCAGCGTGGGCTTGGTCGCGAACTCCGCCTGGTCGGGGACGCCCGCGCGGGTGCGAAGCTCGGCGTCCTCGCACCAGGCCTGCTCTGGAAGATAGAGCCGGCGATCGATCAGGGCCCGCCCGTGGTGGGAGGCGTAGGCGAGGAACACGCCGACCTGGCTGTTCTCGATCCGTCCGGCCGTGCCGGTGTACTGCCGCTGGACGCCCGCCGAACCGCGGCCCTTCTTCAAGAACCCGGTCTCATCGACAATCAGCACGCCGTTGTCGGCGCCCAGGTGCTCGACGACGTAGGCACGGACGTCGTCGCGGACGTCATCAGCGTTCCAGCGTGCGGTTCGCAGCAGCCGCTGCATCGGCCCGGGACGGGTGTGGCCGGCCTGTTCGGCCAGCTGCCAGCAGTTCTTCCGCTCGACGGCGGAGAGTAGTCCGAACAGGTAGGCACGGGCCGTCGCCTGGGGCTCGACCCGGCGGAACCTGCCAGCGATTCTCGACACCGCTTGGTCGAACATCGCCCGCCATCGGGCGGCGTCTATGCTGAGGCTCGCGGCCACCGCACGATCATCATGAGTCCACACAACCCTTGATGATCACGCGGCGGCCGTTCCGTTCCCGCCATCGGACCGCATCTCAACCCCGCCATCTGTCACGGAGCAGCCAGAGCAATCGCTGGCCGGCGTGATGGCACGAAAGCCACCACGGCAGCAGCCGGTGGTCCACGAAAGACCACAGGTCATCGTCGGCTTCGTTGCCACGAGGGAAGCCGCGCAGCAGATTGAGGCACCGCTGATCCACGCAACGGTGCAGCCGGGCTACGTGGGCGAGGGCGACAACGCCCTGGCGGCGGATCTCCGGATCATCAGCTGCCATCGCCCGAGCGACTTGCGGCAAGATCGCATCGGCGTTGTCGTGGTTCAGCGCCAGAGTGACGGCCACCCCGACGAGGGGCTCGCCCCGGCGGAAGGCGGCGTCGACGTCCTCGGGCCGCTCGACCCATCGCAACGTCGACGCGTCCTGCCAGTTCAGAGCAGGTGCCACGTCGGCGGAGCCACTCTCGTCGGTGTTCATGATCCGACCCTACCGAGCGCTGTTCAGCCAGACTCCCAGCTCGCCGTCGCTCCCGTAGATCCATCGCAGACCAACAAGATCGCAAAGTCACACTGGAGTACTAGAGCCGACGAGCCGGACCCGAGCCCGGCGCCGGGATTGGTGCCTTCAGCCCCTGTCCGCGGTCGCTGTCCCCTTGGGGAATCGTGATCGCGGGGTGGGGAATTACGTGACGCTGAAACCGCACAGAGCGGGGAATTGCGTGATCGCTGACACGCGTTAGCGCGCGGCACTTCCAGTGCGACCAGGCGACCGGTGAACCCTTCGCGGCACAACCGCTCATAGGCGTCCATGACGTCCGGCGGTATGGGCTGGCTGATCATGAACCCTTGCTCCGGGTAGATCAGCAAGCGCTGAAGCGCGCCCACGAGCATGTCGATGACCAGACGCACGTCCTGGACACTCTCCACGTACTGCTCAAAGGTCACGGGCGTCGACGCGCTGACGAACTCCACCTCCGGCCAAAGCTTGCAGGCCGTGGCGTACGCTGCGGACGTACACCCACCTGATGCCGTCGAGCGGTACCCGCACCCGGGCCGCCGTGGACCGCGTCCTCCCGTATGAACCTACGGCTGACGGCCCGGGACGGCCCCAGACGGTTTCTAGGCCCCTGAACTGCGGTTATCTCAGTAGCCGAAGAAGTGATGACCTGGCTCGGCTACCTCAGTGGATTCCCAGCAGTACGTGTCTGACCAGCAAGGATGCCGTTGTTACCCGTCGTCGTTGGTCGTTGCAGGCTCCCCTCGGACGGCCCGTGGGCGGCCCCGTACTGGTGCGTCGTTCGTGGGGTGGCGCCAGTAATGCAAGCGGACAGAGCAGGCCCGGCAGATTTACAGACCGCGCGTGCGCCTGTCTCCGGCCAGAGATTTGAGTCACTGCTGGGTGAAGCTGTCCCACGCTCGCCCCATCAAGCCGAGATCTGTAAGCGCCGTCAACTTTCATGCTCTGTCCGTCTGTGCCGGGGGCTGATTACGGCGTGAGCACGATCCTGCATTGCGCATTGGAGACACTAGCCATGCTTTGCTAACGGCGTTTGCGGCCAAATCGGCGTTTGCCCTTGTTCGGTTTCCGACTAGTGAGCTGCTGCGCTTCATGTGCCCGTCCCATCGAGGTCAGTGCAGCGGCGAGATTCCGGGTAGCGCGCTCAGTGTCGGGATGCGTCGCGCCGAAGAGACGTACATAGCTGGTATGTACATGCTTCAAGAGTTCGACCGCCTCCGGGTATTGACGGAGAGCGTGCAGGGTGTTGGCGAGGTTGCCGGCGGAAGCGAGGGTGTCGGGATGGTCCTTACCCAGTACACGGCCGCGACGCGTAAAAACATCCTCATGTATGCGGCGGGCCTCCGCGTGCTCCCCCAAGGAGTTCAGGGTGGTGGCGAGATTACTGGCGAAACTGAGGGTGTGGGGATGGTCCTTACCCAGTACACGGCCGCGACGCGCAAGAACATTCTCATGCATGCGGCGAGCCTCCGCATACTCCCCCAAGGAGTGCAGGGTGCTGGCGAGGTTGCCAACGGAACTGAGGGTGTCGGGATGGTCCTTACCCAGTACACGGCCGCGACGCGCAAGAACATCCTCATGCATGCGGCGGGCCTCCGCGTGCTCCCCCAAGGAGTTCAGGGTGGTGGCGAGATTGTTGGCGGAAGTGAGGGTGTCGGGATGGTCCTTACCCAGTACACGGCCGCGACGCGCAAGAACGTCCTCCTCCATGCGGCGGGCCTCGGCGTGCTCCCCCAAGGAGTTCAGGGTGCTGGCGAGGTTGCCGGCGGAAGCGAGGGTGTCGGGATGGTCTTCACCCAGTACACGGCCGCGACGCGCAAGAACATTCTCATGCATGCGGCGGGCCTCGGCGTGCTCCCCCAAGGAGTTCAGGGTGGTGGCGAGGTTGCCGGCGGAAGTGAGGGTGTCGGGATGGTCTTCACCCAGTACACGGCCGCGACGCGCAAGAACATTCTCATGCATGCGGCGGGCCTCCGCATACTCCCCCAAGGAGTGCTGGGTGCTGGCGAGATTGTTGGCGGAAGTGAGGGTGTCGGGATGGTCTTCACCCAGTACACGGCCGCGACGCGCAAGAACATCCTCCTTCATGCGGCGGGCCTCCACATGCTCCCCCGTGTAAGTCATGGTGATGGACGCATCGTTGGCTGACTGGAGGGTGTCGGGATGATCCTCACCCAGAACACGGCGGCGACGGACAAGGGTGTCCTCGACGATGAGGTGGCCTTTGACGTAGTCGCCGAGCCCGACGGTCGCGTGCCCCAGGAACTGTGCGCAGGTAAGGGTGTCGGGGTGATCTGGCCCCACATCGGTGCTCCATGCCTGATGCAGTACTGCGCTGAGGTCATGGGCGGCGCGCGGCAGGCCGCTGCAGATGAGAAAGTGAGCCGCTTTCGAGAGGGTGGGGCGCAGTGCAGGCCGGTTGGTGATCGCGGTGGTGACGTGGGGGGTGGTGAGGTGGGCGGTGAGAGAGGCCCACGCTGGCCAGTCAGCTGGAGATTGCGGGTCACCCGGGCTGATTGCTGCTAGGACAGCGGTGACGTCGTCGCGGATTGCTGCGACCAGTTCGGGACTGGTCTGGGTACGGAGGATGGCCTGGGTTACTCGGTGGATCTGGAATGTGTCGAAGTCGGTGCGGGCCAGTCCGAAGCGACCGAGGGGCTGGAGGGCGTTGCGCAGCCACATCGGGTCGTCAGGGTCGCCGGGAATGGTGGCCAGTCGGGGGCGGGCCGTTTCCAGCCAGGCGGTAGGGATGGGTTCGGGGCCGAGGAACGCGCCGAGACGGAGCATGGCGGTGGCATCGGGGTGGCCGTCGTCCACGAGGCGCGTAACGGCGATGTTGACCGCCGCGGCCAGCGACGCGGGATAGTCGCGCACGTCACTCTCCTGCAGGAGGCGTGCAGTGTCGCTGTTGAGAAGTTGACGGTAGCGGTCCAGGGTCATACCGCTGCGCAGAACTCCCGCAGCCTGGGCGAGCGCAAGGGGTAGGTCGCCGAGATCCTGCGCCAAGAGGTCGGCGTGCTCGGTAGTCATTCCCGAGATACGACTTTTGAGGTAGGCCAAGGAGTCGGTGCGGGTGAACACGTCCAGGTCACTCTGGTGAGCGATCCCGTGCCAGTCGGGGTTGCGTGAGGTGATCAGAACATGGCCTGGCCCCTCGGGGAGCCAGGGCTCGATCTGATCAGGGTGTTCAGCGTTGTCGAGAATGAGAAGCCAGCGGTGCCGCGTCCGCAGATGCTGGAGAAGAGCATGGGCGTTGGGCTCGGAGCCGGCGTCGGATTTGGCAATGCCGAGGCGGTCGGCGAGTTCGGTATAGCGGACGGGCAACTGGTCGGCCTGCTCGGCATCGACCCACCACACGAGGTCGTACTGGCTGGCGAAGCGGTGAGCGTACTCCAAGGCAACCTGGGTCTTTCCGATGCCGCCCATGCCGTGGAGCGCCTGGACCACTGCTTGGTGTCCGCTGAGCAAACCGGTACGAAGCTGCCCCATAACAGCCTCGCGGCCGGAAAAGTCGGGGTTGCGGCGACGGACATTCCACACCTCAGGAAGACCGACGCTGCTGGGCAGCCGAGGACGCTGTGTATCAGGTTCCGTAGTCGTATCGGCGGAGGCGGCGCCGGGGAAGGTAACCGGACCGGCAGGGGGAACCGGTCCATGAACGGCTTCGAGCAGGGCAGCAGTAGCGGCGGTCTCGTCCAGACCGTAAACGCCTGTGCGCAGCATCCCGACCAAGAGGGCGGGGATGTCGTCGTCGGCCAGTTGCTCGATCGCCACCGGAACGAGGCGTCCCCGCAGCGCCAGGGTGGCCGACCACTCCTCCTGAGTCCACCGTTTAAGGGCGAAGTATTGCCTGGAGAACAGGGCCACCACCGCGTCGGCCCTGTCGAGAGCCAAGTTCATCTTCTGGATGAAGTCGTCCCCGGTGCGCCAGTGCCACCGGTCCAGCTCAACCTGGTGCCCAGCCTGCTGAAGCTGCCAGCTGACCCACTCCGCCCAGGCCCGGTCCGGACCTGCATAGCTGACAAAAATTCGTTGCGCGATGTCGGTCACCGTTGACCCCCGAATCCACTGACGCTCGTAATGTGGAGCACCGGCCATGATCTCGTGTATAGCGTGGGACAGGGCGGAGAACGCCGAGATCTCATAGGTAGGAAGGGGCAGGGGCATGGCCCAGGCGCCGAAGAACGTGGAAGTCAGACTGAAGCTGCCGATGCTTGAGATCGCAGGCAGCTGGGAGCCAAACGACGCGGAGCGACGAGCTGCCTGGGAGCTGTATGTAGAGCTGATCACCCGAGTGTCTGTTGTGCCGCTGCGGGAGGACGAGGGCCTGCTGCGAGAGGCGCTGACGAGCCTGTACTCGCTGTTTGGCACCACTCGTGAGATCCTGCGCCGTCACGGGCCACAGGTCGCCGAACCGAAACGGAACGGCGAGTACAACTTCGGGTACCTGGCGGTGGCAATGCTCAACTACGGCGTACGCCCGCTCCTTGCCGCCTGGCACCCTGCGTTGGAGGACTGGGAGAGCCGCCGCCCTGCGGACCGCTCCCGTCGCGACCATGAGCGCGCTTGGCCCCAGTCGGTTCAGCTGCGAGCCGCCTTGAACGACACCCGTCCCATCCTTGCCGCGTACGCCGACCTCCTAGCCAGCGCCTGCGGCGTGCCCAACCTCCTCGGCGCCTATCCAAACCCCGGATCCTGACGCACCACGAGGCGAGAGGCGGGCGTTCTTCGCGGTCGCGGAATCGCGGGTGAGGATGGCACCCGTTGCCCTCGGCTCGGCAGCACATTTACAGCGGGCTAGGTCCAGCATCTGTGACCTGCGGATTCACCCCTTCCCACCGGCCTTGGGGGACACCTGGAGGTCGTGGCGGCGTCACCGAGGGGCTATATGCGACCACACGCCGCTGCGGCCATAAGCAGCGGGCACGGAAGAGGGAGTAACGCTAAGATCCTGTCCTACGTGGCATCAGCATGCGACCGAGGCCCGCAGAAAGGGACTTCGGCCGACGAGCCCGCAGACCACGCCATCGACTACTGCCGAGGCGGGCTGTCTACAAAGATCCATTCCTGCCTTCGTCGCTTGTGGTCGGCGTGGTCGGGGATCGTGGCTGTTTCCTGGCTTGTGTGGGTGAACGCGGGTCGGTTGGGGGCGGGGGGTTCTAGGCTCGGAGGCTCAGTGCGGTGACTGGTCTCGGGGGATCGGTATGGGCGGCGTTGAGGTGTCTGACGGGGCGTGGTTCGTCAGTCATGCGGGGGCGGATCGGGCCTGGGCGGAGTGGGCGGCGTGGCAGTTGCTCGACGCCGGCTTTCACGTGGAGTTGGACTACTGGGACTGGGGTGCGGGTGACAACTTCGTCCTGAAGATGGACGCCGCTTTGGAACGGGGGCGTTTACTGGCGTTGTTCTCCCCGGCCTACTTCGAGCCGGACCGGTTCACCACGCCCGAGTGGACCTCCATCGTGGCGATGAAGGAGAAGATCACCCCGGTTCGTGTGTCCGAGGTCGTCTCGCCGGCGATCCTGCGCCCCGTCCTCGCCCGGGATTTGTTCGGGCTGGGCGAGGAGGAGGCCCGCCAGGTCCTGCTGGAGGCGGTCAGCGGCCCGCGTCGGCCGACCGTTGCGCCGGCCTTTCCCGGGGCGTTGCGGCAGCTGGGTGGCAGCGGCCCGCGTCTGCCCGGGTCGCTGCCGCGGGTGTGGAACGTGCCTGCCCGTAACGCCTCCTTCACCGGCCGGGACACTCTCCTGGTCCGGCTGCGTCAGACACTGATGGTCAGTAGTTGCGTGACGGTCCAGGCGCTGCACGGACGGGGCGGGGTCGGCAAGACCCAGCTCGCCGTCGAGTACGCGCACCGCTTCGCCGGCGAATACGAACTGGCCTGGTGGATCGCCGCCGAGGATCCCGCCCTCATCCCCGATCAGCTCGCCACCCTCGCCACCCGCACCGGCGCCGCGCCTGCCGGCGCGCCCCCCACCGACGCCGTCGACGCGCTGCTGGCCGAGCTGCGCACCCGTTCCCGCTGGCTGCTGGTCTTCGACAACACCGAAGACCAAGCGGTCCTGGCCCCCTATCTGCCGGGGGGCGGTGGCCACGTACTCGTCACCTCCCGCAGCCCTCGCTGGCACGCCCACGCCAGCCCGCTGAACGTCGACGTCTTTACCCGTGCCGAATCGGTCGCCCTGCTGCATGCCCACGGCGCCGTTCTGAGTGAGACCGACGCCGACCAGCTCGCCCGCGCCCTCGACGACCTCCCCCTCGGCCTCGCCCAGGCCGCCGCCCTGCTCACCGACGGTCTGTCCGCCGCCGACCTGACCGCCGAACTGGCCCGCAACACCGCCGAGGTCCTGGCCCAGAGCCACCCCGCCGACTACCCCGTCTCCCTGGCCGCGCAGGTCCGTCTCACTACCACCCGCCTGAAATCCGACCATCCCGGCGCAGCCGCCCTGCTCTCCGCCCTGACCCTGCTGGCTCCCGAACCCTTCCCCGTTACCACCTGTGCCGGCCACCTCCCCCCAAGCGCCTCCACGCCCCTGGCGGAGGCCCTGGCCACCCGGCTGACCGGCACTACAGCGCTGCGCGCCATCACCCGGCACAGCCTGGCCCGAGTCCAGGACGGCACCATTCAGCTCCATCGCCTTACCCAGACCGTGGTACGTGACCAGCTCACGCAAGACCAACGCGAGCAGGCGGGCCCGAACGCTGAAGCGCTCCTGACTGCGGCCCGTCCCGGAGACGTCAAAGATCCCTCAACGTGGCCCGCATGGCGAGTGCTGCTGCCCCATCTCCTTGCCGTGGAACCAGCCCTCATCACCAGCGAAGCGGGACGGAATGTAGTCCGCAGTGCCTGCTGGTACCTGATGGACCGCGGCCAGGCCCGCACCGCTCGAGACCGCCTCCAGCGGCTGCACCACACCTGGTCCCGGCAACTCGGTCCAGACCACGAAGGCACCCTCTGGACCGCCCAGTACCTCGCCCGCGCCCACGACGACACCCAGAACCACGAGGGCGCCCGCGTCCTGGACGAGGACACTCTCCAGCGCCGCCGCCGCCTTCTGGGCGAAGACCACCCCCACACCCTGTCCATCGCCTCCAACCTGGCCATCCGTCTGGCGGCGCTGGGACGAACGGAGGAGGCCTACGCCCTGGGCGAAGACACCCTGACCCGACGGCGCCGGATACTGGGCGAAGACCACCCAGACACCCTGAACACCGCCTCCAACCTGGCCATCGATCTGGCGGCGCTGGGACGAACGGAGGAGGCCTACGCCCTGGGCGAAGACACCCTGACCCGACTACGCCGAGTACTGGGCGAAGACCACCCCAACACCCTGAACACCGCCTCCAACCTGGCCACCGATCTGGCGGCGCTGGGACGAACGGAGGAGGCCTACGCCCTGGGCGAAGACACCCTGACCCGACGGCGCCGGATACTGGGCGAAGACGACCCAGACAGTCTGACCACTGCCTCCAACCTGGCCATCCGTCTGGCGGCGCTGGGACGAACGGAGGAGGCGTGCGCCTTGGGTGAAGACACCCTGACCCGACGGCGCCGGGTACTGGGCGAAGACCACCCCAACACCCTGAACACCGCCTCCAACCTGACCATCGATCTGGCGGCGCTGGGACGAACGGAGGAGGCCTACGCCCTGGGCGAAGACACCCTGACCCGACTACGCCGAGTACTGGGCGAAGACCACCCCCACACCCTCAACACCGCCTCCAACCTGACCATCGATCTGGCGGCGCTGGGACGAACGGAGGAGGCCTACGCCCTGGGCGAAGACACCCTGACCCGACGGCGCCGGGTACTGGGCGAAGACCACCCAGACACCCTGAGCGCCGTCAGGTTCTTGGAGCAGTTGGATGCGGCACGAAACGATGCCGATATCGGTGAATGATCAGTCAGCACACCAGCGACCCTCGCTACGAGCTGTCCGGGCTTGCTCCGCAGTGGTCCGGGAACATCCACCAACGGGTTCGCTGCGCAGGTCAGGCGACGTGCTGAACGCCCACGGACACATACGCACCGCACCGGATTGAGCAGCAATCGAGACTGGCCCATGTTGGCCCGTTGGTGTCAGTCGTTGATGTCAGCGGGATTCCTACCGACCGCCAACAGATGCGAGCTGGCGGCGAGCAGTTCCGGGTACGGCTCCGCCATGCGCGCTGCGTCCAGAGCAGAGGCAATCAGCTCCTCCGTGGGGCCCTCGCCCGGCTGTTGTTCAGCCGCCTTCACGAGGGACCAGGCGGGCCCCTCGATGCCGAAGACCTGGACGTCCGTCAGTCCGGAAGCCTCCAGCTCCGCCACAAGCTCTGCGGCACGGTGTAAGTACGACAAGGCGAAGCCTCGGGCACTGCCATAGACAGCCGTATCAAGAATCTTGGAGACGGAGTTATCAATCCGTTCGGTATGGAGGTGGGCGTACGTGACGTGCTCGAAGAGTGATGCGTAGCGGTTGATTGCGGCCGCAGCGACCAGACCACCCGGCTTCACCACGCGGAAGGCTTCCGACAGGGCGCGGGACGGCCGCTCGACCGTAACCGCTTCAACGACCGGGTATGGCGGCCGGCGCTCCGGGCGGCCGAGGTCGAGACAGGGCGGGACAACGGGATGCACGCGCTGAGGCACTTCTACGCCTCGGTGCTCCTGGACGCGGGGGAGAGCATCAAGGCACTCAGTGAGTACCTCGGTCACCACGACCCTGGGTTCACGCTGCGGACGTACACCCACCTGATGCCGTCGAGCGGTACCCGCACCCGGGCCGCCGTGGACCGCGTCCTCCCGTATGAACCTACGGCTGACGGCCCGGGACGGCCCCAGACGGTTTCTAGGCCCCTGACCTGCGGTTATCTCAGTAGCCGAAGTCCTGGGTCCACCAGGGGCCGCCCTCGCCGAGGTGCACCCCCACGCCCAGCGTGTTGAAGTCGCAGTTCAGGATGTTGGCCCGGTGGCCGGGGCTGTTCATCCAGGCTTCCATGACGGCTTCGGCGTCCGCCTGGCCCCGTGCGATGTTCTCGCCGCCGAGGTTGCTGATGCCCGCCTTCGCCGCCCGGTCCCACGGCGTGGCGCCGTCCGGGTCGGTGTGGTCGAAGAAGTTGCGCTGGGCCATGTCCTCACTGAAGGCCTCGGCCAGCTTCGTCAGATCGCCGCTCGCCGTCACGGCGCTGCAGCCGACCTTCGCCCGCTCCTCGTTGACGAGCCTCAGCACCTCCGCCTCGGCCTGCGCCTCGGCGGACACCGTCACCGCGGAGCTGGACTCCTTAGGCGCCTTGGTGGCCGTCGTCGGCTCCTGCGACGGGGTGGTCTCGGCGGTGCCGGGGTCCGCCGTCGGCGTCTTCGAGGGCGTGGTGCTCGGCGTCGCGCTGGGCTTCGGGGCGGCCGGCGTCGTCGGGGCGGACGCCGACGGCGTGCTCGCCCGCTGGGAGTCGCGGCTGGTCGCCGTGGAGTCGTCGCGCTCGGCCGCGGTGCCGGACGTGCCGCCCTGCTCCGTCGCGGAGTTGGACGGGGAGCCGGCGGCCTGCACGTTGTCGCTGCCGCTGGTGCCACCGCCGAGCCGGTAGTTCTCCAGGCCGGGCACCACGCCGGTGGCGACCGCGACGGTACCCAGGGCCACCGCGGCCGAGACGCCGAGCAGCCCACTGCGCACCGGGGTCGCGGCGCGCTTCTTGCGGCGGCGCCCGGAGCGTCGTACGCCCTCGTCGGGCGTGAAGCCGTCGGACAGGAAGCTGCGGGTGAAGGCGGCGTCGCGGGGGAAGCGGGGGTCGCGGACCTGGCGGCCTTCGGGGGCGAGGCGCTCCTCGTGGACGGGGCGCTCGTCGCGGACGGGACGGTCCTCGTGGACCGGACGGCCGGCGTGGGCGACGCGTTCGTCCAGGACGGGGTGGCTGTACGTGTTCCCGTACGTGTTTCCGTACCCGTACTCGGGCCCGTACCCGTACTCGGGCCCGTACCCGTACCCGTGCCCGTTCCCGTCAGAGGTGCCCGACGGGAACGTCATGGTTTCGCCGGGCCACGCGCCACCGTCCTGCGGCCCGTAGGAATAGGCGTCGCCGTGGGCGGTGGTCTCGGTGTAGGAGGTGGGGTTCAGGTAGGGCGCCGTGCCCGTCGCGGCCGGGGCGCCCCCGTAGGAGTCGTACGAGCCGTACGAGTCGTACGTGTCACGGCCGAGGTAGGGCGCCGTGCCCATGGTCGTCGGGGCGTCACCGTACGAGGCCTGCGGGCCGCGGTCGCCCCAGCCGGCTATGGAGGGGTCGTGCGCCTCCATGACCTCCGCGGCGTGGCCCGGGGCGGAGCGTCCGTGGCGTCCCATGTCCTAGCCTTCCTCGTCCTTGCTCGTCCATCCGGCCGACCCGAGCCTGTCCCGAGTCCAGGCGGCCGACCTGGCGGTTTCCCGCAGTTCCTGGACGGCCAGACTCACTCCAACGAGTGAGTTTCATATGAGATTCATTGGGTGGGGACGGTACCGCATGACGCGAGGGGAGGAAGTGCCCCCAGGGACATTGGCCGGTTAGGTTGCAGTCATGAGCGAGGACGTGCGGCTGGTCGCCTGGGTGCGTGGGCGGGTACAAGGTGTGGGTTTCCGATGGTTCACCCGGGCCAAGGCCCTGGAGATCGGCGGTCTGAGTGGCTTTGCTCTCAATTTGGGCGACGGACGGGTGCAGGTCGTGGCGGAAGGGTCGCGTCCGGGGTGCGAGGGACTCCTCGACTGGCTCCGCGGAGACGACACGCCCGGGAAGGTCACCGGTGTCACCGAGATCTGGGACACACCCCGCGGCGGCTACGACGGTTTCGCCATCCGCTGACTCCGCTCACACGGAAGCCCAGGTGGAAGCGGAGTGATATGCCACGGGCACCTGCCCGAAGCAGAAAGCTCCTGGTGGTTGCCAAGAACGGCTTGTGGTGGCAAGCTCCGCACCTAAGGATGATCGCCACGCCCCGAGGGGCCCGCAGGAGTCGCAGCGCCGCCGTTCCCAGGCCGCCTGCCGCCGGGATGCCCGCCAATACGGGGCGTGATCGTGTTGACCGTCAAACTTTTTGGTGAGACGCTGAAAGCCCCGCGCACCTTAGCTGTTTGGCATGGATGAACGGCAGCACCAACTCAAGAGTGCCAAGCACCGCGGGTGCGAATCCCTCACGACCCACACCGCTTCGGTCGGTCACTCAGTGTGGAGGACCATCCATCATGGCAAAGGCGCTTCTCGGTTACGTCGGCGGCTCCGACCCTCGACTCCTCGCCGAGATGCGACGGCTCCAGCAGCGCGTACAGGACCTGGAATCCGAGCTCGGACGGATCCAGGCCGAGAACGAGGCGCTGACGGCTGCCGCTTCTCACGACAGGATCATGGAGAGCATCGACGCACACCAGGCGGAGCCTGCGCTCACCTGATCGCTGCACTGCTCCACAAAAGCGCACGCAGTGGTTGGGCTGCCCGTATCAACCGCTAAGTTGTCAGAGTTTGCAAGGGACGCTTCGGCGTCCCTTCTTTCTTCCCCCGGTCCCTGCCTGCCCCCGCATCCCTGCCCCCGCGCATCCTTTCACCGTCTTTAACGTCTGGTGTGCCCTGCACGTTCATGGGTGAAACCGCGGGTTCATGGAGTGAGACATCACCGGAAGGTAGAGTCCAGCGGCGTGCACCTCAAGGCGCTGACCCTCCGCGGCTTCAAGTCGTTCGCCTCGGCGACCACGCTCCGGTTCGAGCCGGGCATCACGTGCGTCGTGGGGCCGAACGGCTCGGGCAAGTCCAATGTCGTGGACGCGCTGAGCTGGGTCATGGGCGAGCAGGGCGCCAAGTCGCTGCGCGGCGGCAAGATGGAGGACGTCATCTTCGCCGGCACCACCGGCCGCCCGCCGCTGGGCCGTGCCGAGGTGTCCCTGACCATCGACAACTCCGACGGCGCGCTGCCCATCGAGTACGCCGAGGTCACCATCACGCGGATCATGTTCCGCAACGGCGGCAGCGAGTACCAGATCAACGGCGACACCTGCCGTCTCCTCGACATCCAGGACCTGCTGTCCGACTCCGGCATCGGTCGTGAGATGCACGTCATCGTCGGCCAGGGCCAGCTCGACTCCGTCCTGCACGCCGACCCCATGGGCCGCCGGGCCTTCATCGAGGAGGCCGCGGGCGTCCTCAAGCACCGCAAGCGCAAGGAGAAGGCGCTGCGGAAACTGGACGCGATGCAGGCCAACCTCGCGCGCGTGCAGGACCTGACGGACGAACTGCGCAGGCAGCTCAAGCCCCTGGGCCGGCAGGCCGCGGTCGCGCGCCGGGCCGCGGTGATCCAGGCGGACCTGCGCGACGCGCGCCTTCGGCTGCTGGCCGACGATCTCGTACGGATGCGTGAGGCGCTCGACGCCGAGGTCGCCGACGAGGCGGCGCTGAAGGAACGCAAGGAGGCCGCCGAGCACGAGCTGAAGAAGGCGCTCCAGCGCGAGGCCCTGCTGGAGGACGAGGTACGGCGACTCTCGCCACGGCTCCAGCGCGCGCAGCAGACCTGGTACGAACTCTCCCAGCTGGCCGAGCGGGTACGCGGCACCGTCTCCCTGGCCGACGCGCGCGTGAAGAGCGCGACCTCCGCGCCCCCGGACGAACGGCGCGGCCGCGACCCCGAGGACATGGAGCGCGAGGCCGCCCGGATCCGCGAGCAGGAGGCCGAGCTGGAGGCCTTCCTGGAGGCGGCGCAGCACGCCCTGGACGACACCGTGGCCCACCGCGCGGAACTGGAACGCGAACTCGCGGTCGAGGAACGGCGCCTGAAGGACGTCGCGCGCGCCATCGCGGACCGCAGGGAGGGGCTGGCCCGGCTGAACGGCCAGGTCAACGCGGCCCGTTCGCGTGCCGCCTCGGCCCAGGCCGAGATCGACCGGCTCGCCGCCGCGCGGGACGAGGCGCAGGAACGGGCCGTCACCGCGCAGGAGGAGTACGAGGCGCTCAAGGCGGAGGTGGACGGGCTCGACGCCGACGACGCCGAACTCGCCGGTCGGCACGACGCGGCGAAGGAGCAGCTCGCGGGAGCCGAGGCCGCCCTGACCGAGGCCCGCGAGGCGGCCGGCGCGGCGGAACGCAGCCGGGCCGCGACCCGGGCCCGCCACGAGGCGCTCGCCCTGGGGCTGCGCCGCAAGGACGGCACCGGCGCGCTGCTGGGGGCGAAGGACCGGCTGACCGGCCTGCTGGGCCCGGCCGCCGAACTGCTGACGGTCGCCCCGGGACACGAGGTCGCGCTCGCCGCCGCCCTCGGCGCCGCCGCCGACGCCCTCGCGGCGAGCGGCCCCGCCGCGGCCGCCGACGCCATCCGCCTGCTGCGCGAGCAGGACGCGGGACGGGCCGCGCTGCTGCTCGGCGGCGCCCCCGACGACGTACCACCGCCCCACGACGACGTACCGACGGCCGCCGACGACGTACCACCGTCCCCCGCCACGGACCGGCCGCCCTTCGCCGCCGACCTCGTCCGCGCCCCCGCGGACCTCATGCCCGCCGTACGGCGGCTGCTGCGCGGGATCGTCGTCGTCGCCGGCCTCGACGAGGCCGTGGACCTGGTCGGCGCCCACCCCGCACTCACCGCCGTCACCGCCGAGGGCGACCTGCTGGGCGCGCACTTCGCGCACGGCGGGTCGGCCGGCGCGCCCAGTCTGCTGGAGGTGCAGGCGTCGGTGGACGAGGCGGCCGCCGAACTGGAGGTGCTGGCCGTACGGTGCGAGGAGCTGACCGGGGCGCAGCGGACGGCCGTCGCCCGGCGCGCGGAGTGCGCCGCGCTCGTCGAGGAGCTGGGGGAGCGGCGCCGGGCCGCCGACCGGGAGAAGTCGGCCGTGGCGCAGCAGCTAGGCCGGCTGGCCGGCCAGGCCCGGGGCGCCGCCGGGGAGGCCGAGCGGTCCACGGCGGCCGCGGCCCGGGCGCAGGACGCGCTCGACAAGGCCGTACTGGAGGCGGAGGAGCTCGCCGAACGGCTCGCCGTGGCGGAGGAGATGCCGGTCGAGGAGGAACCGGACACCTCCGTGCGCGACCGGCTCGCCGCGGACGGGGCCAACGCCCGGCAGACCGAGATGGAGGCGCGGCTCCAGGTCCGTACGCACGAGGAGCGGGTCAAGTCGCTCGCCGGGCGGGCCGACTCCCTGGACCGGGCGGCCCGCGCCGAACGCGAGGCACGCGCGCGTGCGGAGCAGCGGCGCGCCCGGCTGCGGCACGAGGCGGCCGTCGCGGAGGCCGTCGCCTCGGGCGCCCGGCAGCTCCTGGAGCACGTCGAGGTCTCGCTGCGGCGGGCGGACGAGGAGCGCATCGCGGCCGAGGCCGCCAAGGCCGAGCGCGAGCAGGAACTGGTCGCCGCCCGCGCCGCCGGACGTGACCTCAAGGCGGAGCTCGACAAACTGACGGATTCAGTTCACCGGGGTGAGGTACTCGGCGCCGAGAAGCGGCTGCGGATCGAGCAGCTGGAGACCAAGGCGCTGGAGGAACTGGGTGTGGAACCGGCGGGACTCATGTCCGAGTACGGCCCGCACCAACCGGTGCCGCCCTCGCCCGCCGCCGAGGGCGAGGAGCTGCCGGACGATCCGGAGCACCCGCGCAACCGGCCCAGGCCGTTCGTCCGGGCGGAGCAGGAGAAGCGGCTGAAGGCCGCCGAGCGGGCCTACCAGCAGCTCGGCAAGGTCAATCCGCTCGCCCTGGAGGAGTTCGCGGCGCTGGAGGAGCGGCACAAGTTCCTCAGCGAGCAGCTCGAGGACCTGAAGAAGACCCGTGCCGACCTCCTCCAGGTGGTGAAGGAGGTCGACGAGCGGGTCGAGCAGGTCTTCACCGAGGCGTACCGGGACACCGCACGGGAGTTTGAAGGCGTCTTCGGCCGGCTGTTCCCGGGCGGCGAGGGACGGCTGCTGCTCACCGACCCCGACAACATGCTCACCACGGGTGTGGACGTCGAGGCACGGCCGCCGGGCAAGAAGGTCAAGCGGCTGTCGCTGCTGTCCGGCGGTGAGCGGTCGCTGACGGCCGTCGCGCTGCTGGTGTCGATCTTCAAGGCGCGGCCGAGTCCGTTCTACGTGATGGACGAGGTCGAGGCCGCGCTGGACGACACCAACCTCCAGCGTCTGATCCGGATCATGCAGGAGCTCCAGGAGGCTTCGCAGCTGATCGTGATCACGCACCAGAAGCGCACGATGGAGGTCGCCGACGCGCTCTACGGCGTGTCCATGCAGGGCGACGGTGTCTCGAAGGTCATCTCCCAGCGCCTTCGCTAGTTGCGTGCACGCTACATCAGCGTACCCTGGTATCCCCAATCAGTTCACTACTTGAACACTTGGTGGGTACGCCTTGTCCATAAGCTCACACTCTCAGGATTATTAACTTCGAAACTTGAAGGCATAGTCTCTGCGACATTGCTTTTACCTTCAGGTGGTGGCAGGCGTGAACTTGTGCGCCACTGGAACCATCACCCAAGGGCTTGCCCCCACATCCCGGCAGCGAGGCCGGTGGCCCGAGGAGTCAGACGTGACCAGCACAGCGCAGGTGCCCCCACCCGGAGCCAGAACGGCTCACCCCGATCATCTCGGGCATGTCATCTTCATCGCGGCCGCCGCCGCGATGGGCGGCTTCCTCTTCGGCTACGACAGCGCCGTGATCAACGGTGCCGTCGAGGCCATCCGCAGCCGTTACGACATCGGCTCCGCGGCGCTGGCCCAGGTCATCGCCATCGCCCTGATCGGCTGCGCCATCGGCGCGGCGACCGCGGGCCGGATAGCCGACCGCATCGGGCGTATCCGCTGCATGCAGATCTCCGCCGCCCTGTTCACGGTCAGCGCGGTCGGTTCCGCACTGCCGTTCGCGCTGTGGGACCTCGCCCTCTGGCGGATCGTCGGCGGCTTCGCCATCGGCATGGCCTCCGTCATCGGCCCCGCCTACATCGCCGAGGTCTCCCCGGCCGCGTACCGCGGTCGGCTCGGCTCCTTCCAGCAGGCCGCGATCGTCGTCGGCATCGCCATCTCGCAGCTGGTGAACTGGGGCATCCTGAACGCCGCGGGCGGCGACCAGCGCGGTGAGCTGCTGGGCGTGGAGGCCTGGCAGGTCATGCTCGGCGTCATGGTCGTCCCGGCCGCCCTGTACGGCCTGCTCTCCTTCGCGATCCCCGAGTCGCCGCGCTTCCTGATCTCCGTGGGCAAGGAGGAGCGCGCCCTTGAGGTCCTCAGGGAGGTCGAGGGCGACAGGAGCGACCTGAAGGCCCGCGTCGCCGAGATCGAGCTCGCCATGAAGCGCGAGCACAAGTCCAGCTTCAAGGACCTGCTCGGCGGTTCCTTCTTCTTCAAGCCGATCGTCTGGGTCGGCATCGGCCTGTCGGTCTTCCAGCAGTTCGTCGGCATCAACGTCGCGTTCTACTACTCCTCGACGCTGTGGCAGTCGGTCGGCGTCGACCCGACGGACTCGTTCTTCTACTCCTTCACCACGTCGATCATCAACATCATCGGCACCGTGATCGCGATGATCTTCGTCGACCGCATCGGCCGCAAGCCGCTGGCCCTCATCGGTTCGGTCGGTATGGTCATCGGCCTCGGACTGGAGGCCTGGGCGTTCTCGTTCGACCTCGTCGACGGCAAGCTGCCGGCCACCCAGGGCTGGGTCGCCCTGATCGCCGCCCACGTGTTCGTCCTCTTCTTCGCCCTGTCCTGGGGCGTGGTCGTCTGGGTCTTCCTCGGCGAGATGTTCCCGAACCGGATCCGCGCCGCCGCCCTCGGCGTGGCCGCCTCCGCGCAGTGGATCGCCAACTGGGCCATCACCGCGAGCTTCCCGTCGCTGGCCGACTGGAACCTCTCCGCGACCTACGTGATCTACACGGTCTTCGCCGCGCTCTCCATCCCGTTCGTCCTGAAGTTCGTGAAGGAGACGAAGGGCAAGGCGCTGGAGGAGATGGGCTGACCGCCCTTCTCCCCGTGAGCTCGGGGAGAAGGGCCAAGTCCCCGCTGCCTCTCTCCTCGTTCCCGTAGGAGGTGCCGCCCCGGCTCAGCCGTCGAGCCGGGGCAGCACCTCCTCGCAGAACAGCCGCAGACTGCGCCGGCCCTCCTCGACGGGCATCCCTCCGGCCAGCGGGTGCAGGACCAGGTTGTCCAGGCCCTGCGCCGCACACTCCTCCGGTGTCAGGACCCGGTACACGCCCTCGGCGCGCAACTCCTCCACCGTCGTGGCCGAGGACCGCACGGCCGACCGGATGTCACCGGACTGCCAGGAGGCATAGGTACGGGCCTCGTGCAGGAAGTGGTTCCCGTACGCGGCCCAGACCCGGTCCGGGTCCTCGGCGATGTGCAGCAACGGGGTCTCGGCCGCGGGCATCATGGTCCAGCCCTCGGTGCCGTACTCCGCGAGCCGGTCCTTGTAGTACGCCTCCAGCTCCGGCAGATGCGCGCTGGGGAAGAACGGCAGCCCCAGACGCGCGGCCCGGCGCGCGGCGGCCCGCGACGAACCGCCGACCAGCAGCAGGGGATGCGGTGCGGTGAACGGGCGCGGGGTGACCCGCACGGTACGGCCCCGGTAAGTGAACTCCTCGCCGGTCCACGCCTTCAGGACCGTCTCCAGCAGCTCGTCCTGGAGCCGGCCGCGCCGCCGCCAGTCCACCCCGAACATGGCGTACTCCTCGGGCCGGTACCCGATCCCGGCGACGGTCACCAGCCGCCCGCCGCTCAGCAGATCCAGTACCGCGATGTCCTCGGCCAGCCGCAGCGGGTCGTACAGCGGGCCGATCACCGCCGAGACCGTCACCGCCAGCCGTCGGGTCGCGCCGAGCAGGGCGCCCGCGAAGGCGAACGGCGACGGCAGCCAGTTGTCGGCGACGCCGTGGTGCTCCTCGGTCTGCATGGTGGTGATCCCGTGGTCGTCGGCGTACCGCGCCATCTCCAGGGCCGCCGCGTAGCGCTCGTGCAGCGCGGCGGGCGTGGCGTCGGGGGCGACGAGATTGAGGCGTACGACGGTGACGGGCATGGGTCCCCCTTCGGGTCGGCGAGGAGGACGGTAGCTGACGGCTCGTCAGATTGCTATGTCGCGGCTCGCCGGGCCGGGTCCGCCGGGCGGCGCGCCGGGCTGGAGGAAACCACAAGCTGGGCCCTGCCTGGGTCCATGACAGATACTGGACGGGTTATGGAAACCGTCATCCTTGCTGTAGTCATCGCCGTGGTCGCGCTCGCCGCGATCGGCGCGCTCGTCGTCGGCAGTCGACGGACGAAGTCGCTGCCCCCGCCGCCGCCCTCGGCGCCCGACATCACCGCGCCTCCGGCCGAACCGCAGGTCGGCGAAGAGGCCGAGACGCCGCGTGAAGAACCGCGCCGCACGATAGAGGAGGTGGATCTTCCGGAGGCCTCGGCCCCGGTGGCCGTCGAGGAGCCTCCCGTCGAGGCTCCGGTCATCGAGATCCCGGAGCCCACCGCCGGGCGACTCGTCCGCCTGCGCGCCCGCCTCTCCCGCTCGCAGAACGCCCTGGGCAAGGGCCTGCTCACCCTGCTGTCGCGCGAGCACCTCGACGACGACACCTGGGAGGAGATCGAGGACACGCTGCTCACCGCCGACGTCGGCGTGATGCCCACCCAGGAGCTGGTCGAACGACTGCGCGAGCGGGTGAAGGTGCTCGGCACCCGCACCCCCGAGCAGCTGCGCGGCCTGCTGCGCGAGGAGCTGCTCACGCTGGTCGGCACCGACTTCGACCGTACGGTCAAGACCGAGCCCGAGACCAGCAAGCCCGGCATCGTGATGGTCGTCGGCGTCAACGGCACCGGCAAGACCACCACCACCGGCAAGCTCGCCCGGGTCCTGGTCGCCGACGGCCGGACGGTCGTCCTCGGCGCCGCCGACACCTTCCGTGCCGCCGCCGCCGAGCAGCTCCAGACCTGGGGCGAGCGGGTCGGCGCCCACCTCGTGCGCGGGCCCGAGGGCGGCGACCCCGCCTCCGTCGCCTTCGACGCGGTGAAGGAGGGCAAGGACATGGGGGCGGACGTCGTCCTCATCGACACCGCCGGCCGGCTGCACACCAAGACCGGACTCATGGACGAGCTGGGCAAGGTCAAGCGCGTGGTCGAGAAGCAGGCCCCGCTCGACGAGGTGCTGCTCGTCCTGGACGCCACCACCGGGCAGAACGGACTCGTGCAGGCCCGGGTGTTCGCGGAGGTCGTCGACATCACCGGCATCGTGCTGACCAAGCTGGACGGCACGGCCAAGGGCGGCATCGTGGTCGCGGTCCAGCGCGAGCTGGGCGTGCCGGTCAAGCTGATCGGGCTCGGCGAGGGCGCCGACGACCTGGCGCCGTTCGAGCCGGAAGCGTTCGTCGATGCCCTTATCGGGGAGTGATCCCCACCCGGCCGTCCGGCCGGTGAACGACGGGCCGCCCGGCCCCTGGGCGAACGCCCGGCCGGGTCCCCGGACCGGGAAGGGCCCCACCGCATGGTGCAGATGCGGCGGGGCCCTTCGTCGTGGGCGGTCCGGCCACGGGCGGTCCGACCCCTCGGTCCGGTTTCCGGCTCGGGAGCACGTCACTCCCGGAACGCCTCGGACCGGTTCACGCGGGGGACCGGTTCACGTGCTGTACCGGTTCACGCGCGGGACCGGTGGGCCACGTACGCCAATGTGCCGAGCAGCAGCCGGGCCGCGGGCGGCCTGCTGGCCGAGTCCAGGCCGGGCGGGCGCAGCCACCGCACCGGGCCGAGGCCGCCGCGGTCGGAGGGCGGCGCGGTGACGTACGTACCCGGGCCGAGGCCGCGCAGGTCCAGGGCGGTCGGGTCGTCCCAGCCCATGCGGTAGAGCAGGGCGGGCAGCTCGGCGGCGGCGCCGGGGGCGACGAAGAACTGGGCGCGGCCCTCCGGGGTGGCGGTGACCGGGCCGAGCGGCAGACCCATGCGCTCCAGCCGGACCAGGGCGCGGCGCCCGGCGGCCTCGGCCACCTCCACGACGTCGAACGCGCGGCCGACCGGAAGCATCACGGCGGCCCCCGGGACGTCGGCCCACGCCTTGGTCACCTGGTCCAGCGTGGCCCCGGCGGGCAGCGCCGGCGCGAAGTCGAGCGGATGCGCGCCCGGCGCCCGGCAGTCGGGGCGGCCGCAGGAGCAGGCGCCCCCGGCGGCCCTGGCGCCGGGCACGACGTCCCAGCCCCACAGTCCGGTGAACTCGGCCACGGCGGTGCACTCCGACGAGCGGCCGCGGCGGCGCGAGGCGGACCGGATGTCACGGATACCCAGACTGCTGCCGATCGTGAAGCCCATGCCCCCTCCAACGGGTCCGACGCACCGGTGGTTACGAGACGAACAGCATTCATCACTCTGCGTGACTTTGCGCGTTCCCGCTCCCTGGTGCCGCGCGATGCGGACGGCGCTTCGAGGCGTTCGGGGTTGCGTGTGCGGCGACGCGCGCCCCCGTGTGCACCTCTCTGCTCACTTCCGGCCGTCCTGTGTCAAGTGAATCGCGTAGAGGCCGTCGTGAGTTCATTCGAAGGGGTGGCGAATGGTGGCGTTTGAGGGATCCTCGTGGTGGGCGGGTGATCGTAGGATTACTTTGTGTGCACGAGGCCTGAAGGCGCATGCGCTTGTGGGTATGCCGGAGGCAACCCGGCTTTCCGTTCGAAGGGTGGCAACCCCGGGACGGACGGCCGCATCCACCGGCATTCTGATAGGGCTTGGCGCAGTCAGTGACAAGTGGTCTCAGGGATGGGGGCGTTCCAGTGGGCGGCAACGGCGGAAGCGGAGCGAACGCTGAGAAGCGCCCCAACGACATGCTCGGTTCGTGGTTCGTGCGCAGCGGCTGGTCAAAGGGCGAGCTCGCGCGCCAGGTCAACCGCCGGGCTCGCCAGTTGGGCGCCAGTCACATCTCGACCGACACCTCGCGGGTGCGCCGCTGGCTGGACGGCGAGAACCCCCGTGAGCCCATCCCCAGGATCCTGTCCGAGCTGTTCTCCGAGCGCTTCGGCTGTGTCGTCTCCGTCGAGGACCTCGGCCTGCGCACGGCACGCCAGTCGCCGTCCATGTCCGGCGTCGACCTGCCCTGGACGGGCCCGCAGACCGTGGCCCTGCTCAGCGAGTTCTCGCGCAGCGACCTGATGCTGGCCCGGCGCGGCTTCCTCGGGACCTCGCTGGGCCTGGCCGCGGGCCCGGCCCTCATCGAGCCCATGCAGCGCTGGCTGGTGCCCACGCTGCCCGGTCCGCGCCAGGAGCCCGAGCCCGACCCCACGCCGGCCGCCCGCGCCCGCGGCCGGCTGTCCGGGCCCGAGCTGGAGCTGCTGGAGTCCACCACGGTGATGTTCCGGCAGTGGGACGCGCAGTGCGGTGGCGGTCTGCGCCGCAAGGCCGTCGTCGGCCAGCTGCACGAGGTGACCGACCTCCTCCAGGAGCCCCAGCCCGAGGCCGTCGCGCGGAAGTTGTTCAAGGTCGCCGCCGAACTGGCCGAGCTGGCCGGGTGGATGAGCTACGACATCGGACTCCAGCCCACCGCCCAGAAGTACTTCGTCCTCGCCCTGCACGCGGCACGGGAGGCGGGCGACAAACCGCTCGGCTCGTACGTCCTGTCCAGCATGAGCCGTCAGATGATCCACCTGGGGCGGCCCGAGGACGCCCTGGAGCTGATCCACCTCGCGCAGTACGGCAGCCGTGACTGCGCGAGCCCGCGCACCCAGTCGATGCTGTATGCGATGGAGGCCCGCGCGTACGCCAACATGGGCCAGCCCGGAAAGTGCAAGCGGGCGGTGCGGATGGCCGAGGACACCTTCGCCGACGCCGACGAGTGGGACGAGCCGGACCCCGACTGGATCCGCTTCTTCTCCGAGGCCGAGCTGTACGGCGAGAACTCCCACTCCTACCGCGACCTCGCCTATGTCGCCGGCCGCAGCCCCGCCTACGCCTCCCTGGCCGAGCCCCTCATGCAGCGCGCCGTCGAGCTGTTCGGCCAGGACCGCGAGCATCAGCGGTCGTACGCGCTCAACCTGATCGGCATGGCCACCGTGCACCTGCTGCGGCGCGAACCCGAGCGGAGCACGGGCTTCGCCGAGGAGGCGATGGCCATCGCGAAGAAGGTCCGCTCCGAGCGCGTCAACACACGTATCCGAAAGACCGTCGACACCGCTGTACGCGATTTCGGGGATCTCGCCGAGATCGTCGATCTGACGGAGAAGCTCGCCGTCGAGCTGCCCGAGACCGCGGAAGCGGTCTGAACCCGCACGGCCCCGGCCGCGGCCGGCCTTCCCGAACTGCCCGACTCGGCTCCCCCACGCCAGGTCATCGGAAGGCCGACCGCGGCCGGTTTCTTTCCTTCATCGAAGGTTGCGCCAAGATAACGATCCCCGCGCCCGTAATCCGGCGGTTCATCGAGGCGTAACACACAAGGTGCCTTCGTCACCGCGGCGAAACAACGAGGGGCGTCGACCGAAACGGCGCTGCGTCAATCTCATGGCGCATAACCGGCCCACCCCTCATTCAGTTCAGGCTTCGCCCGCACGGGTCCGTACCAACGACGAGGAGACGCCGATGGCACCAGCCATCACGCTTGCGGCAGACGCGCCCACGCTGTCGTCAGCCAACACAGGCTTCATGCTCATTTGTTCCGCCCTGGTGATGCTCATGACTCCGGGCCTGGCCTTCTTCTACGGGGGCATGGTCCGCGTCAAAAGCACCCTGAACATGCTGATGATGAGCTTCATCAGCCTGGGGATCATCACCATCCTGTGGGTCCTCTACGGCTTCTCCGCCGCCTTCGGCACCGATTCCGGCGGATTCATCGGCTGGAATTCGGACTGGGTGGGCCTCAGCAACATCGGCCTGACGGAGCTGTGGGACGGATACACCATCCCGATCTTCGTATTCATGGTCTTCCAGCTGATGTTCGCGATCATCACGCCCGCCCTCATAAGCGGTGCGCTCGCCGACCGCGTCAAGTTCAGCGCCTGGGCGCTGTTCATCACCCTGTGGGCCACGGTCGTCTACTTCCCGGTCGCGCACTGGGTCTGGGGCGCCGGCGGCTGGGCCTACGAGCTCGGCGTGATCGACTTCGCCGGTGGTACGGCGGTCCACATCAACGCGGGCGCCGCGGCGCTCGGCGTGATCCTGGTCATCGGCAAGCGGGTCGGCTTCAAGAAGGACCCGATGCGTCCGCACAGCCTCCCGCTGGTCATGCTCGGCGCCGGTCTGCTGTGGTTCGGCTGGTTCGGGTTCAACGCCGGTTCGTGGCTCGGCAACGACGACGGCGTCGGCGCGCTGATGTTCGTCAACACGCAGGTCGCCACCGCCGCCGCGATGCTGGCCTGGCTCGCCTACGAGAAGATCCGGCACGGCGCGTTCACCACGCTGGGCGCCGCCTCCGGCGCGGTCGCGGGTCTCGTCGCCATCACCCCCTCGGGCGGTGCGGTCTCCCCGCTCGGCGCGATCGCCGTCGGCGCCATCGCCGGTGTGCTGTGCGCCATGGCCGTCGGACTGAAGTACCGGTTCAACTACGACGACTCCCTCGACGTCGTCGGTGTCCACCTGGTCGGCGGTGTCGTGGGCTCCCTGCTCATCGGCTTCTTCGCCACCGGCAAGGGCCAGTCGACCGCGACCGGCGTCTTCTACGGCAACCACTCCTTCGACCAGCTCTGGAAGCAGTGCGCGGGTGTCTTCGCGGTCCTCGGCTACTCGCTGGTCGTCTCCGCGATCCTCGCCTTCGCCCTCGACCGGACGATCGGCATGCGCGTCTCCGAGGACGACGAGGTGGCCGGTATCGACCAGGCCGAGCACGCCGAGACCGCATACGACTTCAGCGGTGCCGGCGGCGGCGCCGCCCGGACCGCCGTCCCGGCCGGGGTGGCCGACACTGCCAGCAAGAAGGTGGACGCATGAAGATCATCACCGCCGTCGTGAAGCCCCACCGGCTGGACGAGATCAAGGAGGCCCTCCAGGCCTTCGGGGTCCACGGACTGACGGTCACCGAGGCGAGCGGCTACGGTCGGCAGCGGGGACACACCGAGGTCTACCGGGGTGCCGAGTACACCGTGGACCTGGTACCCAAGATCCGCATAGAGGTGCTGGCCGAGGACGAGGACGCCGAGCAGCTGATCGACGTCATCGTCAAGGCGGCCCGGACCGGCAAGATCGGTGACGGCAAGGTCTGGTCCCTGCCGGTCGAGACGGCCGTACGGGTGCGGACCGGCGAGCGCGGGCCGGACGCGCTCTGAAACAGAAGACGGACAGGAGTCGCCGGGTGACGAGTACGGACGTGCGCAAGGAAACAGAGGACTCGGGACCCAGCGGCTACGCGGCGGCCCGGCTGCGCCTCCTCACCGAGGGGGCGCGGTCCGGGCCGCCGCGCCGTGCCGCCCTCGCCGAGCTCACGGACGACTGGCTGACCGGCCTGTTCGACGCGGGCGCCGGGGCGATGCGCGGCGTGTCCCTCGTCGCGGTCGGCGGTTACGGACGCGGGGAACTGTCCCCCCGCAGCGACCTCGACCTCCTGCTGCTGCACGACGGCGGCGACCCGGCCGCGGTCGCCGCGCTGGCCGACCGCCTCTGGTACCCGGTCTGGGACCTCGGCCTCGCCCTCGACCACTCCGTGCGCACCCCGGCGGAGGCCCGCAGGACGGCGGCCGACGACCTCAAGGTCCAGCTCGGCCTGCTGGACGCCCGGCACCTGGCCGGCGACCTCGGTCTCACCGCCGGTCTGCGCACGGCCGTGCTGGCCGACTGGCGCAACCAGGCGCCCAAACGCCTCCCCGAACTCCGGGACCTGTGCGCCGAACGGGCCGAGCGCCAGGGCGAGCTCCAGTTCCTGCTCGAACCCGACCTGAAGGAGGCGCGCGGCGGGCTCCGCGACGCCACCGCCCTGCGCGCCGTCGCCGCCTCCTGGCTCGCGGACGCCCCGCGCGAGGGCCTCGCCGACGCCCGGCGCCGACTGCTCGACGTACGCGACGCCCTCCATCTGGCCACCGGGCGCGCGACCGACCGGCTCGCGCTCCAGGAGCAGGACCAGGTGGCGGGCGAACTCGGTCTGCTCGACGCCGACACGCTCCTGCGGCAGGTCTACGAAGCGGCGCGGGTCATCGCGTACGCGAGCGACGTCACCTGGCGGGAAGTGGGACGCGTGCTGCGCTCGCGCGCCGTACGGCCGCGCCTGCGCGCCATGCTCGGCGGCGGCAAGCCGGTCGCCGAACGCTCCCCGCTGGCCGAGGGCGTGGTCGAGCAGGACGGCGAGGTGGTGCTCGCCCGCACCGCGCGCCCCGAACGCGACCCCGTACTCCCGCTGCGGGCCGCGGCCGCCGCCGCACAGGCCGGCCTGCCGCTCTCCCTGCACGCCGTCCGCCGTCTGGCGGCCACCACCCGCCCGCTGCCCACGCCCTGGCCCGCCGAGGCGCGCGAGCAGCTGGTGACCCTGCTCGGCTCGGGCGAGCCGACCGTCGAGGTCTGGGAGGCGCTGGAGGCCGAAGGCCTGATCACCCGGCTGCTGCCCGACTGGGAGCGGGTGCGCTGCCGTCCGCAGCGCAACGCCGTGCACATCTGGACCGTCGACCGGCACCTCATCGAGACCGCCGTGCGCGCCTCCGAGTTCACCCGCCGGGTCAGCCGCCCCGACCTCCTGCTGGTCGCCGCGCTGCTGCACGACATCGGCAAGGGCTGGCCCGGCGACCACTCGGTGGCCGGCGAGATCATCGCCAAGGACGTCGCCGCACGGATCGGCTTCGACCGCCAGGACGTGGCGGTGCTCGCCACCCTCGTACGCCATCACCTGCTGCTCGTCGAGACCGCGACCCGACGCGACCTGGACGACCCGGCCACCGTGCGCTCCGTCGCCGAGGCGGTCGGCAGCCAGGGCACGCTGGAACTGCTGCACGCCCTCACCGAGGCGGACGCGCTGGCCACCGGCCCGGCCGCCTGGTCGTCCTGGCGCGGATCACTCGTCGCCGACCTGGTCAAACGGGTGGCGGCGCTACTGGCCGGGGACGAGCCCGCGGAACCCGAGACGGTCCTCGCCACCGCCGAGCAGGAGCGGCTCGCCATCGAGGCCTGCCGCACCGGCGGTCCGGTGCTGTCGCTGCGCGCGCAGCCCGAACCGTCGGCCGACGAGGAGCCGTCCGGCGCGCAGGAGCCGGAACCGCTCGGGGTCGAGCTGCTCATCGCCGTACCCGACCAGCCGCGGGTGCTGCCCGCCGTCGCCGGGGTGCTGGCCATGCACCGCCTCACCGTCCGCACCGCGGAACTGCGGGCCCTGCCGCTGCCGGACGGCGTCGGCGGCTTCGTCCTGCTGCTGGACTGGCGGGTGGCCGCGGAGTACGGCTCCCTGCCGCAGGCCGCCCGGCTGCGCGCCGACCTCGTACGCGCCCTGGACGGCTCGCTGGACATCGCGACCCGGCTCGCCGAACGCGACGCCGCCTACCCGCGCCGCCGGGGCGTCGTCGCGCCCCCCGCGCGCGTGACGGTCGCCTCCGCGGGCTCCCGCCTGGCCACGGTGATCGAGGTACGGGCCCAGGACGCCCCTGGGCTGCTCTTCCGGATCGGCTCGGCGCTGGAGGACACGGGCGTGCGGATGCGCAGCGCGCACGTCTCGACGCTCGGCTCGAACGCCGTGGACGCCTTCTACGTCACCGGCCCCGAGGGCGCGCCCCTGCCGAGCGAGGAGGCGGCCGGCGTGGCGCGGAAGCTGGAGGAGACGTTGCGGGGGTGAGGGGGATCGCCGCGCGGGGGCCGACCGCGCGGAGCCGGCGCGTCGACCGTGCCGGGGCCCGGCCCGGCGGACCCGGCATGTCCACCGCCCCGGGGGTGGTCGGCGGGCGGACCACGGGCCGGCCGCCCCGCGACGGCCGGGTGCTCGCCGCCGGGGTGCGGCCGGCCGCGTACGGACGGCCTGTGCGGTGGTCTGTACGGAGCCTCGACTGCCGCCCGTGCGGCGGCTTGTGCGCTGGTCGACGAGGTGGTCGGACCCGTCGGCGGGTTCCGTGGGGAGCGCGCCCCCGCTCGCCCATTCGACGGGCGGGGACGAATTTCCTGCGGGGCCGGATACCCTGGAAGGCACTCACATCGCCCCCGACCCCGAGGACCGACGTCGCCGTGTTCGATACCCTCTCTGACCGCCTCAGCGCCACCTTCAAGAATCTGCGCGGCAAGGGGCGCTTGAGCGAAGCGGACATCGACGCCACGGCGCGCGAGATCCGCATCGCCCTGCTCGAAGCCGACGTCGCCCTCCCTGTCGTCCGCACGTTCATCAAGAACGTCAAGGAGCGCGCCCTCGGCGCCGATGTCTCCCGGGCCCTGAACCCGGCCCAGCAGGTCCTGAAGATCGTCAACGACGAGCTGGTGACGGTCCTCGGCGGCGAGACCCGGCGCCTGCGGTTCGCCAAGCAGCCCCCCACCGTGATCATGCTGGCGGGTCTGCAGGGTGCCGGTAAGACCACCCTCGCGGGCAAGCTCGCCCACTGGCTCAAGGGGCAGGGCCACTCGCCGCTGCTCGTCGCCGCCGACCTCCAGCGCCCCAACGCCGTCAACCAGCTCAGCGTCGTGGCCGAGCGCGCCGGTGTCGCGGTCTACGCGCCCGAGCCGGGCAACGGCGTCGGCGACCCGGTCAAGGTCGCCAGGGACTCCATCGAGCACGCGCGGACCAAGGTCCACGACATCGTGATCGTGGACACCGCCGGCCGCCTCGGCATCGACCAGGAGATGATGCAGCAGGCCGCGGACATCCGGGACGCGGTCTCGCCGGACGAGATCCTCTTCGTCGTCGACGCGATGATCGGTCAGGACGCGGTCAACACCGCCGAGGCCTTCCGCGACGGCGTCGGCTTCGACGGCGTGGTGCTCTCCAAGCTCGACGGTGACGCCCGCGGTGGTGCGGCCCTGTCGATCCGCCAGATCACCGGCAAGCCGATCATGTTCGCGTCGAACGGCGAGAAGCTCGACGACTTCGACGCCTTCCACCCTGACCGGATGGCCTCCCGCATCCTCGACATGGGTGACCTGCTCACCCTGATCGAGCAGGCGGAGAAGACGTTCAGCCAGGAAGAGGCCGAGAAGATGGCCTCCAAGCTGGCGTCCAAGAAGGGCCAGGACTTCACCCTGGACGACTTCCTGGCCCAGATGGAGCAGGTCAGGAAGATGGGCTCCATCTCCAAGCTGCTCGGCATGCTCCCGGGCATGGGCCAGATCAAGGACCAGATCAACAACCTGGACGAGCGGGACGTCGACCGCACCGCCGCGATCATCAAGTCGATGACCCCGGCCGAGCGCCAGGACGCGACGATCATCAACGGCTCGCGCCGCGCCCGTATCGCCAAGGGTTCCGGCGTCGAGGTCAGCGCGGTGAAGAACCTCGTCGAGCGGTTCTTCGAGGCGCGCAAGATGATGTCCCGCATGGCCCAGGGCGGCGGCATGCCGGGGATGCCCGGGATGCCGGGCATGGGCGGCGGGGCCGGCCGGACGAAGAAGCAGCCGAAGCAGGCCAAGGGCAAGCAGCGCTCCGGCAACCCGATGAAGCGCAAGCAGCAGGAGCTGGAGGAGGCCCAGCGCCGCGAGGCGGCCGCCCAGGGCGGCGGCGCCTTCGGGCTGCCGCAGCAGGGCGGCAAGGACTTCGAGCTGCCCGACGAGTTCAAGAAGTTCATGGGCTGACCGAGCCGGTCCACGGACCGCAGGCCACAGCGATACGGCGTCGGGGTACCCACCCCGACGCCGTACGTGTGTGTACCGGCTTACGGCGTGCGGACCTACGGCGTGCGGGCGATCAGGTACCGGAAGACGTTCGGCATCCAGACCGTTCCGTCCGCGCGCCGGTACGGGTGCAGCGCCTCCGTCAGCTCCTTGTCGACCTGGGCCTGGTCGGTGGCGGCGACGGCCGCGTCGAACAGCCCCGTCGACAGCAGCCCGCGTACCGCGCTGTCCGTGTCGGCGTACCCGAAGGGGCACGCCACGCGCCCCGAACCGTCCGGCCTGAGACCGGCCCGCTGGGCGACCTCCTCCAGGTCGTCGCGCCGGGCGGGGCGCGGGCCGTCCGCACCGCGCAGCGGATCGGCGAGCCGCGCGGCCACCCGCAGCACGGACGACGTGGCGCAGCGCTCCGGCGGCCCCCAGCCGGCCAGTACCACCGGCGTGCCCCGTCCGGCCGACGGCGTCGCCGCGGTGAGCAGCCGGACGAGCCCGTCGGAGTCGCCCGCGAGGCACCCGATGGGCTCGAAGGCGGTCACCAGGTCGTACGGGGCCGTCCCCGCGTCGGCCGCGTCCTTGGGCGATCCGGCCACGAGCCGCGCCCGCGTGCCGGTACGCGCGTGCGTGTCCCACGCGGCCGGCAGCAGCCGTCGGCGGGCGAGAGTCAGCCGTTCGGGTGAAGAGGGTTCGACACCGGTGACCGAGGCGCCTCTGGACGCGGCCATCAGCAGGGCCAGCCCGGAGCCGCAGCCGAGGCCGAGCAGCCGCGTGCCGGGACCCACGTCCAGCCGCTCGTAGGCGGCCTCGTAGAGCGGAACCAACATGCGTTCCTGGATCTCGGACCAGTCACGCGCGCGTGCAGCCAGGTCGACACGGGGCGCCGGGCCCGCGTGAGGAAGGTGCTGCCGCACGAGCGTAGGTGTCATAGGTAAGCGCCCCAATCCGTCGAGAGTTGTCGCCGTGCTCGAATCCGCCATCCTGTGGCGTTCGCGCGCACTCCCTCCGTATGCCAGGTAACTCCCGGCTCGCGATGCCGTCCAGGGGTCTCGGAGTCCGCTTTGCGGGTTGTTGGCGCGGGTGGCGAGAATTCACATCCCGGCAACGTGGGCCCGTACCATCTCGCCATGGCAAAGGCACCCGTACTCACGCCCCGGTCCGACGACTTCCCGCGTTGGTACCAGGATCTGATCGCCAAGGCGGAGCTGGCCGACAACGGCCCGGTGCGCGGCAGCATGGTGATCCGTCCGTACGGCTACGGGCTGTGGGAGCGGATGCAGGCCGAGATGGACGCCCGCATCAAGGAGACCGGCACCCAGAACGCCTACTTCCCGCTGCTGATCCCGCAGTCGTACCTCACCCGGGAGGCCGACCACGTCGAGGGATTCGCGCCGGAGCTCGCCGTGGTCACGCACGGCGGCGGCAAGGAGCTGGAGGAGCCGGCCGTCGTCCGCCCCACCTCCGAGATGATCGTCAACGACTACTTCTCGAAGTGGGTGCAGAGCTACCGCGACCTGCCCCTGCTGATCAACCAGTGGGCGAACGTGGTGCGCTGGGAGCTGCGGCCGCGGCTCTTCCTGCGGACGTCGGAGTTCCTGTGGCAGGAGGGCCACACGGCGCACGCGACGTACGAGGACGCGCGCGACTTCGCCGCCCGCATCCACCGCGAGGTCTACGAGGACTTCATGGTGGACGTGCTCGCCATGGACGTCGTGCCCGGCCGCAAGACCGCCAAGGAGCGGTTCGCGGGCGCCGTCAACACCCTCACCCTCGAAGGCATGATGGGCGACGGCAAGGCACTCCAGATGGCCACGAGCCACGAGCTGGGCCAGAACTTCGCCAAGGCCTTCGACACCCGCTACCTGTCCAGGGAGGGCCGGCGGGAGCTGGTCTGGCAGACGTCCTGGGGTTCCACCACCCGCATGATCGGCGCCCTGGTGATGATGCACGGCGACGACAGCGGGCTGCGCGTGCCGCCCCGGCTGGCGCAGATCCAGGCCGTCGTGCTGGCGGTCAAGGACGACGAGGCCGTTCTGGCCAAGGTCCGCGAACTCGGCGACCGGCTGCGGGCGGCCGGGATCCGGGTCCGGGTCGACGACCGTACGGACGTCCCGTTCGGCCGGCGTGCCGTCGACTGGGAGCTGAAGGGCGTACCCGTCCGCGTCGAGATCGGCCCCCGCGACCTGGCGAACGGCACCGCGACGCTGGTCCGGCGCATCCCCGGGGGCAAGCAGCCGATGGCGATCGACGCCATCGCCGCGGCACTGCCCGGGATCCTCGACGAGGACCAGGCGCTGCTGCTGCGTCAGTCGCGCGAGCGCCGTGAGTCGCGCACCTGTGAGGTGTCGACGTTCACGGAGGCCGTCGAGGCCGCCGTCGGCGGCGGCTGGGCGCGCATTCCGTGGGCGGCCCTGGGCGAGGCGGGCGAGGCCGCACTGGCCGAGCACGCGGTGACCGTACGCTGTCTGGTCGCCGAGGACGGGTCGGTGCCGGACGACGGTGACGCACCCGGTAACGTCGCGATCGTCGCGCGCGCTTACTGAGGTGACGTCCTCGGTCACCAGGGCGACCGAAAGACGTCTTGCGCATCCGCGGACCACAGGGGTTCGGGCGCGTGGACATTGTCTACGCGCCGGGGCGTACGTCAGCCTACGCACCAGCTTGGTACGAGCTGTGCGGCTTCTCCGCAGATCAGCGCACCCGCCCTCGTCGGGACGCATCAGCGGCAACTGACGGGTACGTGCAAATTATTTGAGATGGCCCGGAATCGGAACACACGGGCCCTCAGGCTCGTTGTCATTACGTGAGCACGACACAGACACCACCTGTTCTCGCCGCAGAGCTGGCAGAGGCGTGGGCCGACATTCAGCGGTACCACCCCGAACTGCCCGACCTTGCCGCGCCAGAGTCCCTGATCGGGGAGTCGTCGTCCGCGTGCGGGCACGAACTCTCCTTCGAGCGACTGCTCCATGAAGCAGTCCACGGCATCGCCGCCGCCCGCGGTGTCCGCGACACCTCCCGTGCCGGCCGCTACCACAACCGCAGATTCCTCGCGATCGCCGAGGAGCTGGGTCTGGACCACCCCGAGGAGCCGCACCCCAGCAGCGGATTCTCGCTGGTCACGCTCAGTCCCGAGGCCAAGCGCCGCTACCGCCCGACCATGGAGCGCCTCCAGCGCGCCCTGAAGGCGCACACCGCGGCCACGTCCTCCGACGCGACCCGGACCTTCCGTGGCCCGGCCGCCCGCCACGGCTCCTCGGGCGGCGGGGTGCGCGTGAAGGCGGTCTGCGACTGCGGCCGCAACGTACGGGTCGTCCCCTCCGTCCTGGCCCAGGCGCCGATCGTGTGCGGCGGCTGCGGGAAGCCGTTCCGGATTCCCGAGATCGTGGGTGCGGTGAGCTGACGACGCGGCTGCTCGTGGCAGCCGCGCCGCGCGGCGCGGACCGAGGTGCACCCGGCGGACGGCCCTGTCGGCGCCGGGTGCATCTCAGGCATGCCAGGGAGCCCGCGGACGGACGTACCCCTCGAGGTGTGGCAGAATGTCTAGCTGTACTCGACAGCCGCACAGGACCCCTCTCTCCTCCGGCTGACGCGTCCATCGGGCACTCGGGTACCGCAACCCCACGCGGCCATCTCGCCGTGCCCACCCACGTCAAGACCAGGAGACACCACTTCCGTGGCAGTCAAGATCAAGCTGAAGCGTCTGGGCAAGATCCGTGCGCCTCACTACCGCATCGTCGTCGCCGACTCCCGTACCCGCCGTGACGGCCGGGCCATCGAGGAGATCGGCAAGTACCAGCCGACGTACAACCCCTCGATCATCGAGGTGGACGCCGACCGCGTCGCGTACTGGCTCGGCGTCGGCGCCCAGCCGACCGAGCCCGTTCTCGCCATCCTGAAGAAGACCGGCGACTGGCAGAAGTTCAAGGGCGAGCCCGCCCCGGCTCCGCTGCTCGTCGCCGCTCCGAAGGCCGTGCGTCCGTCGTTCGACGCCCTCGGTGGCGACGACGAGGGCAAGGGTGAGGCCATCACCCAGAAGAAGAAGGCTGAGAAGAAGGACGAGGCCGCGGCCGAGTCCGCGTCGACCGAGGCCTGAGCATGCTCGAGGAGGCTCTCGAGCACCTCGTGAAGGGCATCGTCGACAACCCCGACGAAGTGCAGGTCGCCTCGCGCAACCTGCGTCGTGGGCGCGTTCTCGAGGTCCGGGTCCACCCCGACGACCTCGGCAAGGTGATCGGCCGCAACGGCCGCACCGCGCGCGCTCTGCGCACCGTCGTGGGCGCCATCGGCGGCCGCGGTGTCCGCGTCGACCTCGTCGACGTGGACCAAGTCCGCTGACGCATTCGCAGCACCGGCTCGGGCCGGGGAGGGCCACTGGGCCGTCCCCGGCCCGATGTCGTACCGGCCGACGTCGCCCGGCCCGTCGTACCCGTCGGATGAGTCGTATGGGATGAGTCGTATGACAGGAGAGCAAGCACAGTGCAGCTGGTAGTCGCACGGATCGGCCGCGCCCACGGCATCAAGGGCGAGGTCACCGTCGAGGTACGAACCGACGAGCCGGAACTGCGGCTCGCGCCCGGCGCCGTCCTGGCCACCGACCCGGCCTCGGCCGGCCCGCTGACCATCGAGACGGGCCGTGTCCACAGCGGCCGCCTCCTGCTGCGCTTCGCGGGCGTACACGACCGCAACGCCGCCGAGGCCCTTCGCAACATCCTCCTGATCGCCGACGTCGACCCCGACGAGTCGCCCGAGGACGAGGACGAGTACTACGACCACCAGCTGATGGACCTGGACGTGGTGACGGTGGACGGCACCGAGGTCGGCCGGATCACCGAGATCTCGCACCTGCCCTCGCAGGACCTGTTCATCGTCGAACGCCCCGACGGCAGCGAGGTCCTCATCCCCTTCGTCGAGGAGATCGTCACCGAGATCGACCTGGAGAGGCAGCGGGCCGTCATCGACCCGCCGCCCGGCCTGATCGACGACCGCGCGGAGATCGCCTCCGCCCGCGACGCGGCCGAGGACGACGAGGCATGAGGCTCGACGTCGTCACGATCTTCCCCGAGTACCTCGAACCGCTGAACGTCTCGCTGGTCGGCAAGGCGCGCGCGCGTGGACAGCTCAAGGTGCACGTGCACGATCTGCGTGCCCACACCTACGACCGCCACAACACGGTCGACGACACCCCGTACGGCGGCGGCCCCGGCATGGTCATGAAGACCGGCCCCTGGGCCGACGCCCTCGACACCGCCCTCGCCGACGGCTACGAGGCGGGCGCCCACACGCCCACGCTGATCGTCCCCACGCCCAGCGGCCGCCCCTTCACCCAGGAACTCGCCGTCGAACTCGCCGAGCGCCCCTGGCTGATCTTCACACCGGCCCGCTACGAGGGCATCGACCGCCGGGTCGTCGACGAGTACGCCACCCGGCTCCCGGTGTGCGAGGTGTCCATCGGCGACTACGTCCTGGCCGGCGGCGAAGCGGCCGTCCTGGTCATCACGGAAGCCGTCGCGCGACTGCTGCCCGGTGTGCTCGGCAACGCCGAGTCCCACCGGGACGACTCCTTCGCGCCCGGCGCCATGGCGAGCCTCCTGGAAGGGCCCGTCTACACCAAGCCGCCCGAGTGGCGTGGCCGGGAGATCCCGGAGGTGCTGCTCAGCGGGCACCACGGGAAGATCGCCCGCTGGCGCCGGGACGAGGCGCTGAGGCGCACCACGGCCCACCGGCCCGACCTGATCGAGCGCTGCGACCCCGCCGCCTTCGACAAGAAGGACCGCGAGATGCTCTCCATCCTGGGCTGGGCGCCGGATCCGGCAGGCAGGCCGTACGGCCGATTTTGGCAGCGAACCGAGAGCATGGAAGAATAGGCCGCTGTTGTGCGCCGTCCGGCGTGCGCCCCTGCCACAGGGGGACACGACGCCCGTTCCGACCCGCACGACTTTCGTCCAGAACACCTAACTTCCGCTGATGACCTGTGGCATCACCGAAGAAAGCAGACAAAATGTCTCACCTGCTCGACTCCGTCGACGCCGCGTCGCTGCGCAGCGACCTCCCGGCCTTCCGCCCGGGTGACACCGTCAACGTCCACGTCCGCGTCATCGAGGGCAACCGCTCCCGTGTGCAGCAGTTCAAGGGCGTGGTGATCCGTCGCCAGGGCGCCGGTGTCCGCGAGACCTTCACGGTCCGCAAGGTCTCGTTCTCCGTCGGCGTCGAGCGCACCTTCCCGGTGCACACCCCGATCGTCGAGAAGATCGAGCTCGTCACCCGCGGTGACGTGCGTCGCGCGAAGCTGTACTACCTCCGTGAGCTGCGCGGCAAGGCCGCGAAGATCAAGGAGAAGCGCGACAACTGATCGCGCGTCGGGGTTCACGGCGGAGCCGGATAACATCTGGCTCCGATGGACACCGAAGCACAGCCGACGGAGCGCGACCGCTCCTCCCGCCCTTCCGGATCCGAAGAGATCCCGGACACACAGGGGCCGGAGGAACGGTCGCGTTTCGCGTTGGTGCCGCGGATCACCGAGTGGCTGCCGGGCGGACATCTCTCCCTGGGCGTGCTGCTCTGCCTGCTGTTTTTGCTGCTCCTCAACACGTTCGTGGTGCAACCGTTCCAGATTCCCAGCGGATCCATGGAGAACGGATTGAGGATCGGGGACCGCGTTCTCGTAGATAAGTTGGCGTACCGTTTCGGTGCCCCGCCGCAGCGCGGCGACGTCGTCGTCTTCGACGGCACCGGGTACTTCGGGCACGCCGACTACATCAAACGCGTTGTGGGTGTGGGGGGAGACCACGTGCTCTGCTGCGACAAGGAGGGGAGGATCCAGGTGAACGGCAGGTCGGTCGACGAGTCGACGTTCCTGTACCCCGGCGACAGCCCGTCCTCGGTGGCCTTCGACGTGGACGTGCCCGAGGGCACGCTGTTCGTCCTGGGCGACCACCGCAGCGAATCCAGCGACTCCCGCGACCACCTGGGCTCACCGGGCGGCGGCATGATCCCCGTGGGCGCCGTGATCGGCCGGGCCGACTGGATCGTCTGGCCGGCCGGCCGGCTCACCCGTCTGGAGCGCCCCGGCGGCTACGCGCGCGTGCCCGCCGCGGAGGGCACGCATGGGTAACCGCGGCCGGCCGCGCGGCGTCCAGGGCTCCGCCGTCGACAACCTCCTGCCCACCGGCGCCCGGCGCGCCGCCGGCGGCGGCGCGTCCGCGGGCCGCAGCCGGGCCGAGCGGCGCAAGCTCCAGCGCAAGGTCAAGCGGAAACGCAGACGCAGCGCGGTCAGGGAGATACCCCTCCTCGTCGGTGTCGCGGTCCTCATCGCACTGGTGCTGAAGACGTTCCTCGTCCAGGCGTTCGTGATCCCCTCGGGCTCCATGGAGCAGACGATCCGCATCGGCGACCGGGTGCTCGTCGACAAGTTCACGCCGTGGTTCGGCTCCACGCCGCAGCGCGGTGACGTCGTCGTGTTCAAGGATCCCGGCGGCTGGCTCAAGGACGAGCAGACCACCGTGAAGAAGGACGACCCGGTGGTCGTCAAGCAGGTCAAGGAGGGACTCACGTTCATCGGCCTGCTTCCGTCCGACAACGAGAAGGACCTCATCAAGCGGGTCGTCGGGGTCGGCGGGGACCATGTGAAGTGCTGCGACGCGCAGGGGCGGCTGACCGTCAACGGTGTCCCCCTCAGCGAGTCGGAGTACATCTATCCGGGGAACGACCCGTCGGACATCAAGTTCGACATCACCGTCCCCACCGGGCGGCTGTGGGTGATGGGCGACCACCGGGCCAACTCCGCGGACTCCCGCTACCACCAGAACACCGACTACGGCGGCACGGTCTCCGAGGACGAGGTGGTGGGCCGTGCCATGGTGATCGCCTGGCCGCTCGGACACTGGAACCGGCTCAAGGAGCCACAAACCTTCTCTTCCGTGTCCGACTCGGGGTCCGGGACGACTGCTGCTCCCCGGCTGTCGCATAGGGTTGCTTCAGAAGGTCCGAACGGATCGATCCAACTCCCGACCCCTGCGGAACTCCCGCTCGTTATGGGAGTGGTGGGCCTGTACCGCATACGGGACAGGCGGCGGCACGGAGTAAGGAGTTGGCGTGGGGGATGTGGCGGTTGGCGCACGGTCCGGACACGACGGCGAGGAGCATCGCGGGCGTCCCGCGGGAGCCGATGTCCCGGCCGCGGACAGCGCCGTGCCCTCCGGGAATGACGCCGGAACGGCCGAGGACGGCATGATGAGCGACGAGCGGGACCAGACCGAGGAACGCGGATCGGGCGGCGGCTCGGCGCCCGCGCAGCGCAAGCAACGCTCCTTCTGGAAGGAGCTGCCGATCCTGATCGGCATCGCCCTGGTCCTCGCCCTGCTGATCAAGACGTTCCTGGTGCAGGCGTTCTCCATCCCCTCCGACTCGATGCAGGACACCCTCCAGCAGGGTGACCGCGTCCTGGTCGACAAGCTGACGCCCTGGTTCGGCTCGAAGCCCGAGCGCGGCGAGGTCGTCGTCTTCCACGACCCCGACGACTGGCTGGCGGGCGAGCCCACGGCCAACCCGAACGCCCTGCAGACCGTCCTCAGCTGGATCGGCCTGATGCCCTCGGCGGAGGAGAAGGACCTCATCAAGCGGGTCATCGGCGTCGGCGGCGACACCGTCGAGTGCAAGGGCACCGGCCCGCTCACGGTCAACGGCAAGCCGCTCGACGACAAGTCGTTCGTGTACCCCGGCAACACCCCGTGCACGGTCGACGACGTGGGCGGTCAGTTCAAGGTGAAGGTGCCCGAGGGCTACATCTGGGTCATGGGCGACCACCGGCAGAACTCCCGCGACTCGCGCTACAACCAGAGCGACAAGAACCACGGCATGGTCCCCGTGGACAAGGTCGTCGGCCGTGCCATCGTCAAGGCCTGGCCGATCACCCGCTGGGGCACGCTGCCGATCCCGGACACCTTCGACCAGCCCGGTATCAACGACCAGACCTCGGCGGCCGCCGCCCTGACGGTCGCCCCGCAGGGCATCGCCCTGGTCGGGGTGGTGCCGATCGCGGTGTGGCGGCGCCGGCGCGGCCTGAAGGCGGCGTCCGAAGCCCGCTGAGGCCGACCGGGACCCGCCCCGTGTCCGAACCGCCCCGCGAAGCCGCGGTGGAGCTCGTGACCTCGGTGGCCGGAGAGGGGCTGCCCCGGTTCGGTACCGCCGGGTAGGGTGCGGGTCCATGGGTGGCGAGAGCATTACACGTACGGCCCCGCGCAGCGGCGGCACCAGCACGGGCCCGGTGGGCAGCCGGACCGGACAGCGTCTGTCCGGCCTGGCCGTCGCGCTGGGCCTCGTGCTGTTCCTGGCGGGATTCGCCTGGGCGGCGCTGATCTACCGGCCGTACACCGTCCCCACGAGTTCGATGACCCCGACCATCGGCGTCGGCGACCGCGTGCTGGCGCAGAGCGTGGACGCCGGGGAGATACGCCGGGGCGATGTCGTGGTCTTCCGCGACAGCGCCTGGGTCGACAACTCCGCCGTGGTCAAGCGGGTCGTCGCGGTCGGCGGGGACAAGGTCGCCTGCTGCACGAACGGCAAGCTGACGGTCAACGGCAAGCAGATCGAGGAACCGTATCTGCCCGAGGGCAGCCTGGCCGAGATCACGGACTTCCCGACCGTGACGGTCCCGGCGGGGCGTCTCTTCCTCCTCGGCGACGAGCGGCTGGGCTCGCTGGACTCCACCGCCCACCTCACGGACGCCGCCCGCGGCACCGTGGCGAGCAGTGCGGTGAGCGCCCGCGTCGACGCCGTCGTCTGGCCCATGCGGGGCATGCTGAAGCGTCCCACGGGCTTCGAGACGCTCGGCGCTCTCTCCGAGCCGGGTCCGCTGCGCACCATCGGGTTCATGATCGTCGTCGGCGGTGCGCTCGTCCTGGCCGGAGGCGCCTACGGGCCCGTGGCCAAGCTGCTGGGCCGCCTCGGACGCTCCCGGAGGGAGCCCGCCGGTGTCCGCTGACCCGGAGGGCCCCGACGACGGACCGCGCCGCGTGGCCCGGGTCGTGCTGCTCGATCCCGAGGACCGCATCCTGCTGCTGCACGGTCACGAGCCGGACGATCCGGCCGACGACTGGTGGTTCACCCCCGGCGGCGGTCTGGAGGGCGACGAGACCCGTGAACAGGCGGCGCTGCGGGAACTCGTCGAGGAGACCGGCATCACCGAGGTCGAGCTCGGCCCGGTGCTGTGGCGGCGCCGGTGTTCCTTCCCGTTCGCCGGCCGCCGCTGGGACCAGGACGAGTGGTACTACCTGGCCCGTACGACCCAGACGGCGACGCGGGCGGTGGCGCTCACCGAACTGGAGCGGCGCAGTGTCGCCGGAGCACGCTGGTGGACGTGTGAGGAACTGAGCCAGGCGCATGAGACGGTGTATCCGACCAGGCTTGCCGAGTTGCTGCGCAGGGTGCTCGACGAGGGTCCCCCGCCCGGACCCGAGATCCTTGACACGGAAATCGTCTAGGTGCACCCGGCGCTGGCGCACAATGGTGGGATCGCACGGCTGAAGGGGAACATGCCATGAGCGCCGAGGACCTCGAGAAGTACGAGACCGAGATGGAGCTGAAGCTCTACCGGGAGTACCGCGATGTCGTCGGTCTGTTCAAATACGTGATCGAGACCGAGCGGCGTTTCTACCTGACCAACGACTACGAGATGCAGGTGCACTCGGTCCAGGGTGAGGTGTTCTTCGAAGTGTCCATGGCGGACGCCTGGGTCTGGGACATGTACCGGCCGGCCCGGTTCGTGAAGCAGGTCCGCGTCCTGACATTCAAGGACGTGAACATCGAGGAGCTGAACAAGAGCGACCTGGAGCTGCCGGGAGGCTGACGGTCCCCCACAGGGGTGACGCGGATATCCACAACCGCCGAGTGGTCAACGAAGATCCACTTCGTTGGGGCGGACGCGTGACCGTGGGTGCCGGAGGTGGTGCCGACATGAGCACACAGCAGGCACGCAGCGCACTCGGCAGGTACGGCGAGGGACTGGCCGCGCGGCGGCTGACGGAGGCAGGACTGACCGTCCTGGCACGCAACTGGCGCTGCGGCAGGACCGGCGAGATCGACATCATCGCCAGGGACGGCGACGTCCTGGTGATCTGCGAGGTCAAGACCCGCAGGGCAGGCCTCTTCCAGCACCCCGCGGACGCGGTCACCCCGGCCAAGGCGCAGCGCCTGCGCGGACTGGCCCAGCGGTGGACGCAGGAGCACGGGGGAGCGCCGCCCGGCGGGGTCCGCATCGACCTGGTCGCCGTGCTGCTGCCGCGCCGTGGCGCACCCGTGGCCGAGCATCTGCGGGGGGGTGGCCTGACATGGGCTTCGCGCGTACGTGCTCCGTGGCGCTGGTGGGCGTCGAGGGCGTGGTCGTGGAGGTGCAGGCCGACCTGGAACCCGGCGTCGCGGCCTTCGCCCTGGTCGGACTGCCGGACAAGAGCCTGACCGAGAGCCGTGACCGGGTACGGGCGGCGGTGGTGAACTCGGGCGGCGAGTGGCCGCAGAAGAAGCTCACCGTCGGGCTGAGCCCGGCGTCCGTACCGAAGGCGGGCTCGGGGTTCGACCTCGCCGTCGCCTGTGCGGTACTGGGGGCCGCCGAGCGCATCGACCCCCGGGTGCTCGCGGACGTCGTGATGATCGGCGAGCTGGGCCTGGACGGGCGGGTCCGGCCCGTACGGGGCGTCCTGCCGGCCGTGCTCGCCGCGGCGGACGCCGGATTCGAGCAGGTGGTCGTGCCCGAGTCCGCCGCCGCGGAGGCCTCCCTGGTCCCCGGTGTCTCGGTGCTCGGCGTCCGCAGCCTGCGGCAGCTCATCGCCGTCCTGACCGACGAACCGGTCCCCGACGAGGACCCCGACGAACCGGGACGCCCGGGCCCGCTCCTGGCCGGCCTGCGCATGCCCGGAGCGGGAGCGGTCACCGGGGTGCACAGCCTGCACGCCACGTACGGCCAGGGGCACGACCTCGCCGACGTCGTGGGCCAGATCTCCGCCCGCACCGCGGTGGAGGTGGCCGCCGCGGGCGGACACCATCTGTTCCTGGAGGGCCCGCCGGGCGCGGGCAAGACCATGCTCGCGGAGCGGCTGCCCGCGGTGCTGCCCGAGCTGGTGCGGGAGGAGTCGCTGGAGGTCACGGCCGTCCACTCGGTGGCCGGGCTGCTGCCCCCGGGCAAACCCCTGATCGACGTCCCGCCCTACTGCGCACCGCACCACTCGGCCACCATGCAGGCCCTCGTCGGCGGAGGCCCCGGCATCGCACGGCCCGGCGCGGTCTCGCTCGCCCACCGCGGCGTGCTCTTCCTCGACGAGAGTCCCGAGTTCAGCAGCCGGGCCCTCGACGCCCTGCGCCAGCCCCTGGAGTCGGGCCATGTCGTCATCGCCCGCAGCGCGGGGGTGGTGCGGTTCCCGGCGAGGTTCCTGATGGTCCTCGCGGCCAATCCTTGTCCCTGCGGACGCTTCTCGCTGCGGGACACGCTGTGCGAGTGCCCTCCCTCGGCCGTCCGGCGCTACCAGGCCAAACTCTCCGGTCCGCTGCTCGACCGGGTCGACCTGCGTGTCGAGGTCGAACCGGTCGGCCGGGCCGAGCTCGCGCGGAGCGGTGCGGCGGGCGAGTCCACGGCGACCGTCGCCGACCGGGTGCGGGCGGCGCGCGAACGGGCCGCCGCCAGATACGCGGGCAGCCCCTGGCGGACCAACGGCGAGGTGCCGGGACGGGAACTGCGCTTCCGCTTCCACGCCGTGGCCGGAGCGATGGACGAGGCGGAACGCAACCTGGAGCGGGGCGTGCTCACGGCCCGTGGAATCGACCGTGTCCTGCGTGTCGCCTGGACCGTCGCGGACCTCGTCGGCCATGACCGGCCCGACGCGACGGACGTCGCACTCGCCGTGCAACTGCGCACGGGCGTGCCGCGCGGGGTGCCGATGGCCATCGGGGCCCTGGCATGAGCGGCGGTGCGGACCCGGACGGTGCCGTACCCGGCACGACGGGCGGCACGGACGACGAGCTGCTCGCCCGGGTCCTGCTCACCCGGGTCATCGAGCCCGGGGACGAGATCGGGGGAGGGTGGGTGCGGGAGCACGGGGTGCGGGAGGTGGCGCGGCGACTGCGGGACGGCCCACCGCTGCCCGGGGTGAGCGCGCAGCGGTGGACGGGGCTGTGGGCGCGGGCCGAGCGGGCCGAGCCCGCGCGGGACCTGGCCGTCGCCGGGGCGGCCGGGGTGCGGTTCGTGGCGCCCGGCACGGGGGAGTGGCCCGGCCCGCTCGACGACCTCGGCGACGCCCGTCCGCTGGGACTGTGGCTGCGCGGCCGCCCCAGCCTGCGGATATGGGCACTGCGCTCGGTCGCCGTGGTCGGAGCGCGCGCCTGCACCCAGTACGGCGCCCACATGGCGGCCGACCTCGCCGCCGGGCTGGCCGAGCGCGGCTGGGTGGTGGTCTCCGGCGGCGCCTACGGCATCGACGGCGCCGCCCACCGGGGAGCCCTCGGCGCAGGCGGGGCCACCATCGCCGTCCTCGCCTGCGGTGTCGACCGGCCCTATCCGCGCGGACACACCGCATTGCTCACAAGGATCGCGGAACAGGGCCTGGTCGTCGGGGAGTTGCCGCCCGGCGACCACCCGACACCGAGCCGCTTCATCCTGCGCAACCGAGTGATCGCCGCGCTGACCAGGGGCACCGTGGTCGTCGAGGCGGCCTGCCGCAGCGGCTCGCTGGTCACGGCGCGGGCGGCGCAGCGGCTGGGCCGGCACGTCATGGCGGTACCTGGGCCGGCCACCAGCGGGCTCTCGGCCGGGGCGCACGAACTGCTGCGCGGCGACGCCGTCCTGGTCACGGACGCGGCGGAGATCGTCGAACAGGTGGGCGAGATGGGGGAGCTGGCGCCGGTCCGGCGCGGCCCGGTGCTCCCGCGCGACCTGCTGGAGCCCGCCGCCCGGCGGGTGCTGGCCGCGCTGCCCGCGCACCGCGCCGCGGCCGCGGGTGAGATCGCACGCGGCGCGCTGACGACCGAGGATGACGCGATCGCGAGACTGTACGAACTGCGCGCACTCGGTCATGTCGAACGACACGGCGACGGCTGGAAGTTGACACGCGGGTCGACGACCTCCGCCGGGGGCGGTCGCCGTCCGCGCTGACCTGGGGGGTTCGGCCGTCCGGGGGATGCCCGAAGCCCTTGGGAATTCACGTAGTTGATGCTTTCCGGCGACTCGCCGGGGCGACCGGCGCGCCTCGGTGGAGCGTCCGGAAGAACGTATCTGCGCACGGCGTCGGCCCCGTCCTTCGCGCACCGCGACTGCCCAGTCACGCTACGCTCACAAGGATCCGGACACGGACCATCAACTCGTACCAGCCCGTCCTCTCACCCAGTCACTCCCGGTTCACCTCTTCCACGGCAGAACGGCACAAGGCGACGAATGCCCCAGCACACCTCCGGGTCCGACCGGGCGGCGATCCCCCCAGCCGCCCGCGACGGTGGCAGCGTGCGGCCGCCGGCTCCCTCGACACTCGACGAGCTGTGGCGGTCCTACAAGACGACGGGGGACGAGCGGCTGCGCGAGCAGCTGATCCTGCACTACTCGCCGCTGGTCAAGTACGTGGCGGGACGGGTGAGCGTCGGGCTCCCGCCCAACGTCGAGCAGGCGGACTTCGTGTCGTCGGGGGTGTTCGGGCTGATCGACGCGATCGAGAAGTTCGACGTCGACCGCGAGATCAAGTTCGAGACGTACGCGATCACGCGGATCCGGGGCGCGATGATCGACGAACTGCGCGCGCTGGACTGGATCCCGCGGTCGGTACGGCAGAAGGCGCGCAACGTGGAACGGGCCTACGCGACCCTGGAGGCCCGGCTGCGCCGCACCCCGACGGAGACCGAGGTGGCCGCCGAGCTGGGCATCGCGGTGGACGAACTGCACGCGGTCTTCGGCCAGTTGTCGCTGGCCAACGTGGTGGCCCTGGAGGAGCTGCTGCATGTGGGCGGGGAGGGCGGCGACCGGCTGAGCCTCATGGACACCCTGGAGGACACCGCCGCCGACGATCCCGTGGAGGTGGCCGAGGACCGTGAGCTGCGGCGGTTCCTGGCGCGGGCGATCAACACCCTGCCCGACCGCGAGAAGACCGTCGTCACGCTCTACTACTACGAGGGCCTCACCCTCGCCGAGATCGGGAACGTGCTCGGGGTGACCGAGAGCCGGGTCAGCCAGATCCACACCAAGTCCGTGCTCCAGCTGCGGGCGAAGCTGGCGAGCTTCGGACGCTGACCCGGCCGCGGCGGGCCGGGACGGGCCGCAGCGGGACGCGTCAGGGGGAGTCGCTCCCGCCGACGGTGGTACGTCCGTACAGTGGTTGACGTGCCAAGGATTCGAGCGGCCTCTGTGGCCGAGCACCGGTCGATGCAGCGAGCCGCCCTGCTGGACGCCGCACGGTCCCTGCTGTCCGAGGGCGGGACGGAAGCGCTGACCTTCCCGGCCCTCGCCGAGCGGACGGGCCTCGCGCGTTCTTCCGTGTACGAGTACTTCCGCTCCCGGGCCGCCGTGGTCGAGGAGCTGTGCGAGGTCGACTTCCCGGTCTGGGCGGCCGAGGTGTCGGCGGCGATGGCGGCGGCCGACACGCCGGAGGCCAAGGTCGAGGCGTATGTCCGGCAGCAGCTCGCGCTGGTCGGCGACCGCCGCCACCGGGCCGTGGTGGCGATCTCCGCGAGCGAGCTCGACGCGGGCGCCCGGGAGAAGATCCGGGCCGCGCACGGCGGGCTCGTGGCGATGATCGTCGAGGCGCTGGCCGAGATGGGGCACGCCCAGCCGCGGCTGGCGGCGATGCTGCTCCAGGGCGTGGTCGACGCGGCGGTGCGGCGGATCGAGCTCGGCGCCGCGGAGGATCCCTCGGCGATCACCGAGACGGCGGTGGGCATGGCACTGCGGGGCGTCCGGGGCTGAACCCGCAGGGCACGCGGCGGACCGCGTACGGCTGCCGTCACTGCTCCGGGTGCTTACCGGCCTCGCGCCCGCGCGGGCTTCCGGTGCTCGACGGTCCCGCACCCGCGCGGGGCTCCCGGTACTCGTGCCCGCGCCTGCGCGTGCTTCCGGTGCTCGTGCCCGCACCCGCGCGGGCTTCCGGTATTCGTCGGCCCGCACGCGTCCGTGCTCCCGGTACTCGACGGCCGCACGCGTCCGCGCTCCCGGTACCCGCCGGCTCGCACCCGTCCGTGTCGCGCCGGCCCGTGCCGCACCCGTCCGTGTCGCGCCGGTGTCGCGGGTGCGCGCCGGTCAGTGCCGGTCCGCCCGTGCGGATCAGGGCAAGGTGGGTCGGGGAGGCAGCGGGACGCCCAGTACCGGCAGCAGTCTCGACGGGCCCCGGCGCAGCAGCCGGGGTGGCAGCAGGGACAGG
>NZ_JBVJMD010000030.1:0-99967 GCF_055584385.1 Streptomyces sp. NPDC104096
CGTACCGGCCCCTCCCCCGCCTCGGTCACCCGCCTCCGCGGGCTGCCGCCCGGGTCCTTCGGGACACCGCCTCGGGGGTCGGTCGTACGGGTCGCGGCGGCCCCGCCGCGCTGGATCACCCGAGCAGGACGCTCTCGTGCGCATGCCCTACCCGGTCTGTGACGTGCGACGCAAGGGGTGCGGGCCTCGTGTCGGGAACGCCACACGCTTCGCCGCCTTGTCGCCGCTCGCTGTGTGGGACAGTGGACGAGGCTCGCGGAACCGCTGCTCCGCGAAGCCGGGTGCCGTACGGGTGAAGCGACCGGGCGCCGGATCGGGCGCGTGGTCTCCACCGCCGTGGAGTGCCGTGCCCGCTGTCCGGGCCGGCTGTGGACGCGGAACAAGCAGGCGATCCTTATGACTTGTGGCACCGCGGCAGCCCCTTGCCGCTCTTCCTCCGCGCCGGGCGAATCGTCGCGGCGCTCTCCCGCCGAGCGACGGACCCCCCGGCGATGAAGCGAGGACGGCGCACGGCCTGTCTTCTGGCCGCGCTCATCGGCGTGGGCGCTGTGACACTGACAGCCTGCGGCAGCCCGCCCCCTTCCGGCCACCGGCGCGCGTCCTACGACACGGAGGTACTGGCCGACACGCCGGCCCTTTACCTGCGTGGCACCGAGAACACGGCGAAGCGGGCCGCGGGCGCGCTCAAGGGCAGCCGTCGTCACGGACCCGGCACCGCCGCCATGCCCAATGGGGACCCTGCCTTTCTGTTCGACGGAACCTCCCAGTACGTCGAGGTCCCCGACGACGACCGGCTCTCCGTCACCACGACCGGTGAGCTGACCGTGGAGGCGTGGATCCGGCCCGGCACGCTGACCTTCGCCAGGACCGCGAGCACCGGTTACGTCAACTGGCTCGGCAAGGCGTCCAGCCCGAACGGTCAGAACGAGTGGCTGGCCCGCATGTACTCGCGCGACAACACCGAACTCCGCGCCAACCGCATCAGCGGATACGTCTTCAACCGGGGCGGCGGACTCGGCGCCGGATCGTACTTCGAGGACGAGGTCGGTCCCGGTGAGTGGATCCATTACGCACTGGTGATCAACACCCGTGACAAGACCCCCGCTTACCCGACCGGGTACGTCAAGCTCTACAAGAACGGGGAGCTCCGCGACCAGGATGCCCTCGACGCGTACGACATCACCCCCGCCAACACCGACGCCCCGATGCGGATCGGGGGCGTCGACGCCACGTCGTACTTCGAGGGCGCGATCGGCAAGGTGGCCGTCTACGACTCCGAACTGCCTGCCGCCCGTCTCGCCGCCCACCACCGGGCCATGAACGCGCAGCACCCCCGGGACTCCGCCGCCGGAACGTGATACCGCTCGCGGCGACGGAGTCCCCGCAGCGCGGAGCCGAGGCAGTCAGGCGGCGGCAAGCCGTGCCAGGTACCGGTCGCGGAAGTCGGGCCCCGGGGGCAGGCCGCCCCGGTCGGGATCGTCGAGCCACACCTGGCCGGTGTTCCTTCCCGTGACGACCAGGCGGCGGAAGGTGTCGCGACCGCACTCCGCGATGACCGGACTCCCGACCACCGAGCAGTCGGCGTCACCTTGCTTCCCCGGTCCCGGCCACGCTTCGGTGTGCGGAAACGGAGTGGTCTGTTCCTTCGCCCGGGCGCGGACCCCTCGGCAGACCCAGGTGGATTCAGCAGATCTCCCGACCGCTCCTCGTCGACGGCGATACAGGTGGAGCCGGACGGAGTTCGATCACGTCCGGTGTTCCGGTTCTCCCCGGCGTTCGCCGGTGACCTTCGAGGACGGGAGGCGGCCGGCCTTGGAGGTGCCCCGGAGGGTGTCGCCGTCGACCGTCACGTCGAAGGCCAGGTTCAGTCGCAGGGGCTTGGTGATGGACTGCTTCCAGGTGAGCCGGTCGTCGTCGACGGTGATGTCGCTGAGGGGCACTTCCTCGCCGGCGCCGCGGGCGACGCCGACCAGGACGCCCTCCTGCTCGCGGAGTTCGACCACGGCGCCGATCTTGCCGATGGGGGTGGAGACGGACAGGTTCCAGGTGCCTTCGACGGACATGCTGATGTTCCTTCTGGGTGTGCGCGGGGGATGGTGAGCCGCCGGCCTGCGAGGGGCGAGTGTTCAGAGGGTGGTCGGCGTCGGGCCCTGGGCACGCCAGACGGTGCCGCGCCGCTCGTGGGCGAAGAGCTCTTCGACGGCGTGTGCGACGCGCGGGCCCACCTCGCGTTCCAGCAGGTACAGGCCGAGATCGAGTCCGGAGGTGACGCCGGCGCCGGTGATCAGGTCGCCGTCGTCCACGATGCGGGCGCGGACCGCGCGGGCGCCGGTGGCGTCCAGCATGTCCAGGCCCAGGTGATGGGTGGTGGCGTGACGCCCCTCCAGCAGGCCCGCCATGGCCAGGACGAGCGAGCCGCCGCAGACGGCGGCGACCGTGGTGTCCGGGTCGTCCATCGCCTGCTCCAGGAGTGCGGGGAGCCCGGTGGTCAGGGTGCGGCCCAGCAGCACCGGGATGAATTCGTCCTGCCTCCACTCGCCCGCGCCCTCCTCCTCCGGGACCTCACCGGGTTCGCCCACCCGGCCGGACGCGCCGGGCACCAGAACCATGTCCGCGCGCCTCGGGTCGAGGGCGCCGGTGGCGCGCAGCGTCAGGCCACCGGTGCCGCTGATCACCTCACGCGCGCCTTCCGCGGAGACCAGCTCGACGGTCACCGCGCCGTCCGACGCCGAGCCGCCGGCGTACAGCACCTCATAGGGGGCGATGACATCGAGCGGGTCGAAGCCGTCGAACAGGACAACCTGGATGTGCATGGACGTTCCTTCGGGGGGTCTCCATCGGGCACTCCGAAGTCAACAGGTCGCCGCCTTGATCGCCCAGTGGCAGTGGTGACAGGGTTCAACGGGATAATGCCAAGAGAGTACGGAGGGCTCGGACCTGCTGTGATACCGGACCACTCGGAGGTCGGGCCGGTTCCGCCGAGCCGATGAGGAGGTAAGTTCCGGCCATGCACACCGTCGCCGTTCTCGCGCTGGACCAGGTGATCCCGTTCGATCTGGCCACCCCGATCGAGGTCTTCTCCCGCACCCGCCTGCCCGACGGGCGGCCCGGCTACCAGGTCCGGGTGTGCGCCGAGCGCGACGAGATCGACGCCGGAGCCTTCGCCCTGCGCGCCCCCTGGGGCCTGGAGGGCCTCCGGGGCGCGGACACCGTCATCGTGCCGGGCGTCGCCGATCCCACCGCCCCGCTGTCCCCGGCCGCGCGCGACGCGCTGCGGTCGGCCGCGGCCGACGGCACGCGGATCGCCTCCATCTGCGCGGGCACCTTCCCGCTGGCCGCCACCGGGCTCCTCGACGGGCTGCGGGTCACGACCCACTGGCTCGCGGCCGAACTCCTGGCCGCCACGCACCCGGACATCGACGTCGACCCGGACGTGCTCTACGTCGACAACGGTCAGTTCCTCACCTCGGCCGGCGCGGCCGCAGGCCTGGACCTGTGCCTGCACATGATCCGCCGTGACTACGGCTCGGCCGTCGCCGCCGACGCCGCCCGCCTGTCGGTGATGCCCCTCGAACGGGAGGGCGGACAGGCGCAGTTCATCGTCTACGACCACGCCCCCAAGCCCCAGGGCTCGGAACTGGACGTACTGCTCGCCTGGTTGCGGGAGAACCTGGCCCGCGACCTCACCCTCACCGACATCGCCGAACGAGCCGGGACCAGCACCCGGACCCTGATCCGGCGCTTTCGCGACCAGACCGGCACCACCCCGCTCCAATGGCTCCACCGGGCCCGGATCCGCCAGGCACAGCACCTCCTCGAAACCACCGAGCACTCCGTCGAACGCATCGGCAGCCAGGTCGGCTTCGGCTCACCCACCACCTTCCGCGACCGCTTCAAACGCACCACCGGCGTCAGCCCGCAGAGCTACCGACGCACCTTCAGCTGACCCGCCGCTCTGGGCGTGTCGCCCAACGTCGACATCGGAACGGCCCCGCCCGGCTTCCCCACCGCGTACGCGGTGGGCCCCGGTCACTTGTATCGATACGGCGCTCGGACATCAGCACCGCGCTTACCCTTGCCGCCGTCACCCGTACGACCTTCATCCGTACCACCGGTGAGATTCGACTGGGTCGGTCTGCGGCTCAGCCCACTCGGGGCGTACGTCCTCCTGAGCGGCCAGGGCGACGACGTCGCCGACGACGAGAACGGAGCACCCCTCCGGAACGGCTGACGTACCGTCCGCCTTCGGGTGCTCCGGGAGCGGACGCCGGCCGAGACCACCGATCCACCGCGTCTTTCGCGGCCCCGCCGTGCGTCCTTCCCGGGGCCGGGCGGCACCGGCGATTAGATTCCGGAGCATGACTACACATCCGCAGCGCTTCACCGTCCTGCTGGTCCCCGCGCACGTCCAGGACGGAGGCGGCGTCGGCATGGAGGACTCGGCCGTGCGGTCGGCGCTCGTCGAGGCGACGGGGGAGACGGGCGCCTCCAGCTACCCCCGCTACTCGGGGGAGGGGATCGTGGCCGACATCGACCCCGAGACCCGCACGGTCGAGGCGGTGCTCGTCGACGGCGAGGAGCTCGACTACGGGCTGGTCGCCGTGGTCGCCGCCTGACCGGGCGACGTCGGCGACCGGGCGTCCCCGGGCCCGGCGTGCGGCTCCGTCCCGCATGGTCAGACCCGGCCCGTGGTGCGACGCTGGAGGGGAGAGCCATCCGTGGGCCACCGGGAGGGCCGATGGGACGCGACGTTCCGGCGCTGGTCTTCACCCGCGAGGACCGTCGCCGGTACCGGATCAAGATGCAGGAATGTCTCGACGTCTTCGCGCAGATGCTGCGGGAGTCACGGTTCGACGCGGAGTGGCCACAGGTGGGCCTGGAGATCGAGCTGAACCTGACCGACACCGACGCCGAGCCGGCGATGCGCAACAGCGACGTGCTCGAGGCGATCGGGGATCCCGCCTGGGACACCGAACTGGGCCGGTTCAATCTGGAGATCAACATTCCGCCCCGGCGGCTGACGGCGGGTGGCCCCGATGCCTGGGAGGATGAGATCAGGGCCGCGCTGAACCACGCGGACCGGCGCGCCAGGACGGTCGGCGTCCAGCTGATCATGATCGGTGTCCTGCCCACCCTGCAGGAGGCGGACGTCGGACCGAAAGCCCTGTCGGAGAACGCCCGGTACCACCTGATCAACGAGCAGGTCTTCGCGGCGCGCGGCGAGGATCTGCTCATCGAGCTGGACGGTGTCGACCGGCTGCGGACCTATGCGGAGACCATCACGCCGGAGGCCGCGTGCACGAGCACGCAGTTCCATCTCCAGGTGCCACCCGAGGAGTTCGCCGACTACTGGAACGCGGCGCAGGCGATCGCCGGAGTCCAGGTCGCGCTCGCGGCCAACTCGCCCTTTCTGTTCGGCAAGGAGTTGGCGCACGAGACCCGCATCCCGCTCTTCGAGCAGGCGACGGACACCCGCCCGGTGGAGATCAAGGCACAGGGAGTACGGCCCCGGGTCTGGTTCGGGGAGCGGTGGATCAACAGCGTCTTCGATCTCTTCGAGGAGAACCTCCGCTACTTTCCTGCGTTGCTGCCCCTGTGCGAGGACCAGGACCCCCAGCAGACGCTGGATCGCGGGGACACCCCGGAACTGTCCGAACTCACCCTGCACAACGGCACGATCTACCGATGGAACCGTCCGGTCTACGCCGTCTCCCGGGGCAGGCCGCACCTGCGGGTGGAGAACCGCGTGCTGCCCGCGGGCCCGACGGTCGCCGACACCCTCGCCAACGGCGCGTTCTACTACGGCCTCACCCGCGCCCTGGTGGACGAGGACCGGCCGGTCTGGTCGCGGATGTCCTTCTCCGCCGCCGAGGACAACCTGCACGCCGCGGCACGGCACGGCATCGACGCCCGGCTGTACTGGCCCGGAACGGGCGAGGTGCCGGCCCACGAACTCGCCCTGCGCAGACTGCTGCCGCTGGCGCACCAGGGCCTGGAGCGCTCGGGCATGGACGCCGCCTGGCGGGAACCGCTGCTCGGCATCATCGAGCAGCGGTGCGTCACCGCGCGCAACGGCGCGGTCTGGCAGAAGGAGATGCTGCACCGCTTCGAGGCGTCGGAGCACTGCGGCCGTCACGAGGCCCTGCGGCGCATGACGCATCAGTACATCGACTACATGCACCTCAACGCACCGGTCCACACCTGGCCGGTGGACTGAAGGAAGCCCGCCCGCGGCCTTACGGGATCAGCCCGTTGCGGCCTCGTCCAGGGTCTCCCGCACGATCCGTACCGCGCGCTCCGCGTCGGCTCGCGTCACGTCCAGGTGGAACACGAAACGCAGTCGGCCCGGGTGTCCCGCGCACAGCAGGCCACGACGCGCCAGCCGGTCCCGCAGCTCGTCGGCATCGAGGCCGGGGGCGGACTTCGCGATGACCATGCCGGTCCCGCTGGGCTCCACGGCCAGGCCCCGCACGTCCTTCAGGCCCTCGGCGAACGGCGCGGCGTGCGCGTGGTCGTCCGCGAGCCGCGTGACATGGTGGTCGAGCGCGTGCAGCGCCGCGGCCGCCAGTACACCGGCCTGCCGCATCCCGCCACCCAGGACCTCGCGCCAGCGCCGAGCCTGGGCCACGAACTCGCGTGATCCCAGGAGCGCCGAGCCGACCGGCGCGCCCAGGTCCTTGCTGAAGCGGACCGAGACGCTGTCGAAGCGGCCGGCGATCAGCCGTGCCTGCTCGTACGGGTCGCCTCCGGCGGCCACCGCCGCGTTGAACAACCGCGCCCCGTCCAGGTGGGTGGCGAGTCCGTGGTCGTGGGCGATCCGCGTGGCGGTCTTCGGGTAGTCCACCGGTACGGCCCGGCCGCCGACGGTGTTCTCCAGGCGGAGCAGCCGCGTGCGCGCGAAGTGCGGGTCGTCCGGTTTCACGGCCGCCGCGATGTCCAGCGGGTCCAGTGTCCCGTCCGCCCGGTGCGGCAGCGGCTGGGGCTGAATGCCGCCGAGCACGGCGGCGCCACCGCCCTCCCACCGGTACATGTGGGCCATCCGACCTGCGATGTACTCGTCGCCCCGGCCGCAGTGGGTCAGCAGGGCGCACAGGTTGCTCTGTGTCCCCGAGGGGAGGAACAGCGCGGACTCGAATCCGGGCAGCCCGGCGATCCGCTCCTGCAACGCGTTGACGGTGGGGTCGCCACCGAAGACGTCGTCGCCCACCTCGGCCCCGGCCATCGCCCGGCGCATCGCCTCGCCGGGCCGGGTGACGGTGTCGCTGCGCAGATCGATGGGTCGACCGGGCCGGTCGGGGGAGGTGTCGGTCGCGTTCACGGCAAGCGGGTCATCGACGGCGTCGGTGGCACGGTCGGTATCGGTGGTGGGCAGACACACACACTCTGCCACGCCCGGAGTGACCTGCGGTGTCGGGGTGGCGGACGGGCCCCGAGGCTCGGGGAGCGCGTGCGTCCGTACGCCATGGGGACGGCCGACGGGGGCGCGCGGCTGGTCCCGCTGTGCCACTTTGGTGCTCGGGGGCAGGTGCCGCACGGACCGGACGCACGGGAGGCGATGTGGGCCCCGACCAGCGAGACACCCCGCGGGACGGGAAGGAACACGGCTCGGGGCTGCGGCGCAGGGCCTTCCTGGAAGCGTGCGCGGGCGGGGGTCTCGTCGCGACCGCCGCGTGCGCCCCGTCCTCGCCCCCGAGCCACTCGGACCGGGCCGCCGCTTCGCACCGGCCGGAGGCGGAACGGAACCGCCCGGGGACACCCGACTGGCGCATCCGGTCGCGAGGTCCCGACCCGGCCGTCATGGGGTACGCGGACCGGGTGAGTGTGACCCCGGGCGAGGAGATCGGCCTGTACGTCTCGACCACCGCGCCGTCCTTCACCGTCTCGGCCTTCCGCGTCGGCTGGTACGGCGGCGCCGAGGCCCGGCTGGTGTGGTCGTCCGGGCGGATACCGGGCCGCGTCCGGCCCGCACCGCGCTTCCTGTCCGACACCCGCACGGTCCGCGCGCAGTGGCCGCGCACGACGGCTCTCGGCACGACGGGGTGGCCGGAAGGCGCGTACCTGCTGCGCCTGGACACGCAGGACGGCCACCAGCGCTACATCCCGCTGATCGTGCGCTCCACGCAGGGCGCGGGCCGCACCGTGCTGATGCACGCCCCGGCCACCTGGCAGGCGTACAACCGCTGGGGCGGCTTCAGCCTCTACGAGGGCTCCTCCGGCGCGTACGCCACCCGGTCCCTCGCCGTCAGCTTCGACCGGCCCTACGACGCGGACGGCGCGGAGAAGTTCATGGTGTACGAGCGGGCCGCGGTGGTCCTGGCCGAACGGCTCGGCCTCCCGCTCGCCTACACCACCGGGACGGACGTCCACCGCGACCCGACGGTCCTGCACGGGGCGAGCGCCGTCGTCTGCCTCGGCCACGACGAGTACTGGACCCCCGAGCAGCGCCGGCACGTCACCGAGGCGCGCGACGCCGGCACCAACGTGGCCTTCCTCGGGGCCAACACCTGCTTCCGCCGGATCCGCCTGGAGCAGGCGGGGACGGGGTCCGACCGCACGGTGGTCTGCTACAAGTCGTCCTTCCCGGCCGACCCCTTCCGTACGACGCACCCCGCCCTGGTGACGACCGACTTCCGCCGGTCCCCGGCGCCCGACCCGGAGTCGTCGCTGACGGGGGTGCTGTACGAGGGCTACCCCACGGACGCGCCGTACGTCGTCCACGCGGCGGACCACTGGCTGTACGAAGGCACGGGCGTACGTGCCGGAGAGGGCTTCGACCATCTGGTCGGCGTGGAGTACGACCGGGTCACCCCGGGCGCGCCCGTCCCCGCGCCGCTGGAGATCACGGCGCACTCGCCCCTGGTGTGCAACGGCCGGCGCAGCCACGCCGACTCGGCGTACTACACACGCAGCGGCGGCGCGGGCGTCTTCGCGACCGGCACCATGCGCTGGGTGGAGGGCCTGATGGCGGGCACGCCCGACGGGGGCCGCGGCCACGGCATGGACGCCCGCACCCGCGCCTTCGTCACCCGTACCACCGAGAACCTGCTGCGCGCCTTCGCCGAGGGCCCGGCGGCCCGGCACCGGCCCGCGCCCCGGCCGAACGCGACGGAGGTGTACGGGGCCGACGTCTGAGGCGGTGGCGGTCAGCCGGCCGGCAGGATCTCCACGCCACGCGCTGTGAGCTGCTCGACCACCGCGTGTCCGGGGCCGGCGTCGGTGATCAGTCCGCTGATCTCCTCCCAGGGCAGCACCCGGAACCGGGAGGCCGTGCCGATCTTCTCGGACGAGGCGAGCACATAGGTCTCCGCGGCCCGGGCGGCCAGGGCACGCTTCATCGCGGCCTCCTCGGCGTCGCCGGTGGTGAGCCCCGCCTCCGGGTGCACACCGGTGACGCCGAGCAGGCAGAGGTCGGCCGACACGTTCTGGGCGGCCTCGACCGCGGCCGCGCCGCAGGCGACCGCCGAGTGCTTGAAGACACGGCCGCCGAGCAGGAAGACCTCGGCCCGCGGATGGTCGAGCAGCGCGGCCGCGATCGTCGGGCTGTGGGTGATCACGGTGCAGGCCAGGTCGGGCGGGAGCGCGTGGGCGACGGCGAGGGCGGTGGTGCCGCCGTCCAGGATCAGGGCGCTGTCCGGTCGCACCAGCGCGACGGCCGCCGCGGCCACCTTCCGCTTGCCGTCGGGGGCGACGGTCTGCCGGGCGGCGTAGTCCGCCACGGCGGGGGAGACGGGGAGGGCTCCGCCGTAGACCCGCTGGCAGAGTCCCTCGGCGGCCAGGTCGCGCAGGTCGCGTCGCACGCTGTCCTCGGAGATGCCCAGGTCGGCGGCGACGTTCTTGGCGACGATCTTGCCCTCGCGGGCGAGCAGACCGAGCAGGTGGTCACGGCGTTCGGCAGCCAGCATCCGCATTCTCTCCTGTTCTTGCACGTTTCTGCGTGTAGTGTAGCGCGCCATGACCGACAAGACGCACCCCGCAGGAGACCGCGTGAGCGCCCGTCCCGGCGTCGACACCCCCGACCACCGCGGCCGTACCGGTCTCCACCGCGTCGGGCGGGACCTGGACCGCAACCCCGACGTCGTCGTCCGCGACGTGGAACTCACCTCCCAGGGCTGGCACGTCCTGCGCCGCACCACCTTCGACTACCGGCGCCGCGACGGACGCTGGGTCACCCAGCAGCGCGAGACCTACGACCGCGGCAACGGCGCGGTCGTCCTGCCCTACGACACCGAGCGCGGACGAGTGCTGCTCACCCGTCAGTTCCGCTACCCGGCCTACGTCAACGACCACCCGGACGGCATGCTCGTCGAGGCCGCGGCCGGGCTGCTCGACGGCGACGACCCGCTCGCCGCGATCCGGCGCGAGAGCGCCGAGGAACTCGGGATCGCGCTCGGCCCGCTCACCCATGTCCTCGACGCGTACATGAGCCCTGGCTCGGTCACCGAACGCCTGCACTTCTACGCCGCCCCCTACACCCCGGCCGACCGAACCGGCAGCGGCGGCGGACTGGAGGAGGAAGGCGAGGACATCGAAGTACTCGAACTGCCCTTCGCCGACGCCCTCGCCATGGTCCGCGACGGGCGCATCACCGACGGCAAGACCATCCTGCTCCTGCAATGGGCAGCCCTGGACGGCCCGTTCGCCCCGGCGACGGCCACCCGCTGACACCGCCGCCCCGCCCGCGGACTGCGGGGACCGGGTGGGTGTCGCAGAAGGAGCGGGGCCGACCGGTCGTCCCGGTCGGCCCCGCTGGTGCGTCGCGGCGCAGGTGTCAGCGCACGTCGACGTAGACGGCGGTGCCGCCGCTGTCGAAGTGCCTGGAGTCACCGAAGTACTGGATCAGCCACTTGCCGTCGGCGGTCGGCTTGCCTTTGAGGGCGGCCTTGCCGGTCGAACTCGTGGTGCCCGAAGCGACGTACGTCCACTTCGTCGAGCCCTTCTTCTGGAAGAACAGCTCGACGTGCTGGCCCTTGTACGGCCGCCACGTGCGGGAGACGTACTCCTGGAGGGTGCCCGTGAAGGTGACCGCGGCCCCCTTCGTGACCTTGGTGGAGGACGCCTTGATCGAGGACACCCGGGTGTCGACGCGGCTGAGCCGGACCGGGGCGCTGACGCTGTCCGCCAGCCTGTCGCTGCCGAGGTGGTGCACCCGGTAGTAGCCGTCGATGTAACCCCACGCGGAGAGCGTGAAGTTGCCGTAGTACTCGGACTTGGCGGTGGCCAGGCTCCGCCAGCCGGTCCGGCCGTCGGCCGAGTACTCCAGGCGCAGGGACTCCCCGCCGGACGAGTCGTCGTCGTACGCGTGCTCCAGCCGGCCGGTGACCTTGACCTGCCCGTCGGCGGCGAGGGAGGCCTTCACCTTGCGCAGTACGGACTCCTCGGGCACGACCAGGGAGCCCTCGGCCGCGGTCGTGGAGAGGTACGGATCGGACGGGGAGGCGGACCATCCGTCGACTCCGACGCCCGCGGGCGGGTCGAGCACGGCCGAGAAGTGTCCGGACGCGTCCGTGGTGACGGTGAGCGCCGCACGGTCGTTGCCGTGGATGCGCAGGCCGAGCTGGACCGGGACGCCCGCGAGACCGGCCGCGTCGGCGCCGCCGCCGGTGCTCACCGTTCCGGTGACGGTCACCGTCTGCCCGGGCAGTACCCGGATGCGGTCGGCCGTGGCCGTCACGGACGCCTTCGTCGGGGAGACCGACGGACGGCCGAACGCGCGCGCGTCGCCGTGCACCTGGTCGTCGGCCGCCGCGAACCGGGCCGTGAAGTCGGCCCAGTTCGCCATGTCGAGGTCTTCGGTGGTGAAGCGGCCCTCGGCGTCGGTGACCGCCGTGAACGTGTCGTCCGGCCGCGGTCCGCCGCCCACGTAGGAGCGGGTCACCTCGACCGTACGGCCCTCGATCGGCACCCGGTCGCCGGAGCCGGGCTCGATGCCGACCAGGCGGTCGGTGACACCGAGGCTCTTGTGGTCGTAGGTCGGCAGGCGCGTGAATTCCAGCTTGCTGTCGCCGGCCGTGTCGATCAGCGCGGGCCTGAGGGTGAAGTCGAGCGTTCCCGCCGCGCTGCGGGTCGTGGTGTGGCCCTGGTCGTCGGTGGCGCTGACGTCGATGGAGTACGCCCCGAGGTGCGGCATCGTCCCGCCGTCCTCGACCAGCTTCAGCGCGGCGTCGGCGGGCAGCGCCCAGGCCGAGCCGGTCCGGGTCAGCGCCGGCACCTCGGCGACCACCGTGTCGCCGGCCCGCACCCGGGCGGAGACGGAGGTCAGGACGGCGCCCGGCGCGTCCGTCCACGCGGTGACGGTGAAGGTCCCGCGGTTTTCCGCGGTGCGGGCCACGCCGATACCGACCGGCCCCGCGTCGTCGGCCGAAGCGGGCACCGCGCTCAGCGCGGTGGCGACCACCGCGATGGCGGCGGCCAGGACGAAGGATCTGCGCTCAGCGGGCATCGACGTACTCCGTCTTCGACTCGGTGTAGAAGTGCTTGGAGTCCGCGGCGAGGTAGGCGCCCCACGTGGCGTCCTCGTAGGCCTTGGTCTTGAGGCTGAAGTGGCCCTTGGAGTCGGTCGTCCCCTTGACCACCCAGTACCAGGTGCTCTCGCCCTTGGGCTTGATGACGAGCACGATCTGGCCGCCCTTGTAGTTCTTCCAGGTGCTGCCGGACTTGTACTGGAGCGTGCCCTTGGCGGTCAGCGAGGCGTTGCGGTACGGCCGGTTGGGCGTCATGTCGAACGACACGATCCGGGTCTCGATCCGACTGCGGCTGAAGGGAGCGGAGTTGACCGGGAGCAGGGTGTAACTCTCGCCGTGCGCCACCCGGTAGTAGCCCGCGGCGCGGCCGAGCGCGCGGATGGTGAACGGGCAGTAGCCCGCGGTGCCGCCCTGAGCCTTGGCCGAGGCGAGGTTCTGCCAGCCGTCGCGGCCGTTCTTGGAGTACTGGAGCGTCACCGTCTGGTCGTCGCAGATCCACTCCGGCTTGAGCCGGCCCGTGACGGTGATCGTGCGGTAGGCGTCCAGGTTGGCGCTGAGGTTGCTGAGCTGCCCCGCCCTCGGCACGGTGACCTCGTCGCTGAAGGGGTCGGTGAAGTCCGCCAGGTAGTCGGAGGGCCGCACATAGGTGAAGTGGCTCGTGGTGTAGTCGGCCCGCGCGTCGTACGAGAACGTTCCGTCGGCGCCCGCGGTGGCACTGCCCATGATGCCGGTGACCGTGTGGTTCCAGGGGTCGGGCGCGTGCGTGGTGGTGACGACCGGCGCGTTCGCGAAGGGCACCCAGCCGTTGGGCGTGTAGCGCTGGACGGTGCCGCTGACCTCGAAGGTCTTCCCGGCGTAGACCCGCTCCTTGTCCGCCTCGGCGGTGATCCGGTACCGCGTCGTCACGGCGTCGAGATCCGGAATCGCCTCGGCGTCGTCCGGATCGGTGTCGGCCTGGGGCGCGACCACGGTGGCGGTGCCGCTCAGGAGCCTGCCGCCGGGCGTGACGGGCAGCGTGAAGGCGCCGGACTCGTCGGTGAGGACCGTCTGCGAGACGTTGACCCAGGTCCCGTTCCGGAGCGTGGACCAGGCGATCTTCACCTGGGTGCCGGCCCGGGCCGCGCCGGTCGTGCCGGTCGCCGGGTCGAAGGTGGTGACGGTACCGCTGAGCGTCGCGTCACGGTGGTCGTAGTCGGTGTACGCACGGTCGAAGGCGGCCGAGGCCACACCGGTGTGCAGCCGGTAGCCGAACAGCCCGGCCCGGCCGTGCTCGGCGCCGCTCCAGTGCTGCACGGTGCCGTCGGCCAGCCGGAAGTCGACGTCGACCGGGTAGTCGCCGTAGGCGGCGTCCCCGGGCAGGCGCAGCGGCTGGTCCGTGCTCCAGCCGTGCTCCCAGCTGAACGAGAGCTCGTCCGTCGAGGCGAGCACGGCATCCGGCCGGGCCGGGTCGTGGACGCTCACCTTCACCCACAGCGCCTGGTTGTCCGGCAGCGCCACGGACAGCCTGCCGTCGTCACCGGTCGACACACCGGTCACGGTCACCGGGTCGGCGACGGCCGGCACCGCGCCCAGTGCGCCGATCGTGAGTCCGGTGGTGAGAAGGAAGGCAGCGCTCCGGAAAACGGCAGCCCGATGTGCGCGCGGCATGCGCATGCGGGGACCCCCCACAGGTCAGAAGGATGTGTCGGACTGATCAAGCCCGAAGACCGGAGGGTAACTTACCTGTGTGACAGCTGTGGCGCAGGGGACTTTTTTTGGGGGGCACCGGGCCTGCGCCGGTACGCACGACAGTGTTCCGTTTCGTCGACCGGTCTGCTTGCCCGGACGGCGGCGTGTTCGGAGAGGAAAGGGGTGCGCAGCCGCAGCCTGGCGGGCTCGCGCACCGCTTCGACCGGACGCGTACAGGTGGCGTAAGCGCGGCCCGTCTCCCCGTATGGATAAGGCAGTTCGGCGGCCGAGGTCGTCTGCATCCGGGCGTCGCCCAGACCCATGAAGCACTGCTCGCCACGTACCGGACAGCCGTGCCGGGTGACCACCGGCTCAGCGCTGGTCGGTCTTCCCGGCCGAAGTGCCGGGACCGGCACGTCCGTTCGCCGTCTCGGAGGCAGGGGTGGCAAGTACCGTGCGGCACTCGAGCCAGGCGTCGGTACTCAGCAGATCGCGGAGGCGGGTGAACAGGGTGAGCAGTCCAGGTCCCCATGCGTCGCGGAAGACGGGGTCGACGACGGCCAGATCGAGTTCGTTGGCCGCCGACAGTTCGGCGAAGTCCCGGCGCAACCGCGGGTCCGGCACCCGGGCGTGGCCGGTGAACCTGTCGTGGAAGGCGGCGTCGGCCCGGTGGAGAACCGGACAGGTGGCCTTCCGGTCGCATGACGCGTACAGGTACACGATGGCCTCCGCCTCCGCGCCGATCAGCGCCGCAAGGTCATGGCGACGGTCCAGCGGCAGCAGCGCCGTCGGAAAACCGTCCGTACCGTAGAACGCGTGACACAGACCGGCGAGTTGGAGCGCCGGACGGGCCTTCCACATGGCCAGCCGCGCCTGTACGCGCTGGAGATGGGCGAGGAGAGTGCCGCCGGGGTGGGCGATGCCTTCGGCACCGAACTCACGCAGCAGGGTGACAGCCCGGTCGGTCGTGGCGGAGAGAGCAGGCACGGCGTCCGTGTCCCTTCGGTGACGGGTGGGTCGGCACCCGCACGGCGCCTTCGCCGGTCCGGATCCGTACGAAGGCACCGGGTGGGTTGCCGCCCGGGCCCTGCAACGATCTTCTGGCACCCCAACACCCCAGTCAATCCTGGGAATTGCTTTACTCACCCCAGGTATAGCTTGGGTGTCATGACTCTGGACGACCTGCGTGTGTTCGTCGCCGTGTGCCGGGCAGGAAGCCTCAGCGCCGTGGCCCGTGACCTGTCCTGTACGCAGTCCGCGGTGAGCCAGCACGTCAAGCGCCTGGAGCGGGAGACGGGCGTGAGCCTGTTGGAACGTCAGCCCCGTGGGGTCGTTCCCACAGCGGCGGGGCGCATCCTGTGCGACGCCGCCGCCGACGGGATCGCCGGGCTGGATCTCGCGCTGCGCCGCCTGGGAGACCTCGTGAACGGCGAAAGCGGCTCCGTGCGGATCACCACCGGCGGAACGACCGTCCGGCACTTCATGGCCGAGGCGGTCGTCTCCTTCCGTCGGCGGTACCCCGACGTGAGCCTGGAGTTCCGGACCGAGACCTCCAGCCGCGGCTGCTTCGAAGCCCTGCTGGCCGGCAACCTCGACCTCGCCTGGATCACCGTGGGCGGCCCGGTGCGCGGTATCGAGCAGCGCCCCGTCGTGGATCTGCCCTGGGTGCTCGCCACCCGGTCCGACGATCCGCTCGCGGCCCGGCCGCGCATCGACGCCTCCGACCTCACCGGCATCCGCCTCGTCCGGCTGCCGCCGAACTCCACCTCCGGCGCCCGGTTGGACACCGCCTTCGCCGAACTGGGCGTCCGGACCGGCTCGGACACGAGCGTCGCCGACTGGGACACGGCCCTGCTCCTCGCCGAACTCGGCCTGGGCCACGCCGTCGTACCCGCCGTACCGGGCCTGCCCGCACCTGGTGAGGGCAGCGCTCTGCGTCTCGTCCCCGTTCCGGCGCTGCCGCCGCTGTCGGTCGGCTGGGCCGTACGCCGCTGGGACGCACTCACCCCGCTCGCTCGGAGCTTCGCCGACCTGGTCGCCGCGAGTTGTACGAGGACGCGCGGCCCGGCGTGAACGGTGCGGGCCCGGCAGCCCCGTCGGGGCCGCCTGCCCGGGGCCGTGTCGCGGCCGGGCCGGGTCAGCCGAGCAGGGTGCGGGCGGCGGCGGAGATGTGGTCGGCGGAGATGCCGGCGGCGTCGAGGAGTTCATCGGTGGTGCCGGAGCCGGGGAGGCTGCCGACGGCGAGGTGGGCGACGGCCGGGTGGACGCCCGCGGCGTTCAGGGCGGACAGCACGGCCTCGCCGATGCCGCCCTCGGGGTGGTGGTCCTCGGCGACGACGAGGGAGCCGGTCTCACGGGCGGCGCGGGTGAGGGTGTCGGTGTCGACGGGCTTGACGGAGTAGAGGTCGACGACGCGGGCGGTGATGCCGTCGGCGGCGAGCTGTTCGGCGGCGGCGAGGCATTGGTGCAGGGTGACGCCGGCACCGACGAGGGTGACCTGGTCGTCGGCGCTGTGGCGCAGGGTCTTGGAGCCGCCGACGGGGAAGCTCTCGTCGGCGTCGTAGAGGACGGGGTAGGCGCCGCGGGTGGTGCGCAGGTAGGAGATGCCGTCGAGGTCGGCCATGGCGGCGGTGAGGGCGGCGGACGAGGTGGCGTCGCTCGGGTAGAGGACGGTGGAGTCGAGGACGGCGCGCATCATGGCGAGGTCCTCGACGCCCATCTGGGAGGGGCCGTCGGCGCCGATCTCGACACCGGAGTGGGTGCCGCACAGGGCCATGGTGACCTGGGAGACGGCGGCCATGCGGATGAAGTCGTGGGCGCGGGTGAGGAAGGCGGCGAAGGTGGTGGCGTAGGGGCGGTAGCCGCACACGGCCATGCCGGCGGCGCTGGCGATCATCTGCTGTTCGGCGATGTACGTCTGGAAGTACCGCTCCGGGTGGGCCTTCTGGAAGTCCTCGGCGTGGGTGGAGTTGCCGACCTCGGCGTCCAGCGCGACCACGTCGGGACGGCTGCCCAGGGCGGCGAGGGCCTTGCCGAAGGCGACCCGGGTGGCGACGCTGTCGCCGACCTCGAAGCGGGGCAGCTCGACGCTCACCGCGGCCGGTACGGGGACGGGCTGGGCCTGCGGCGGCTGGGGGCCGCGCACCCGCAGGTCGCGTCGGCCGCCGAGCTCGGCGACGGCGCGTTCGGCCATGTCCTCCGGCAGGGGCTTGCCGTGCCAGCCGTTCTTGTCGGCGACCTCGCTGACGCCCCGGCCCTTGACGGTGCGGGCGACGACGACGGTGGGGGTCTCGGGGCTGTCGGCGGCGGTGGTCAGGGCCTTGTCGACGGCGTCGAGGTCGTGGCCGTCGACCACCAGGGCGCGGCAGCCGAACGCCTCGACGCGGCGGGCGTAGGCCTGGGTGTCCCATTCGAGTTCGGTGGGACCGCTCTGGCCGAGGCGGTTGACGTCGATGATCGCGGTGAAGTTGCCGAGCCGGTGGCGGCCCGCCTTGTCCAGGGCCTCCCAGACGGATCCTTCCGTCATCTCGCTGTCGCCGCACAGGACCCACACCCGGGAGTCGAGCTTGCTCAGGTCGCGGCAGGCCAGAGCGATGCCGACGGCGTAGGCGATGCCCTGGCCGAGCGAGCCGGTCGCCAGGTCGACCCAGGGCAGGACGGGGGTGGGGTGGCCCTGGAGGCGGTGGCCGAAGCGGCGGTAGGTCGTCATCAGCTCGTCGTCGTCGACGGCCCCCGCGGCCTTGAACATCGCGTAGAGCAGGGGCGAGGCGTGGCCCTTGGAGAAGATCAGGTGGTCGTTGGCCCGGTTGTCGGGAGCGTCCCAGTCGTAGCGCAGGTGGCGGGTCATGAGCACGGCCATCAGATCGGCCGCGGACAGACTGGAGGTCGGGTGCCCGGAGCCGGCGGAGGTGCTGGCACGGACGGAGTCCACGCGGAGCTGCTGGGCGAGTTCGAAGATCTGGGACAGATCGCTGTCGGGGCCGAGGGTGGTGGTCATGGGGGAGCCTTTCTCGTGCGGACGACGGGTTGGACGACGGGTTAGGGGTTCCCTCGTTCGAGGCGGCCGATCACTCCGGGGCAGGTTTTCCCCCTTCGGCGGCGTACGTCGTCGGGAGGGAGGCGCCTGGGCGATGCACGGGCCCGCACACGCGCCGGACGACGGCCGGTCGCGTCCGCGGCGCTTCGGCCCACGGCCGGTCGCGTCCGCGGCGCTTCGGCCCACGGCCGGTCGCGTCCGCGGCGCTTCGGCCCACGGCCGGTCGCGTCCACGGCGCTTCGGCCCACGGCCGGTCGCGTCCGCGGCGCTTCGGCCCACGGCCGGTCGCGTCCACGGCCCTTCGGCCCACGGCCCGCCGGGGCCTCGATGTCGCTCGGAGCTCCAGGGCCTGTCCGGCGTGATCCGCTGGACAGGTCCTAAGGCTGCTCGGTGGGCTGCCGCTCGGCCTCTCGCTCGCCGGCGCTGACCAGCCCGGTCTCGTACGCGGCGATGACGGCCTGCACCCGGTCGCGCAGTCCGAGCTTGGCGAGGATGCGGGCGACATGGGTCTTGACGGTCGCCTCCGCCAGGTGGAGGCGGGCGGCGAGTTCCGCGTTGCTCAGCCCGCGGGCCAGCAGGCCGAGGACCTCCAGTTCGCGCGGGGTGAGGGCGGCCAGGTCGCGGTGGAGGGCGGCGGTCTCGCCGCCGTGACGGGCGAACCGCTGCACGAGGCGGCGGGTGATGGCGGGGGCGAGCAGAGCGTCGCCGGTACGGACCGTGCGGACGGCCGAGGCCAGGTGCTCGGGGGTGACGTCCTTGAGGAGGAAGCCGCTGGCTCCGGCGGACAGGGCCGCGTAGACGTACCGGTCGAGGTCGAAGGTGGTCAGGATGATGACGCGGGGTTCGCCCGGGGCGCCGGTGAGGATGCGGCGGGTGGCTTCCAGGCCGTCCATCTCCGGCATCCGGATGTCCATCAGGATCACGTCGGGACGGGTGCGGCGGGCCGCCTCGACCGCTTCGGCCCCGTTGGTGGCCTCGGCGACGACGTCGATGCCGTCGGCCCGCAGGATCATCCGGAAGCCGGTGCGGACCAGGGTCTGGTCGTCGGCCAGGAGTACCCGCGGCGGCTGCTCGGTCACGGTGCCTCCAGGGGGATCAGCGCCTCCACACGGTAGCCGCCGGCCGGCCGGCGGCCCGTGCTCAGGGTTCCGTCGTAGACGGCGAGGCGCTCGCGCAGGCCGATCAGACCCCGGCCGTTGCCGGTGGCCGCGCCCGCGCCGGGCCGTCCGCCGGTGTCGGTGACTTCCACCCGCAGCCGCTGCGGTCCGTGTTCGACGGTCACGGCGGCGGTGGCGCCGGAGGCGTGCTTCACCGTGTTGGTCAGGGCTTCCTGGACCACGCGGTAGGCGGCGAGTTCGATGCCGGGCGGGATCTCGCAGGGCGGTCCGGTCACGGTCAGGTCCACCGGCAGCCCGGCGTCCCGTACCCGTCCCACGAGCGTGTGCAGCTGGTCCAGGCCGGGCTGCGGGGTCAGCTCCGCGCCCGGGTCGGCCAGGTCCGCGGGCTCGCCCTCGGCGGCCATGGTGAGCAGGCCCATGACGTGCCGCAGTTCGGTCATGGCCGCCCGGCCGCCCGCCTCGACGGCGAGCAGGGCCTCGCCGGCCTCCTCGGGGTCGGTCTTCATGATCTTGCGGGCGGCACCCGCCTGGATCACCATCACGCTGACGTTGTGCGTGACGACGTCGTGCAGTTCGCGGGCGATTCGCGCGCGTTCGTACTCCACGGCCCGGCGCAGCGCCTCGGCCTGTTCGCGTTCCAGAGCGGAGAGCCGCGCCCGGCCCTCGTCGGTCCGCAGCTTCCAGGTGCGCAGTCCCAGGGCGGCGCCCGCCATCGGCACCAGGATCAGCAGGACGATGTACTCGTTGGGGACGACCGGTGTCACCGAGTTCCCCGAGGTGCCCACCAGCAGCACCGACACCGGCAGCGTCGCCAGGGTCGCCAACCGGTACGGGCTGTACACGGCGGCGCTGTAGACGGCGACGACGAACGCGTACAGGGTCAGCCGCAGAACGCTCTGCGGGGTCGCCAGTGCCGCGGCCGTCACGACGCACAGCACGGCGAGCGGGAAGCGGCGGCGCAGCGCCAGGGCACCGGAGGCGACCACCGCGAGCGTCACCATGAAGGCCAGGCCGCCGGGGCCGGACGGACGCGGCACGACGTACGTGACACCGGGGGCGATCTCGCGCACCACGATGTTGTTCGCGTTGTCGATGCCGTAGTAGACCGTGACGGCGCCGAGCACCAGTGCCACCAGCACGTCGAACCGCCGGGCGCGACGGCCGAGCCGCAGCGGTGGACCGGTCGGGATCCAGGCGTCGCGGACCGCCTCGCGGGCGAGGGCCCACAGCCGCTGCGGCGTCGTGCGTGCGTTCATCACCGGTCCATTGTCGCCGTCCCCCGGACTCTGCGAGTCCGCCCCGGTGGTCGTTGTCGGCGTCCGGGCTGCATCGGCCGCCTACATCGGAAGGATGACGTTCCGGGAGGTCATCCCGACGCGGTACGGCAAGGGGTCCGGGCGGGCGACGCCCCCGGGCCGGGCGCGCTCCTAGCGTCCAACGGGTCCGGTCCCCGTACCGAAGGAGCCCTTTCATGACCACGCCGGTGATCGAACTGTGCGAGGTGAGCCGACGCTACGACGACGGCCCGCCCGCCGTGGACGACGTGTCGCTGACCGTGCGGCCCGGCGAGGCCGTCGCGATTCTCGGCCCGTCCGGCAGCGGCAAGTCCACGCTGCTCAACCTGATCGCGGGGCTGGACCGGCCGGACTCGGGGACCGTCACCGTGGACGGGGCGCGCGTGGACCGGTTGGGGGAGGCCGCGGCGGCGCTCCACCGGCGGTCGAAGATCGGCATGGTCTTCCAGTTCTTCAACCTGCTCGACGATCTGACCGTGGCCGACAACGTCGTCCTGCCCGCGCGGCTCGCCGGAACGGCACGGGCCGAGGCCGACCGCCGGGCGGCGGAACTCATGGAGCGCCTCGGCATCGACCGGCACGCCCGCGCCTACCCCGGGCGGCTGTCCGGCGGCGAGCGGCAGCGCGTCGCGGTGGCCCGGGCGCTGATGAACCGGCCGCCGCTGCTCCTGGCCGACGAGCCGACCGGGGCCCTGGACACGGCCGCCGGACAGGACGTCAGCAGACTGCTCGGCGACCTCCACGCCGAGGGCCAGACCATCGTCGTGGTCACCCACGACCTGGCGCTCGCCCGGTCCTGCACCCAGCGGACGGTACGGATCGGGGACGGCCGGATCACCGAGGACGTCAGCTCGCGAGCCGCCGCCGAGGCCGCCCGATGAGCGCGCTCGGCAAGGTGGTGCGCTCCGGGGTGGCGCGACGGCGGGTGCAGACCCTGGTGATCGGGCTCACCACACTGATGGCGGTGGCCGCCGCCGTCCTCGGCGGAACGCTGATGGTGATCTCCGACGGACCCTTCGACGACGCCTTCGCCAGGCAGCACGGTGCGCATCTGTCGGTGCAGTTCGACGCGGGCAGGGTGAGCGCGGGCCGGTTGTCGGCGTCCAGGGACTCCGAGGGGGTGAGTGCGGCGGCCGGACCGTTCCCCACGGCGACGGTGACCCCGCGGGCGGACGAGGCGGGCCCCGGGTGGCCCATGACCGTCGTCGGGCGCAGCGGTCCGGGCCGGGACGTGGACGAGGTGACGCTGCTGAACGGGCGCTGGCCCGTCCGGGCCGGCGAGATCGCGCTGTCCGCCGACTCCCCGCTCATCCCGGACCTGGGCAGGAAGGTCGGCTTCTCCCGACCTTCCGGCGCTCCGACCCTGACGGTGGTCGGGGTGGCCCGGTCGGTCACGCGGACCGCGGACGCCTGGGTGCTCCCGTCCCAGATGCCGGCGCTCACCGAGCCCGGCAGCGGCGGTCACCAGATGCTCTTCCGCTTCGTCCACGCGGACACCGCCGCGCAGATCACCGCGGGCGGCGAGGCCGTGACGGCGTCCCTGCCGAGGGCGGCGGCCGTCGGCGAACAGTCGTGGCTGACCGTCAGGAAGAACGCCGAACGTGCCACCGCCCTGTACGTCCCGTTCCTCGTGGCGTTCGGCGTCCTGGGCCTGGTCATGTCGGTGCTCGTCGTCGGCAACGTCGTCGCGTCGGCCGTCGGCACGGGAACGCGCCGGATCGGCGTCCTCAAGGCCGTCGGCTTCACCCCGGCCCAGGTGGTACGGGCCCATGTCGGCCAGGCGCTGATCCCGGCCGCGGTCGGTACGGCACTCGGTGTCCTCGCGGGCCATCTGCTCGCCGTGCCCGTACTGGCCGAGGCCGCGGACGTGTACGGCACCTCGTCCCTGGCCGTCGCCCCCTGGGTCGACCTGGCGGTGGTCGCCGCGATGCTCGGCCTGGTGGCGGCGACCGCGTGGGCGAGCGCCTGGCGGGCGGGCCGGCTGCGTACCGTCGACGCGCTCGCCGTGGGGCGTGCCGCTGCGGCGGGGCGCGGCCGGTGGGCGGTCCGGCTGGCCGGCCGGCTGCCCCTGCCGCAGCCGGTCGCGCTGGGTCTGGCCCGGCCCTTCGCCAGGCCCGCCCGCGCGCTGGCCATGGGCACGGCGGTGCTGTTCGGCACGGTCGCCGTCACGTTCACCGTGGGAATGGGTGCCTCGCTCGGGGAGGTGATGAAGGCCAAGGCCCATGACGCCGCCGATGTCACCGTGCCCGAGCCGCTGCCGGAGTTCGGCCCCCGAGGCACCGTCACCGACAAGCCCCGGGCCGATCCCGCCGCGGTCGCCGCGGCGGTCGAGGCGGCCGCCGGAACCGCGAAGTACTACCGTGCGGCGACGGTACGGGCGACCGTGTCCGGCCTCACCGGTACCGTCGACGTGATCGCCTTCACCGGCGACGCCTCCTGGGGCGGCTACACGATGGTCGAGGGCCGCTGGGTCGGCGAGCCCGGTGAGGCGGTGGTCCCCACTCCCTTCCTGGCCGCCACCGGCACCCGCATCGGTGACACCGTCACCCTCGGCGGCCTCGCCGAGCCCGTCACGGTCCGGATCGTCGGCGAGGTCCTCGATCCCCGCAACAGCGGGATGCAGGTCTTCACCGACGCCCGCACCCTCACGCCCGCCCGCCCCGACCTGACGGACGCGAGCCATCACATCGCGGTCACGCCCGGCACCGACGTCGCCGCCTACGTCGACGCGTTGAACAGGGACCTGGCGCCGCTGGGCGTCACCGCCCAGGTCGGCGGTCCCGGCGCCGGCAGCGACATGGTCGTCACGCTCAACGCGCTCTCCGCGTTCCTCACGCTGATGCTCGTCGCCGTCGCCGCGCTCGGCGTCCTGAACGGCGTGCTGCTCGACACGCGTGAGCGGGTCCGGGAGATCGGTGTGCACAAGGCGCTGGGCATGACACCCCGGCAGACCGTCGCGATGGTCCTCACCTCGGTCGTCGTGACCGGACTCGTCGCGGGGACGCTCGGTGTGCCGCTCGGCGTGAGCGTGCACGGCTGGGTCATGCCCGCGATGGGCGACGGCGCGGGGCTGCGTCTGCCCGACTCCGTCATCGCCGTCTACCACGGGGCCGAACTTCTCCCGCTCGCACTCGGCGGCCTGCTCATCGCCGCCCTGGGCGCGCTGCTGCCCGCCGGCTGGGCCGCACGAGCCCGAACCGCCACGGCGCTGCGCAGCGAATAGGAGGTCAGGACCCGCGCTCATGCCCCGGTCTCCACCGCTCGGCGCTGGAGGCCGGGGCGTCGTAGCGGGCCATGGATCCGTCGTTCATCCACCACAGATTGGTAATATTATATGGGTCAAAATGTGGGGTGAAATGGAAGCGGAATGTCCGCGGTCCGCGCCTATGGCGTTGGCCATGACCGCTGTTCATCTCAATTCTCTGTTCGATGGGCAACGAGGATTGGGCGATGGTGGATACGGGAACGGCGTGCATCGCCGTGGCGGTATAAGGGAACCCCTGGGAGAGTTGGGGGCGGCGGGTCGCCGCAGCCCTTCTGAATCTGTATCATCAATCCTTGATCGAGGGCGAATCAATTCGGTCCGTTTGTGATTTCCCGGTGTGGGCGGCGAAGTCGTCGAACGGGTGGGGTATTTCCGAGCCGGGGGCGCTCGTGCTCCATTATTTGCGCCGGACTGTACCGTTTATGACGGCGACAACACCCTGCGCTCGCTGGACCGAGTGAATGCGACAGGCGGGTGTTGTGCATTTCTTCCGGCTGAAGGCACATTTCTCTCAGCGGTTCTCGCCGATGGGAGGGACGCATGACGAGCCACGCAACCGAAGTCGACCTCGAAAGTCTGCTCCGCCGGGCATTGCAGGCCACCGGTACGGAGGCGCGTTGGACGACCGACGCGGACGAGATGTGGTGCCGCCTCACCTGCCTGTCCGGAATTCAACGCCGGCAAGGCTGGAAACTGCATGTTTCCGCGACGGCCGCTTCCGCACCGGAAGTCCTTGTGAGGGCCATGGATGTGCTGTTGCGCGAAGACGCGGCATTCAAGTTCGTACGCTCGCTCGAACAGGTGAGCGCGCTCAACTCCCGTGCCACACCGCGGGGCAGTTCCGGCAAGTTCATCACCGTATACCCGCCCTCCGACGGCGCGGCGGCCCGAATAGCGATGGAGCTGCACAGGGCCACGGCGGGACTGGCCGGCCCCCGGATCCTGTCCGACCAGCCGTACGCTCCGCGCAGTCTGGTGCACTACCGCTACGGCGCCTTCGTCGGCCGGCGGCGGCTGTCGGACGAGGGTCTGCTGGTGTGGTTCATCGAGGACCCCGACGGCAATCCCGTCGAGGACAAGCGCACCGGGCAGTACGCGCCACCCCCTTGGGCGGTGAGCCCCTTTCCCGCCTCGGTGCCGCTTCCACCGCAACAGGAGAAGGCGGCGAGCAGGCCCGTGCTGCTCGGCGGCCGGTTCTCGGTACGGGAAGCGATCCGGCACACCAACAAGGGCGGCGTCTACCGGGGCACCGACGTCACCACCGGCGCACCCGTGGTGATCAAGGAGGCCCGGCCGCACGTCGAGGGCGACAGGTCCGGCTCCGACGTCCGCGACTGGCTGCGGGCCGAGGCCAGGACCCTGGAGAAGCTCAAACACACGGGCCTGGCACCGGAGTTGCTCGCGACGTTCGAGACGGGCGGGCACCTGTTCCTCGCCCTGGAGGAAGTACCGGGCGTACCCTTGCGCAACTGGGTCGCCGAGCGCTTCCGCGACGTCGGCAGCGAACGCTACCGAGCCGAAGCGCTCGACCAGGTCGCACGTCTGGTGGACCTGGTCGCGGCGGCCCACGCCTGTGGTTGCGTACTGAGGGACTTCACCCCCGGCAACGTCATGGTCCGCCCCGACGGGGAACTGCGCCTCATCGACCTGGAGCTCGCCGTCCTGGAGGACGACATCGCGCTCCCGACCCAGGTGGGGACCCCCGGCTTCAGCGCTCCCGAGCGCCTGGCGGACGCTCCCGTCTCCCCGACGGCCGACTACTACAGCCTCGGCGCCACCGTGTGCTTCGTGCTCGCCGGGAAGGTGCCCAACCTGCTGCCCGAGGAGCCGGCCGACCGGTCCGAGCAAGAGCGGTTCGCCGACTGGCTGGACGCCTGCGCAGGAACGCCGGGCCTGCCGGAGGGCCTGCGGGAGATGATCCTCGGGCTGATGAAGGACGATCCCGGTGAGCGCTGGGACCCGGACAGGGCGCGTACGGCCCTTCGCGCGGCGGACCCCTCATGGACCGCGCGCCCCACCGCCGCACCGGCACGCACAGCCGGGCCGGACGACACGACACGGCTCGCGATCACCGGGATGGTGAACCACCTCGTCGAGTCGATGACCCCCGCCGACCAGGGGCGGCTGTGGCCCGTGTCCACCCTGGCCGGTGAGACCGACCCCTGCACCGTGCAGCAGGGTGCGGCCGGCGTACTGGCGGTCCTGACCCGGTACTTCGAGCTCACCGGAGACCGGCGCCTGCCGGATCTGCTCCGTACCGCGGGCAACTGGGTCGTCGCCCGCACCGACACCCGCACCATCCGTCCGGGCCTGCACTTCGGCGGCCGCGGAATCGCCTGGGCGCTGTACGACGCAGGACGCGCCGTCGACGACCGCGCGCTCACCGACCACGCGCTGGCCCTGGCGCTGGCCCCGCTGGAGCGGACACCCAGCTACGACATCACCCACGGCTGCGCGGGCAGCGGCCTGGCCGCCGCCCACCTGTGGCACCGCAGCGGTGACCCACGCCTGGCCGAGCTGGTCGTCGACGCCGCCGACCGGCTGGCCGCCGCCGCACGGACCGAACCGTCCGGAGTGAGCTGGCCGGTCCCCGCGGAAGCCGTGTCCGAAGAGGCCGGCAAACGCTACCTCGGCTTCGCGCACGGAACGGCCGGCATCGGCTGCTTCCTCCTCGCCGCCGCGGCCGTCTCCCACCGCGTGGAACACATGGAACTGGCCGTGGCGGCGGGGGAGCACCTGGTGGCCAACGCCGTGATGGTCGGTGAGACGGCCCAGTGGCCGGCCCAGGCCACGGACGTGCCCACGGCCCCCTACTGGTGTCACGGCTCGGCGGGCATCGGATCCTTCCTGGTCCGGCTCTGGCAGCAGACCGGGGACAAACGCTACGTCGACCTCGCCCGCGGCGCCGCCCACGCCGTCGTGGAACGCGCCTCGCGCGCCGCCGTCGCCCAGTGCCACGGACTGGCCGGCAACGGCGACTTCCTCCTCGACATGGCCGAGGTCACCGGGGATCCCGTCTACCGGGCGATGGCCGAGGACGTGGCCCGCCTCCTCGTCTGCGAACGGGCCCACCGCGACGGCCACGTCGTCTTCCCCAACGAGTACGGGGACGTCTCGACGAGCTGGAGCGACGGATCCGCAGGCATCCTCGCGTTCCTCCTGAGGACGCGCCACACAGACTCCCGGCACTGGATGGCTCAGGTGCCGGGCTGAACGACAGGTAAATCCTCCTGTCGTAACCGCTCACAGAAGGAGAATGTCATGGAGAACCAGGCGCTCGAGCTGCTGGCCCACCTGCACGCCCTTCCGGAGACCGACCCGGTCGGTGTCGACGGCGCGCAGTTCAGCGGCACCTGTGCGTGCGTCGGCCTGCTGACGCTGCTGAACACCGTCTGCATCGGCGTCAGCTGCGCCTAGTCGAAAACCTCCGGCCGGTGGGGGCCCCCGGGGGGGCCCCCCCCCGGGGGGGGTGGGGGCGGCGCGGCGGGCGCGGGCGCGCCGGGGGGGGCCCCGCGGGCGCCGGCCGCGGTGTGCCGGGCGCCCGACACACCGCGGCCGGGAGCCGGGAGCCGGGAGCCGGGAGGCCCGGAGCCCGGAGCGGGGAGCCGGGAGGTACGAGGCCCTGAGGTCGGAGCCTGGAGGTCGGCAGGCCCGGAGCACGAAGCCCGGAGCCGGGAGCCGGGAGCCGGGGGCTGAGGCCTGGAGGCCGGCAGGCCCGGAGGCCGGGAGCGGGAAGTCGGGGTCGGGAGCCCCGGCGGGCCGGGGGCGCGGGGACGCGGTCCTCGTGATTTCCGGGCGTTGTCCACAGCTCCGGCGTCGGGCGGCGCGCCGTCGTACTCTGGACACCCCCGGCCCGTGACACGCGTCGGGCCCTTCGCGTTGCCCACCCGGCCCCCGGTACGCCCCGGTGTACCGCGGGCCCCCGGACGGAAAGTCCTCCATGAGCCTGCACGGTCTGCTCGACGCCGTAGTCAAGGACACCGCCCTCGCGGAAGCGGCCAGGGCGGCCTCCGACGGCAACCGGATGCATGTCGACCTCGTCGGCCCGCCCGCCGCGCGCCCCCTCGCGATCGCCGCGCTCGCCCGCGAGACCGGCCGCACGGTGCTGGCGGTGACGGCCACCGGTCGCGAGGCGGAGGACCTGGCGGCGGCCCTGCGCTCGCTGCTGCCGCCGGACGGGGTGGCGGAGTACCCGTCCTGGGAGACCCTGCCGCACGAACGGCTCAGCCCCCGCAGCGACACCGTCGGCCGACGCCTCGCCGTGCTGCGCCGGCTCGCCCACCCCCGCACCGACGACCCCGAGACCGGCCCGGTCTCCGTCGTCGTGGCCCCCGTGCGGTCCGTGCTCCAGCCGCAGGTCAAGGGACTGGGCGACCTGGAGCCCGTGGCACTGCGCACCGGCCGCAACGCCGACCTGAACGAGGTGGTGGAAGCCCTCGCCGCCGCCGCGTACTCCCGGGTCGAGCTGGTCGAGAAGCGCGGCGAGTTCGCCGTGCGCGGCGGCATCCTGGACGTCTTCCCGCCCACCGAGGAACACCCCCTGCGCGTGGAGTTCTGGGGCGACGACGTCGAGGAGATCCGCTACTTCAAGGTCGCCGACCAGCGCTCCCTGGAGGTCGCCGAACACGGCCTGTGGGCGCCGCCCTGCCGTGAACTGCTGCTCACCGACGAGGTGCGCACCCGGGCGCAGGCCCTCGCCGAGCAGCACCCCGAGCTGGGCGAACTGCTCGGCCGGATCGCCGAGGGCATCGCCGTGGAGGGCATGGAGTCCCTCGCCCCGGTCCTGGTCGACGACATGGAGCTGCTGCTCGACGTCCTGCCCAAGGGCGCGATGACGGTCGTCTGCGATCCGGAACGGGTCCGCACCCGTGCCTCGGACCTGGTGGCGACCTCCCAGGAGTTCCTCCAGGCGTCCTGGGCGGCCACCGCGGGCGGCGGCGAGGCGCCCATCGACGTCGGCGCGGCCTCCCTGTGGTCCATCGCGGACGTCCGCGACCGGGCCCGCGAGCTGGACATGATGTGGTGGTCGGTGTCGCCGTTCGCCGCGGACCTGGAGCTGGAGGCCGACACCCTCCAGCTCGGGATGCGCGCCACCGAGACCTACCGCGGCGACACCGCGAAGGCGCTCGCCGACACCAAGGGCTGGCTCGCCGACGGCTGGCGCACGGTCTTCGTCACCGAGGCCCACGGCCCGGCCGCCCGCACGGTCGAGGTGCTCGGCGGCGAGGGCATCGCGGCCCGCCTGGACACCGACCTCGTGGACCTCTCCCCGTCCGTCGTGCACGTCGCCTGCGGCTCGATCGACTACGGCTTCGTCGACCCGGCGCTCAAGCTGGCCGTCCTGACGGAGACCGACCTCTCGGGCCAGAAGGCGGCCGGCAAGGACGGCGCCCGGATGCCCGCGCGCCGCAGGAAGACCATCGACCCGCTGACCCTGGAGGCGGGCGACTACATCGTCCACGAGCAGCACGGCGTCGGCCGCTACATCGAGATGGTGCAGCGCACCGTGCAGGGTGCGACCCGCGAGTACCTGGTGGTGGAGTACGCCCCCGCCAAGCGCGGCCAGCCCGGCGACCGCCTCTACATCCCCACCGACCAGCTGGAGCAGATCACCAAGTACGTCGGCGGCGAGGCGCCCACGCTGCACCGCCTCGGCGGCGCCGACTGGACCAAGACCAAGGCGCGGGCGAAGAAGGCTGTCAAGGAGATCGCGGCCGACCTGATCAAGCTGTACAGCGCGCGGATGGCGGCCCCCGGGCACGCCTTCGGCACCGACACCCCCTGGCAGCGCGAGCTGGAGGACGCCTTCCCGTACGCGGAGACCCCCGACCAGCTCACCACCATCGCCGAGGTCAAGGACGACATGGAGAAGACGGTCCCGATGGACCGCCTGATCTGCGGCGACGTCGGCTACGGCAAGACGGAGATCGCGGTCCGCGCCGCCTTCAAGGCCGTACAGGACGGCAAGCAGGTGGCCGTGCTGGTGCCGACGACGCTGCTGGTGCAGCAGCACTTCGGCACGTTCAGCGAGCGGTACTCGCAGTTCCCGGTGAACGTGCGCGCCCTGTCCCGCTTCCAGACCGACACCGAGGCCAAGGGCGTCCTGGAGGGCCTGCGCGAGGGCGCGGTGGACGTGGTCATCGGCACCCACCGGCTGTTCTCCTCGGAGACGAAGTTCAAGGACCTCGGACTGGTCATCGTCGACGAGGAGCAGCGCTTCGGCGTCGAGCACAAGGAGCAGCTGAAGAAGCTGCGGGCCAACGTCGACGTGCTGACGATGTCGGCGACCCCGATCCCGCGCACCCTGGAGATGGCGGTCACCGGCATCCGCGAGATGTCGACGATCACCACCCCGCCGGAGGAGCGCCACCCGGTGCTCACCTTCGTCGGCCCGTACGAGGAGAAGCAGATCGGCGCCGCGATCCGCCGTGAACTGCTGCGCGAGGGCCAGGTCTTCTACATCCACAACCGGGTCGAGTCGATCGACCGGGCGGCGGCGCGGCTGCGCGACATCGTCCCCGAGGCGCGGATCGCCACCGCCCACGGCCAGATGTCGGAGCAGGCGCTGGAGCAGGTCGTCGTCGACTTCTGGGAGAAGAAGTTCGACGTGCTCGTCTCGACGACGATCGTCGAGTCCGGCATCGACATCTCCAACGCCAACACGCTGATCGTGGAGCGCGGCGACACCTTCGGCCTGTCCCAGCTGCACCAGCTGCGCGGCCGGGTGGGCCGCGGCCGCGAGCGCGGCTACGCCTACTTCCTCTACCCGCCGGAGAAGCCGCTGACGGAGACGGCCCACGAGCGGCTCGCCACCATCGCCCAGCACACCGAGATGGGCGCGGGCATGTACGTGGCGATGAAGGACCTGGAGATCCGTGGCGCCGGCAACCTGCTCGGCGGCGAGCAGTCCGGCCATATCGCGGGCGTCGGCTTCGACCTGTACGTGCGCATGGTGGGCGAGGCGGTCGCCGACTACCGGCGTCAGCTGGAGACGGGCGGGGTCGAGGAGGAGCCGCCGCTGGAGGTCAAGATCGAGCTGCCGGTCGACGCGCACGTCCCGCACGACTACGCGCCGGGCGAGCGGCTGCGCCTCCAGGCGTACCGCGCGATCGCCTCCGCCGACTCCGAGGCGGACATCAAGGCCGTCCGCGAGGAACTCGTCGACCGCTACGGCAAGTTGCCCGAGCCCGTGGAGAACCTGCTGCTGGTGGCCGGGCTGCGGATGCTCGCGCGCGCCTGTGAGGTCGGCGAGATCGTGCTCCAGGGCACCAACATCCGTTTCGCGCCGGTGGAGTTGCGCGAGTCGCAGGAGCTGCGTCTGAAGCGGCTGTACCCGGGGACGGTCATCAAGCCGGCCGTCCACCAGATCCTGGTGCCCCGCCCGAAGACCGCGAAGGTCGGCGGCAAGCCGCTGGTCGGACGCGAACTCCTCGGGTGGGTGGGGGAGTTCCTGGCGACGGTCCTGGGCTCGTGACGTCCGTCCTCACGCAGGGTGTCCCCGACGGACCGTCCCCGTCGGGGGTGCCCCCGGTCGGCGGCACGCCTGACCTGCGCGGCAGGTGCCGCCGGGCACCGCGTGGTCCGTACCCGCGAGCGACTACGGTGTGCGAGGACCGACGCGGGGAACCCTCTCCGTGCGGGGCGGAACCGGGAAGCGAAGGGGAGGGGCGCAGCGTGACGCGTCTGAGGGGAGGGGCGGCGATCGCCGTCATGACGGTGTTCGCCGTGGCGGGGTGCACCCCGCAGACCACGGGATCCGCGGGATCCGCGGAGACGACAGGCCCGGGAGGGACCGGGGGCGCCGCGCTCACCGCGGCCCGGTCGCTGCCCGTCAAGGGCCGGGCGCCGAAGACCGGCTACGACCGCGACCGGTTCGGCACCGCCTGGGCCGACACCGATTCGAACAGTTGTGACACCCGCGACGACATCCTCAAAAGGGACCTGAAGGAGCTGAAGTTCACCGGCGGGAAGTGCAAGGTGTCCTACGGCGTCCTCGAACCCGATCCCTACTCCGGCAAGAACGTGACCTACCGGCGCGGCCGCAGTCTGGTCGACATAGACCACGTCGTCGCGCTCTCGGACGCCTGGCAGAAGGGCGCCAAGTACTGGGACCCGAGCAAGCGCATCGCGCTGGCCAACGACCCGCTCAACCTCATAGCCGTCGACGCGAGCACCAACCGCGGCAAGGGCGACGGCGACACGGCGACCTGGCTGCCGCCCAACGCGGGTTACCGGTGCGCGTACGTCGCCGGGCAGGTCGCCGTGAAGAAGAAGTACGGGCTGTGGGTGACCGCCGCCGAGAAGGCCGCGATGGAGAAGGTCCTGGCCGGCTGCCCGGACCAGAAGCTCCCCACCGGCGGCAACCCGACCGAGGCGCCGGCGCGTTTCCGCGCCCGCTGATCCCCGGCCGGGTCCGCCCCCGTCCCCCTCTTCCCCCGTTCCCCCTCTTCCCCCGTCCCCCGCACGCTTCGGCCCCCCGCCGGGGCGTGCGGGCGTCCGCGGTCCGTCAGCCGAGCGCGTCCAGGTCCAGGATGTTGCCCGCGGGCTTCTGCGCCGGGACCGGCTTGTCGTAGTCGCCGAAGGTGAGCGTGCCGGGCTCCTTGCCGGTCGTGCTGTCGATCTGCAGCAGGTACGGCTTGCCCTCGGTGGCGACGTACAGCGTGTACCGGTCCTTGCCGTCCTTCTCGTGCAGCACGATCGCGGGCGTGCCGTCGACCGTGGTCGTCTGCCCGCGGGTGGCGTCCGAGTTGCCGTCCTCCGCGCCGCCGAGCACCGAGTCCAGGTCGCAGAAGCCCGCGATGTCCTTGGCGTCCTGACCCTTCGCGGCCATCTTGGCCCACTTGCCGGCGAGCATGGCCACGGCCGCGTCGGTGTCCGACTTCGGCTCGCCCTCGCTCTGGGCGCGCAGGAACGCCTCGTCGTACTTCATGTAGACGACGTCGCCGGTCTTGATCAGCTCGGCCTTGCCCTGGCCGCCCATGCCCAGGGTGCCGGCGCACTCGCCCTGCCGGTTCAGGGCCATGTCGATCCGGATCGTGCCGCCGCTCTCGTCGTCGGCGATGTCGCCCTTCATCCGGAGCGAGGTGGCGCCGGTGGTGGCCTTCATGGCCCGGTCGGCGATCTCCCCGCCGGTCAGACCGGCGAACGGCTCCTTCGGCTTGGCGGAGGCGGAGGTGTGGGACGCGCCCGTCTTGTCGTCCGCCTTGTCCTCGCCGGACAGGCAGCCGGTGAGGCCCGCGGCGGCCGCGGTGGCGAGACAGAGAGCGGCAAGTGCGGTACGACGCATGACGATTCCTCGATGAAGAAGGTGAAGAAGACGGAGATGGGGGTGGTGGTGAAGACGGAGGTGAGGCGAGGGGAGGTGACGTGACGTGGCGGGGGACGGCGGGGCGGGCGCCGGCTGGTGGCGCCGCGCCCCGGACGGGACCGGTCCGGTCCGGTCAGCCGGTCTTCTTCCAGTCCCCGCAGCCGGACGTCTTGAAGTAGGCGTCCTTGGCGCTGATCGTGACGACGGCCGAACCGGTGACGTTGTTGTTCGCGATGATCGAGTCGAGGCCGTGGTCGGCGTCCTTGGTGCGCTCCCAGTAGCACATGCCGTCGTCGTTGCCGGTGGACCGGTAGGTGCCGGGTGCGATGTCCGGGCCGACCGCGAACATGCCGCCGTCGCCGTCCACGCCCGTGGCGGAGGATCTCTCGGCCCGGCCGTCGGCGACGGCCTCCCAGTCCTTGCAGCCGGTGGACTTGAAGAGCTTGTCGGTGGCCTTGACGGTGACGTAACTGGTGCCGGTGACGTTGTCGTTGGCCAGGATCGAGTCCATCTCGCCCGAGGCGTCCTTGGCGCGCTCCCAGTAGCACATGCCGCCGTCGTTGCCGGTGGTGCGGTAGGTGCCGGGCTTGAGGTCCGAGCCGACCCGGAACTCGCCGTCCCCCTCGAACGCGGCCTTCTTCTTCCCGGACGCCTCGGCCTTGCCGCCGCTGTCCTTCTTGGCGCCGGCCTGCGGAGCCGCGGACGTCGAAGAGCCCTTGTCGGCGGTGTCGCCCGTGCCGCCGCCGTTGCCGTCGGCGTTCGCCGAGGCGACCCCGATGACGACGATCCCCACCACGGCGCCCAGCGCGACCTTGCCCTTCATGCCCATGACTGTCCCCTCCCCCTGACGTGGCGGCCGCCTCGATGGGGCCGCTCGTTCGCTGGGTCAATAAGACCAGAGCTTGTGAACCGAGTCAACACGATTCACAAAGGCTCTTGCGTACACGCCGTGAATGGGTAGATCTTGCCTGCGTCGGTATGCTCGACGCCACGCAGGAGCGAGCGGGACGAGGGGAGCGACGCGAGTGCAGGACAACGCGACTGAGGTGACCGCCGCCGGGATCGCACGGCTCGCCGGTGTCGGCCGCGCGGCCGTGAGCAACTGGCGTCGTCGGCACGCCGACTTCCCCAAGCCCGTCGGCGGCACCGAGACCAGCCCGTCGTTCGCGCTCGCGGACGTCGAGGCCTGGCTTCGCCACCAGGGGAAACTCGCCGAAGTGCCGCTGCGGGAGCGGGTCTGGCAGCAACTGGCCGGACACCCCGAGGGGCCCGTCACCGCGCTCGCCCACGCCGGCTGCGTCCTGCTGCTCATCCATGACCGGCCGACGGTATGGCTGGAGGTGGGCGCGGGTTCCGACGAGCGCCTCGCCGCACTGCTGCCGGCCGCGCTGGAGCAGGTGATCACCCCGCGGTTCGGCCCCCCGGTCGAGAGTGGGCGCGGTGTTCACGCTCGCCCGGACGTGGCGACTCCCGCGGCTGTGAACCGACCGCCCACTGTGAACACTCCGGAGCCGGTGTCGGGGGACTGGGTCGCCCCGCACACCCCCGGCACCTCCCCGGTTCACACCCCCGCCCCCTCCGCCCCCTCCACCGCCCCCGCGGTCCACATCCCGACCAGCCCTCAGCTCCTCCCCTCCGTCCCGCTCCTGCGCGGGGTGGCCGAGCTCGCCGCCGACCTGGGCGCCCGCCAGACCTTCGAGTTCCTGTTCGGGCGGCACCTGGACGCCAACCCGCGCCAGTACACGCTCACCCCCACCGAGCTGGCCCGCCTCATGGCCGACCTCGCGGGCCCCGCCCGCACCGTCCTGGACCCGGCCTGCGGCACCGGCGCCCTGCTGCGCGCCCTCGACCCCCGTCCCGGCCAGGAGCTCTACGGTCAGGACAGCGCACCCGAACTCGCCGCGCTCACCGCGCTCCGGCTCGCCCTGCACGGCCGGGCCGCCGTGCGCGCGGCCGTCGGCGACTCCCTGCGCGCCGACGCCTGGCCGCACCTGCGCGCCGACACGGTCCTGTGCCACCCCCCGTTCAACGAACGCAACTGGGGCCACGACGAACTCGCCTACGACCCCCGCTGGGAGTACGGCTTCCCGGCCCGCGCCGAGTCCGAGCTGGCCTGGGTGCAGCACGCGCTCGCCCGGCTGCGGGACGGCGGCACGGCCGTACTGCTCATGCCGCCCGCCGCCGCCTCCCGCCGCTCCGGCCGCCGCATCCGCGCCGACCTGCTGCGCCGGGGCGCGCTGCGGGCCGTCGTCGCCCTGCCGGTCGGCGCGGCCCCTCCGTACAACATCGCGCTGCACCTGTGGGTGCTGCGCCGGCCCGAGAAGGCGCCCGGTCAGCCCGAGGTGCTGCTCGCCGACGCCGGACAGTTCGCCGGCGAGGGACGCGGCGGCCCCGACTGGCAGTCCGTCAAGGACGCCGTGCTCGAAGCGTGGCGGGCCCACGACCGGGACGGCACCCTCCCGGAACGCCCCGGTCTGGCGCGTTCCGTGCCCGTCATCGAACTCCTCGACGACGACGTCGACCTGGCCCCCGCCCGCCACCTCCCGCCCCCGACGGCGGCCGACGGCGGCGAGCAGCTCACGGCCGTGCGCGAGCGGCTCGGCGAGACGCTGCGGCTGACCACCGGTCTCACCCCGCCGCCCGCGGTGACCGCGCCGCCCGCCCGCTGGCCGCTCACCACCGTCGGCGAACTCGCCCGCGGGGGCGCCCTGGTGCTGCGCACGGGCGGAACCGGCGGCCCCGCACGCGTGCCCGTCCTCACCGATCACGACGTGCTCGCCGGGACCGGCCCCTCGGGGACGCTGCCCGAGAGCGAGGAGGAGGCCGTCCTGACGGAGGCGGGCGACGTGGTCGTGCCGGTGCTCGGCGGCGGCTCGGTGGCCCGGGTGGTCGACGGCGGGACGGCGGGCGCCGCACTGGGGCGCAACCTCGTGCTGCTGCGCCCCGATCCCACGGCGCTCGATCCGTGGTTCCTCGCCGGGTTCCTGCGCGGCACCGCCAACAACCGCCAGGCCAGCAGCTACGCGTCCACCGCCACCCGGCTCGACGTGCGCCGGCTGCACCTGCCCCGGCTCCCGCTGGACGAACAGCGCCGCTACGGCGCCAGGTTCCGCGCGCTCGACGAGTTCGAGCGGGCGCTGAGGTACGCGGGCCGGCTGGGGGACGAGCTCGTACGCGGCATGTACGACGGGCTGACCGACGGCACGGTGTCCCCGGGCTGAGCCCCGAAGGCCCCGGCCCGGCCGTCCCGACAGCCACCTGCGACGTCCCGTGAAGTGATCAGCATGACAACGGTTCGGCACAACCCGGGACCGGTTGTCCGCGTGGGCCTATACGCTCGAACTCCGATATCGAACCAGGCCCGGGAGCAGTCATGTACGGCCACGGCGCGGCGCCGCCGCCCACCCGTAGCGCGGGTACCGCCATCGCCCTGCGCGTGCTGTTCGCGGCCGCCGGGATCCTGTCGTGCGGTCTGCTCGCCTGTGTCCCGCTGTTCCGGGTGGCGATCCTGCGCGGGCGCTGGTTCGACTGGACGGCGGCCTGGGTGTCCCTGCCGCTGTCCGTCGCCGCCTTCGCGGTCGTCGGCAGCGTGCCGGAGACCGACGCCAGGAGCGACGTCGCGCTGGCCGTGGTGCTGCTCCTCGGGGCCGGCAGCGCCGCCTACTACCTGGTGACCGACATCCGGATGAGCCAGGCCGCGCGCCGCTTCGGGGGTTACGCGCCGCCGCACGCGCAGACCGTCCAGGTGCCGTACGGCTACCCGCACCCGGCGCCACCCGTCTCGCCGTACACGAGCACCCCCGTCCCGCCCGGGCCCCCCGTGGCCCAGGCGTACATACCGAATCCGTCCGTGCCGAATCCCCCTGTGCCGAATCCGTCCGTGCCGCAGCCGCCCCTGTCGCAGACCCCGCCGCCGCAGCGGCCCGCGCCCGCCCGCATCGACCAGGTGCGCGCGGAGCTCGACGAGCTCAGCGACTATCTGCGCAAGCAGGAGGACCCCCGGGACGGCCGGCCCGAGGGCGGCCGGTGACCGCGACGACAGGCCGCGTCGTCGCCGACCGGTACGAACTGGCCACGCTCATCGGACAGGGCGGCATGGGCCAGGTCTGGACGGCCTACGACCGGCGGCTGGACCGGCGGGTCGCGGTGAAGCTGCTGCGCCCCGACAAGGTCGCGGGCCAGGAGGCGGACGAACTGCGCCGCCGCTTCGTGCGCGAGTGCCGGGTGACCGCCCAGGTCGACCACCCCGGCCTGGTCACCGTGCACGACGCGGGCAGCGAGGGCGAGGAGCTGTTCCTCGTCATGCAGTACGTCGACGGGGCCGACCTCTCCGACCACCTCGCCGAGCACGACCCGTACCCGTGGCAGTGGACGGTCGCGGTCGCCGCGCAGCTGTGCGCGGTGCTGAGCGCCGTCCACGCGGTGCCGATCATCCACCGCGACCTCAAGCCGCGGAACGTGATGGTGAAGCAGGACGGCACGGTCACCGTCCTCGACCTCGGCGTCGCCTCCGTCATGGACACCGACACCACCCGCCTCACGCACACCGGTTCGCCCATCGGCTCGCCCGCGTACATGGCGCCCGAGCAGGCGATGGGCGGCGCGGTCGGCCCGTACACCGACCTGTACGCGCTCGGTGTGCTGATGCACGAACTGCTCAGCGGCCAGGTCCCGTTCGCGGGCTCGACGGCCCTCGGGGTGCTGCACCGGCACCTGTACGAGCCGCCGCTGCCGGTGCGCAGACTGCGCCCGGAGGTTCCGGAGGCGCTGGAGAGCCTGGTCCTGCGCCTGCTCGCGAAGGACCCGCAGCACCGTCCCGCCTCCGCGCAGGAGGTGTACGAGCACCTGGCGCTGCTGCTGCCCGCGCGCGGGACGCCCAGCGGGGCGCCGCTCGACCCCACGCGCCCGTTCCTGCGCCCGCACGCGCCCTGGCCGGACCGCGCCCGCACCCCCGCGCCGCAGCCCGCCCCGGTCGCGCCGGTCGCCGAGAAGCCCGATGTCGCCGGTGCCGTCGACGAGGTCAAGCGACTGCTCGGCGAGGGCCGCATCACCCAGGCCGTCGACATCCTCGGCGCGATCCTGCCCGCCGCCGCCCAGCAGCACGGCGAGCACTCCCCGGTCGTGCGCACCCTGCGCAAGCAGTACGCGGCCACCCTCATGGACGACGGCCAGTACCGGCGCGCGCTGCCCGAACTGCGCCGCCTCGCGGACGAACGCGCCGCCGAGGCCGGCCAGGCCGACCCCCAGTCCCTGCGCTACCGCCACGAGTCCGCGCAGTGCCTGGAGCAACTGGGCGAACCGGCGGCGGCGCTCGCCGAGTACCGCGCCCTGCTGCCGTACTACGAGAACCAGTACGTCGCCGGCGACCCGGAGTCGGCCTTCGACGTCCGCCGCCGCATCGGGCACCTGCTGCTGGCCCTCGGCGACCGCGCCGCCGCCCACGACACACTGGCCAGACTGCTGCACGACGTGGAGCGACTGCGCGGCCCCGGACATCCGCTCGCGGCCGAGATCCGGCGGACGTTGCAGTGGTTGGGGCAGATGCGCGGATAGACACCGGCGAACCGGCCGGGCCGGACCCGGCGGGGCGCGTGGGCCGCCCGGTCCGGGTGGGCCGGACAGATTTTGCTGTGCGCTGAAGGAATATTGTGAGTTCCTAGAGGCGCGCTTTCCCGAACAAGGATGCGCACCAGTTAGGTTGCCATCCGTTTCACGCTACACGCGCTTTCGCGCCGCGCCGCGTGCGCGGTCGTCGCACAACTCGCCGGCACGGCCGGCACAACCAGGGGTGGGGTCACACATGTCCAGCCATCGGCAGTCCCGCAAGCGCAGGTACGTCACCTGGGGGGTGGCGGGAGTCGCCGTCGTCGCCGGGGCCGGCATCGCCGCGCAGACCTCGATGGCCGCCACCACCTGGCCCGCGCAGAAGACCTTCACCGGCCGCGCCTTCGACACCTGCGCCGCGCCCTCCCTGTCCGCGATGAAGGCCTGGCACACCGGCTTCTACGGTGCCGCCGCCGTGTACGTCGGAGGCAAGAACCGCGGCTGCGCCCAGCCCAACCTCACCGCGTCCTGGGTGAAGTCGGTCAGCACCCTCGGCTGGAAGCTCATCCCGCTCTACGTGGGCGCCCAGCCGCCCTGCCAGACCGGGTCCAGCCCGGAGAAGATCAGCGCCGCCACCGCCGCCTCGCTCGGCGCGAGCGACGCCGCCGACGCGGTCGCCAAGGCCTCCGCCCTCGGGATGAAGGCCGGCAGCCCGGTCTACCTCGACATGGAGTCGTACGACATCACGAACAAGGCGTGCAACGACGCCGTCCTGACGTACGTACGCGCTTTCGACAAGGCGCTGCGCGCCAAGACGTACCGCTCCGGTTACTACGGCTTCACCAGCTCCAGCGCGAAGGCCATCGCGAACGCCACCGACAAGACGGACCTGCCGGGCAACATGTGGTACGCCCTGTGGGACAAGACGAACACCACCACCAGCGACTGGCCGTTCGCCACGAGCCAGTGGACGAACCACAGCCGGGGCCACCAGTACATGGTCAACAGCAAGGAGACCATCGGCGGCGTCACGATCACCGTGGACCGGGACGCCTGGGACGGCCCGGTGGCCATCACCGGCTGAGCGACCGCCCGGCTGCCCGGACGACCGCCCGCACAACTGTTCACACGGCGAGGGTGCGGCGGAGGCGAGGCGGTGCCCGAAGTCCCGGTGAATCGTTGGTCGAATGGGTTGGCCAGAGCCTGCCCACTGCCTAACATCGATCACCGCAAGACCTTGTGCACCGTCGCACAATCTCCTCAGGAGGTTTCCTTGCACCGCCGCCGTCGCACCGCGCTCGTCCTGTCCGCCGCGCTCGTCGCCGCGGCCCCGCTCCTCGCCGCCTGCGGAAACGACGCGCATCCCGGTGCCGCGGCCGTCGTCGGCGACCAGCGGATCACCGTGTCACAGCTGGAGAGCAGGGTGCAGGAGGTGCGCGACGCACAGCGCGCGGCGGTGAAGGACGACGCGCAGTACGCGCGCGTCGTCGCCGGCACCGGCGGCCTCACCCGGGACACCCTGCACGGCATGGTCCTGGACCGGGTCCTCCAGCGGGCCGCCCAGGACGCGGGCGTCACCGTCACCCGCAACGAGATCCAGCGGATGCGCGCGAGCCTGGAGCAGCAGGCGGGCGGCGCCGCGGGACTGGAGACGGCCTGGCTCCAGCAGTACGACATCCCGCCGCAGCGCCTCGACGACAACCTCCGCCTCCAGCTCCAGGCGCAGAAGCTCGCCGCACGCCTCGGCACCGACACCAACCAGCCGGCCTTCTGGAAGGCCCTCTCCGAGGCGTCCGGGGAACTCCACGTCGACCTCAACCCGCGCTACGGCGACTGGGACGCCCAGAAGGTCAGCCGCGTCGACGCGAAGACCCCGTGGGTACGCGAGGTCGCGGCCGCGGGGGCGCAGCAGCCGGCCTGACGGGTACGCGGCAGACCGGGTGGGCCGTGTGTCGGGTACAGGGCGTCCCGCGGCCGGGCACGGTGGTACGGCCGGGCCCGGGAGACGACTCCCGGGACTGTCCGCGCCGTGCGTTACGTTCGAGGGGTGAACACAGCCAGCCCCGAAGCCGCCACCGGCCGCGTCGTCCTGCTCACCACCAGCCACCGGGTCGCCCCCGGCCTGCTGTCCTGGCCCGCCTGGCAGGCGCTGCGCGCGGCCGACCGCGTGCTGTGCGCGGACGCGGCCCACCCGCAGCTGCCGTATCTGCGCGAGGCGGGGATAACCGTCGACGAGGCCTCGCCGGCCGCGGAGGACCTGGTCGACCTCTGCGCGGGCGGGCACACGGTGGTGGTCGTGGCCACCGCCGAGGGCGAACCGGCCCTGACCGACGGCCTCGCCCGGCTGGCCGGCTCCGGCCGCGTCGCGATGCCGGAACTGGAGCTGCTCCCCGCCTCCTACGACCTCCCCGGCGCCCGCCTCCTCGACCTCGTCCAGGTCATGGACCGCATCCGTGTCGCGTGTCCCTGGTCGTCCCGGCAGACCCACGAGGGCCTGGCCAAGTACGGCATCGAGGAGGCGTACGAGCTCGTCGAGGCGATCGAGGACGGCGACCGGGACGAGCTGCGCGAGGAGCTCGGCGACGTCCTCCTCCAGGTCGTCTTCCACGCCCGGATCGCCGAGGAGGATCCGCAGGCCCCCTTCTCCGTCGACGACGTGGCCGCGGGCATCGTCACCAAGCTCATCCACCGCCACCCGCACGTCTTCGGCGACGAGACCGCGACCACTCCCGAGGAGGTCAAGGAGCACTGGCTGCGGACCAAGGCAGAGGAGAAGCGGCGCACCTCCGTCACCGAGGGCATCCCCGTGCACCAGCCCGGTCTGGCCCTCGCCGCCAAGCTGGCCTCCCGCGCCCGCACGGCCGGCCTCGACGTCCCGCTCCCGCAGGGCGAGGGCATCGGCTACGAACTGCTGACCCTGGCGGTACGGGCCGAGTCGGAGGGCGTGGACCCGGAGGCGGCGCTGAGAGCGGCGGCGCGGGCGTACCGGGAAGCGATCCGGGCCGCCGAGGACTGACCTTCGGCCGAGCCGCGCGATGACGGCCACCCGGGTCAGTACGGTTGACCCAGGGACGGTCGAGGGGCCAGGGGGCTCGGGTGGAACGGGAGTTGGAGGACCTGGCGGCCAGGGGGGCGCAGACCCTGGTCGCCGGGTTGCACCGGTCGGGCGGGGCGGCGCTGGTGCGTGAGGCGTTCGCGACATGGTTCGAGCGGGCGGGGTGGGCCGGGGAGTCCGATCTGCTGCGGGGGCCGACGGACAGGCTGTCGTACTCCCTTACGCGGTGGACGGGCGTTTTTCTCGATGTGCTGGCGAATTCGCCCGGCCACGACGCGGCGGGCCGCCTCGCGACCCTGATCGGCCGGTTCTCCGAACCCGTGGAGCCCCGGCGGCCCACCGGCCGAGCGGCCACCGCCACCGCCACCGACGGCATCCTCAAACGCGACGCGGTCGTCCCGCCCCCCGCCGACAGGCCCGGGGAGCACGGGAAGCCAGGGGCGCCCGGGGAGTCGGCCGACCGGCCGGGCGTCGCGGGGGACCACGTCGATTTCCGGCAAGGCTCCTTCCACGGCCCCGTCGTGGGGACCCAGCACACCTACGTCAACCACCCCGGCGCCGCACTCCCCGACCCCGGCCGCTGGCCGACGTCGGACGAGATCGACCCGGTCACGCTGGGCGTGCGGCCGGCGCGACGGCCGGGCGGCGCGGACCTCGCGCGGCTCCCGGCGTATGTGGAGCGGGACATCGACGCCACGCTGCACGGCTGGTTCGAGCAGGACGACCTCCTGGTCGTCACCGGCGGCCCGCTGTCCGGCAAGTCACGGACGGCCTGGTCCGCCGCGACACCGGCCGGCGGGCACTCCGCCCGGGTCTTCGCGCCCGCTCCCGGCACGGATCTGCGCGGCCTCCCGGAGGCGTTGCACGGCCGGGGCGGCCGTCATGTCCTGTGGCTCGACCAGTTGGAGGGCCATCTCGGCGAACACGGTCTGAACCTGGGGTTATTGGGCTGGCTCTCCACGCTGCGCGTGCCCGTGGTGGCCACCATGCGCGACGAGGTCTACGAGGAGCACCGCTTCGGCGACGGCCCCGCGTCCAAGCTGCTGGCCCGGGCGAGGGTGGCGCGCGTGGGTTCCCGGTGGAGCGAGGACGAACTCGCCCGGCTGGCCGGGCACGGCGACGACGACCGGCTCGCCGACGCCCTGGAGTGGTCCGGCGAGGGCGTCACCCAGTTCCTCGCGCTCGGCCCCGAGCTGCACGACCTGTGGCACAGCTCCGGACGGTCCAACAGCCGCCATCCGTACGGGCATCTGCTGGTACGGGCGGCCGTGGACCTGGCCTGCTGCGGAGTCACCGGAGGCATCCCGGACCTCCTGCTGAGGACGGCGGCCTCGTACTACGGCAGGAGGCCGTCGGGCGGAGAGACCTTCCAGGAGGCGACGGCCTGGGCGGCCGCACCGCGACACGGAGTGGCTGGGCTGCTGGTCGCCGTCCCCGTCGTTCCGGGGCCGGGCGCGAGGGGAAGCGAGGGGGCGTGGCGGCCGCACGGATCGCTGGTCGCGCAGGCACGACGGACGTCGGTGCCGGTGCGGACGGACGTCTGGCGTTGCGCGCTGGAGCAGACGCGCCACGACGCCGACGTGCACCACAACGTCCGCAGGACCGCCCACGCCGTCTTCGCCCCGAGAGCCGAAGCGGGTGACACCGAGGCCATGCACCTCATGGGCGTGCTGGGCCGGGTCGCCGAGGACGAGGCCACCGAGCTGGACTGGTTCCGCAAGGCGGCCGAGGCGGGGCGGACGGACCTGGCGGCACGGGTCGGGGAACTGCTGCTGGAACGGGGCGAGGCCGAGGAGGCCCTGCCGTATCTGCGGGCGGCGGCCGAGCACAGGCCCGGGGCACGCGAGGCACGCCTGCTCGGCCTGGCACATCTGTCGTTGGCCGAGCACTGGCTGCGGACGGCGGCGGACGGTGGGGACGGGGAGGCGGCGGACTGGTTGGGGCTGTTCGGGGAGGGGGACGTTGCGGAGGCACGGGCGGGGGAGCCACGGGCGGCCCGATCGGCTCCGCTGCCGGGATCCGCAGGGGAGGCGCCGCGGCGCCGTGCCCCGACCAGCGTGATTCCGACTTCTGGGGCCTCGGACAGGCATCTGAGACGCCGCCTGCTCGACATCCCCAAAGGCCCGGTCGACGATGCCGGGTAGGCGGTCCCGCGGTGCACGGTTCTGCCGGGCTTCCGGACCGGCGTACCCCGCCGCGAAGAAGGCCCCCGCCGGGAACCCGGCTAACGTCGAGGCGTGACCAACCAGCCAGCGCCCGACAGCCCCGCCCCCGACCTCTTCACCTGGGAGTTCGCCGCCGACCCGTACCCGGCCTACGCCTGGCTGCGCGAGCACGCCCCCGTGCACCGCACCCGGCTGCCCAGCGGGGTCGAGGCCTGGCTGGTCACCCGGTACGCCGACGCCCGGCAGGCCCTCGCCGACCCGCGGCTGAGCAAGAACCCCGCACATCACGACGAGCCCGCGCACGCCAAGGGCAAGACCGGCATCCCCGGTGAACGCAAGGCCGAGCTGATGACCCATCTGCTCAACATCGACCCGCCGGACCACACCAGGCTCCGGCGGCTGGTCAGCACGGCGTTCACCCCGCGCCGGGTCGCGGAGTTCGCACCGCGCGTGCAGGAGCTGACCGACCGGCTCATCGACGGCTTCGCCGCCCGGGGCTCCGCCGACCTCATCCACGAGTTCGCCTTCCCGCTGCCCATCTACGCCATCTGCGAACTGCTCGGCGTACCCCGTGAGGACCAGGACGACTTCCGGGACTGGGCGGGCATGATGATCCGGCACGGCGGAGGGCCGCGGGGCGGCGTCGCGCGGTCGGTGAAGAAGATGCGCGGCTATCTCGCCGAGCTCATCCACCGCAAGCGGGAGGCGCTGCCGGAGACCGCCGCACCCGGCGAGGACCTCATCTCCGGTCTCATCCGCGCCTCCGACCACGGCGAGCACCTCACCGAGAACGAGGCCGCCGCGATGGCGTTCATCCTGCTGTTCGCGGGGTTCGAGACCACGGTCAACCTCATCGGCAACGGCATGTACGCCCTGCTGACCCACCCCGGTCAGCGCGACCGCCTCCAGTCGTCCCTGGCCGCCGGCGAGTCCGGACTGATGGAGACCGGCATCGAGGAACTCCTGCGCTACGACGGGCCGGTGGAGCTGGCGACCTGGCGGTTCGCGACCGGGCCGCTGACCATCGGCGGACAGGACATCGCCCCCGGGGACCCCGTTCTCGTCGTCCTCGCGGCCGCCGACCGGGACCCGGAGCGGTTCGCCGAGCCGAATGTGCTCGACCTCACTCGCAGTGACAACCAGCACCTCGGTTACGGCCATGGAATCCACTACTGCCTGGGTGCACCGCTGGCCCGGCTGGAGGGACGGACGGCGCTGACCACGCTCCTCACCCGGCTTCCCGATCTGCAACTCGCCGCAGAGCCTGCGGACTTGAGATGGCGCGGCGGACTCATCATGCGCGGGCTGCGTGTCCTGCCTGTGGAGTTCACGGCGGTCTGACCGATTGGCGGCAGTCGTGAGGGTTCCGTGCCCGGGTGACGCACCGTCAACATTGTGATCTGCGCGTGATCTCTGCGGCATGAACTTGTGACAAGTGATCGTGTGCCGATACGTTCAATCATCAACACGGCGTCAGCGTCAGGCCGTGTCGGTCACTGCTGTCGCACGAAAGGTTTCCGCATGCTCTCCGGAAACGGTCGTCACCGTCGTCCCCGCCAGGCCCCGGCCCTGCTCGTCGCGGCCGGCGTGGCGGGTTCCGCCATCGCCATCCCGCTCCTGGGCGCCGGTGGCGCGAGCGCGGCCGAGGGCAGCACCTGGGACCAGGTCGCGCAGTGCGAGACCGGTGGCTCGTGGAGCGCCGACAGCGGTGACGGGCACTTCGGAGGCCTGCACCTGACCCAGGCGGACTGGGAGCAGTACGGCGGTCTCGACTACGCCTCCAGGGCCGATCTGGCCAGCCGGTCCCAGCAGATAGCCGTCGCCGAGAAGATCCTCGCCGCCCAGGGGGCCGGCGCCTGGTCCACCTGTGGACTGACCTCCGGGCTCGCCAAGGACTCCGCGACGGCCGCCGTCGACACGGGTGTGGCGGGCGACACCGCGAGCGGCGCGTCCGGGGCGACCGGGTCGCCCTCGGTGTCGGACCCGCTCGGCCTGTCCGACTCCTCCACCGGTGCCACCGCCGACCCGTCCGCGACGCCCGCCGCCGGCACCGCGTCCGCCGACCCGTCCGCCCTGCCTTCCGGCACGACGTCCCCCGCCACCTCTTCCGCGACCGCGACGGACAAGGCGGGCGAAACCGCCGATACCGCCACGAGTGACGCACAGGACGATGACGTCGTGGCAAGTGGGGCGAAGGCTGACTCTTCGGACAATTCCCGTCAGGCCATCGGGGCTTCGGGCCTGGTCGACACGGGCGACCTGGGCACCGGCCGCCACCGCGGCGCCAGCGCCGACGAGGACACGGCCTCCGCCGACACCGACGCCGACCTCTCCTTCGTCGGCCGGCACGCCTCGACCGCGTACGGCTCGTAACCCGCTCGCGCCGGGGTGGCCCGCCGGCCCTCCGGCCGGCCCTCCGGGCCTCCGCGACGGAAGGCGCCGCTCCGCATGGTGAGCGGGGGGCGGGTGATGCCGTCGGAACCCGCGTCCTCCCCGGTCAGGCCTGGGAGGCACCTGCCTAAACGGGCCTAAAGCGGCGAGAGTTGACGCCCCGTTTCGCCGCTAAATGTCCGTTTTGATGAAACTGTGGGATGAGTCTCAGAAGCCCTGATCGTCTTTGGAAATACCAGGATCGCCTGTCTACGGTCGAGATCGCTCGCCACAGCGGGCACCGGCCGCCGCAACGCCGAATCCTGCCAGCGGCTGCCCGGGAACATTCGTCGCGTCAAGCGCCGTCGGCAGGAGCGGGGGACCCAAGGTAAGCGCCGGGCCCAGCGGTTGAAGCTGGTGCCGGCTCGGGGTGAAGCCGCGTCCCGTGAGGGGCGTGGCCGGGCAACTCAACCGGCCCGAACCCGACAGCTCACCTCGCAGGCGTCGGTGAGGGGATCCACCATGCTGTTTTCCGGTAAGGGCACGCACCGCCGCTCCTCCAAGGCCACCCGCATCGCCGCGCTCGCCGGTGTCGCCGGTGTCGCCATCGCCGCCCCGCTGCTGGCGGCCGGCAACGCCTCCGCCGCCACCGCCGCCGAGTGGGACACCGTCGCCCAGTGCGAGTCCGGCGGCAACTGGGCCATCAACACCGGCAACGGCTACTACGGCGGTGTCCAGTTCTCCGCCTCCACCTGGGCCGCGTACGGCGGCACGCAGTACGCCTCGCAGGCCAACCTGGCCACCAAGGCCCAGCAGATCACCATCGCCGAGAAGGTCCTCGCCTCCCAGGGCAAGGGCGCCTGGCCGGTCTGCGGCAAGGGCCTGTCCCGCACCCCCTACACCGGTGCCGCCGCCGCGTCGAGCACCCCCGCGCCCAAGACCGTCACCCGCTCCGCCGAGCCGCAGACCGCCTCCCGCTCCGCCGAGCGCCCGGCCGCCGCGCAGACCGTCACCACCCCGGCCGGCACGAAGGTCGCGAAGGGCGACGGCGAGTACAAGGTCGTCAAGGGCGACACGCTCAGCAGCATCGCCCAGAAGCACCAGGTCAAGGGCGGCTGGCAGGCGCTGTTCAAGCTGAACAAGGGCGTCGTCGCCGACGCCGACGTCATCCACCCCGGCCAGCAGCTTCACCTGAAGTGACAGCGGGCTCGTAGCTGAACCACGGCGGCCTCCCAGCCGTGTCCTTCATTGTGGAGGCCACGTGAGGGCCGTCCCCCCGTCCCCACGGGCTCCCCGTCCCGGTGCGTTCTTCCCCCGTACGCACCGGGACGGGGTTTTTTGTCGAACCGGCTTTGTTCCGTTCGGAAACAATTTACTCTCGGTTCCGTCCATGAGGCGGTCAACGACCGGCTGATCGCCCCGGGACGGCTAGGCTCAGTCACGCGCGGCCACCACAGGCCTGCGCATCACCGGGCTTTTCCGGCCCGGCATAGCTTGCGTCACATCCCAGAAGGAGATGCTCGTGCCGTCCATCGACGTCGTCGTAGCCCGGGAAATCCTGGACTCCCGAGGCAACCCCACGGTCGAGGTCGAGGTCGGCCTCGACGACGGCAGCACGGGTCGTGCCGCCGTCCCCTCCGGCGCCTCCACCGGTGCCTTCGAGGCCATCGAGCTCCGTGACGGTGACCCCAACCGTTACCAGGGCAAGGGCGTCGAGAAGGCCGTCCTCGCCGTCATCGAGCAGATCGGCCCGGAGCTCGTCGGCTACGACGCCACCGAGCAGCGCCTGATCGACCAGGCGATGTTCGACCTGGACGCCACCGACAACAAGGGCTCGCTCGGCGCGAACGCCATCCTCGGCGTCTCCCTCGCCGTCGCGCACGCCGCCTCCGAGGCCTCCGACCTCCCGCTCTTCCGTTACCTGGGCGGCCCGAACGCGCACCTGCTGCCCGTTCCGATGATGAACATCCTGAACGGCGGCTCGCACGCCGACTCCAACGTGGACATCCAGGAGTTCATGATCGCCCCGATCGGCGCGGAGACCTTCTCCGAGGCGCTGCGCTGGGGCGCCGAGGTCTACCACACCCTCAAGAAGGTGCTGAAGACCAAGGGCCTGTCCACCGGTCTCGGCGACGAGGGCGGCTTCGCCCCGAACCTGGAGTCCAACCGCGCCGCCCTCGACCTCATCGTCGAGGCCATCAAGGAGGCCGGTTACACCCCCGGCGAGCAGATCGCCCTCGCCCTCGACGTCGCCGCCTCCGAGTTCTACAAGGACGGCGTCTACACCTTCGAGGGCAAGGAGCGCTCCGCCGCCGAGATGACCGAGTACTACGCCGAGCTCGTGGCGGCGTACCCGCTGGTCTCCATCGAGGACCCGCTGTTCGAGGACGACTGGGCCGGCTGGAAGATCATCACCGACAAGCTGGGCGACAAGGTCCAGATCGTCGGCGACGACCTCTTCGTCACCAACCCCGAGCGCCTGGCCCGCGGCATCGAGGAGGGCACCGCCAACGCCCTGCTCGTCAAGGTCAACCAGATCGGTTCGCTGACCGAGACCCTGGACGCCGTCGAGCTCGCCCAGCGCAACGGCTTCAAGTGCATGATGTCCCACCGCTCCGGCGAGACCGAGGACGTCACCATCGCCGACCTCGCGGTCGCCGTGAACTGCGGCCAGATCAAGACCGGCGCCCCGGCCCGCTCGGACCGCGTCGCCAAGTACAACCAGCTGCTGCGCATCGAGGAGATCCTCGACGACGCCGCGGTGTACGCCGGCCGCAGCGCCTTCCCGCGGTTTCGCTCTGCGAACCAGTAGGCACGGCAAGGGCTGAGCCGTACAGGGTCAAGCCTGAGCCAGTCGTACGTACGTCCCCGTACTCGGTCCCGTACCGTGTCCGGGGACGTACGCGTGTGACGGCGCGTGTGACGACGGGCGCGAAGGGGAGGCGGAGAGCCAGATGGCCGTGAAGGACCGGGACCGTTTCTCCACCGCGACCAGGCTGCGGGTGCTCGGCGAGCAGACCGCGGCCCGGGTCTACCGCTCCCAGACCAGACGGCAGGCCCGCCGCTCCCGGCTCACCGGACGGGCCGCGCTGCTCGCCCTCGTGCTGTGCTCGCTGGTCGTGGCCCTCGCCTACCCCATAAGGCAGTACGTCTCGCAGCGCGCCGAGATCGCCGACATGGAGCGGCAGAAGGAGCAGGCCAGGGAGCGCGTGGAGGAACTGCGCGACCTCAAGGCCCGCTGGCAGGACGACGCGTACGCCGAGCAGCAGATCCGGCAGCGGCTGCACTACGTGATGCCCGGCGAGACCGGCTATGTGGTGATCGACCCGGACGCGGTCAAGCAGTCGCGGGCCGCCCGCGGGGCGGCGCGCCGCCCCTGGTACTCGAACGTCTGGGACGGAGTCGACAAGTCCGACGCCTCCGACCAGTGAACGGACAGAAAGACACGCATGCAAACGCCCCCGCCGCACACTGAGCGCACCGAGCCCACCGACGCGGACGTCGAGGCCTTCAAGCAGCAGCTCGGGCGGCCGCCGCGCGGGCTGCGCGCCATCGCGCACCGGTGCCCCTGCGGGCAGCCGGACGTCGTGGAGACGGCCCCCCGGCTGCCCGACGGCACGCCCTTCCCGACGCTCTACTACCTGACGTGCCCGAAGGCGAACTCCGCGATCGGCACGCTGGAGGCGAACGGCGTGATGAAGGAGATGACCGACCGGCTGGCGACCGACCCCGAGCTGGCCGCCGCCTACCGCGGCGCGCACGAGGACTACATCCGCCGCCGGGACGAGATCGAGGAGCTGACGGGCTTCCCGAGCGCGGGCGGCATGCCGGACCGGGTGAAGTGCCTGCACGTTTTGGTCGCGCACTCGCTGGCGGCCGGGCCGGGGGTGAACCCGCTCGGCGACGAGGCGCTCGCGATGCTGCCGGAGTGGTGGCGCAAGGGCGCCTGCGTCGTCCCGGCCGGGGAGTGCGGGAAGCCCGCGGAGGGCGTGGAGTCCGGGGAGGGCGACCAGTGACCCGGGTGGCGGCGATCGACTGCGGTACGAACTCCATCCGGCTGCTGGTGGCCGACGCCGACTTTGGGACGGGTGAACTGGTCGACCTGGACCGGCGGATGACCATCGTCCGGCTCGGCCAGGGCGTGGACCGCACCGGCCGGCTCGCCCCCGAGGCGCTGGCGCGCACCTTCGCCGCCTGCCGTGAATACGCGGACGTCATCAAGGAGTTCGGCGCCGAGCGGATCCGCTTCGTCGCCACCTCCGCCTCCCGGGACGCGGAGAACCGGGACGAGTTCGTCCGCGGGGTGCTGGACATCCTCGGCGTCGAGCCCGAGGTCATCTCCGGCGACCAGGAGGCCGAGTTCTCCTTCACCGGCGCCACCAGGGAACTGACGGGCCGTGCGGACCTGGACCGGCCCTACCTGGTGGTGGACATCGGCGGCGGCTCGACCGAGTTCGTCGTCGGCGACGAGCACGTGGGCGCCGCGCGCTCGGTCGACGTCGGCTGCGTACGGATGACCGAACGGCACCTGGTCGTGGACGGCGAGATCACCGACCCGCCGACGGCCGGTCAGATCGCCGCGATGCGGGCCGACATCGAGGCGGCCCTCGACCTCGCCGAGCGGACCGTCCCGCTGCGCCGGGCGCACACCCTCGTCGGCCTGGCCGGCTCCGTCACCACCGTGTCGGCGATCGCGCAGGACCTGCCCGCGTACGACTCGGCGGCCATCCACCACTCCCGGGTCTCCCACGACCGGGTCCGCGAGATCACCGACCGGCTGCTGCGCTCCTCCCACGCCGAGCGCGCGGCGATCCCCTCGATGCACCCGGGCCGGGTCGACGTGATCGGGGCGGGCGCCCTCGTACTGCTCGCGATCATGGAGCGGATCGGGGCCGAGGAGGTCGTGGTGAGCGAGCACGACATCCTCGACGGCATCGCCTGGTCGATCGCGTAGCCGCTCGCGGAGTCCGGCTCGCACTCTGCTGAGCAGGCAGGAAGCGCGTTTGAGCGCGGCGGAGGGGTCCTCGCGGGCCCCTCCGTCACCCCCCGCCGGAAACCTTCGTGAAGTTCTTCACAAGGAATTCGGCCCTGTCGGGGTACGGAACGGGGTCGGTTGGCCCTTCCGGGGCTCCGACGTCTGTGTGAACATGTTCAAAAGAGGCGTGCGGGGACGTTTCGCGGAGATGTCGGGCGCGCTTCCTCCGAGGTCCTCACAGAGCCTCTTGCGGCCAGGAGAGGCAGCTCACGCGGCATTGACAACGCCCTTTGGGATACACGGGTTCCCGCTCCGCGCCATGATGTGGATCACTCGGGCCGCGGAGGATAACACACCCCCTGTCAGAGCTTGTGAAGGGGCGCACGAGCGACCCCCCGGGGGCGGGTGGATACTCGATGCCATGAGCACCACGGAGCGTCCCAGGATCCTCGTAGTAGGCGGTGGGTACGTAGGCCTGTACGCAGCTCGGCGTATCCAGAAGAAGATGCGCTACGGCGAGGCGACCGTCACGGTCGTCGACCCCCGGTCGTACATGACCTACCAGCCCTTCCTCCCCGAAACCGCCGCCGGCAGCATCTCCCCGCGCCACGTCGTCGTCCCGCTGCGACGCGTGCTGCCCAAGGCGGAGGTCCTCACCGGCCGGGTCACCACCATCGACCAGGACCGCAAGGTCGCCACGATCGCCCCGCTGGTCGGCGAGGCGTACGAGCTGCCCTTCGACTACCTGGTCGTCGCCCTCGGCGCGGTCTCCCGCACCTTCCCGATCCCCGGCCTGGCCGAACAGGGCATCGGCATGAAGGGCGTCGAGGAGGCCATCGGCCTGCGCAACCACGTCCTCGAGCAGCTCGACAAGGCCGACTCCACCACCGACGAGGAGATCCGCCGCAAGGCGCTCACCTTCGTCTTCATCGGCGGCGGCTTCGCCGGCGCGGAGACCATCGGTGAGGTCGAGGACATGGCCCGCGACGCGGCCAAGTACTACAAGACGGTGTCCCGCGAGGACATGCGCTTCGTCCTCGTCGACGCCGCCGACAAGATCCTTCCCGAGGTCGGCCCCAAGCTCGGCCAGTACGGCAAGGAGCACCTGGAGGGCCGCGGGGTCGAGATCTACCTCTCCACCTCCATGGACTCCTGCGTCGACGGCCACGTGGTGCTGAAGAACGGCCTCGAGGTCGACTCCAACACGATCGTGTGGACGGCCGGCGTCAAGCCGAACCCGGCGCTGTCCCGTTACGGCCTGCCGCTGGGCCCGCGCGGTCACGTCGACTGCGCGCCCACCCTCCAGGTCCAGGGCACCGACTACATCTGGGCCGCGGGCGACAACGCCCAGGTGCCGGACATGGCCGCCCGCAAGGCCGGTGTGGAGAACGCCTGGTGCCCGCCGAACGCCCAGCACGCGCTGCGTCAGGCGAAGGTCCTCGGCGACAACGTGGTGGCCGGTATGCGCGGCTTCCCGCAGAAGGAGTACGCCCACTCCAACAAGGGCGCGGTGGCGGGCCTCGGCCTCCACAAGGGCGTCGCGATGATCGTCATGGGCAAGATGAAGATCAAGCTCAAGGGCCGTCTCGCCTGGTACATGCACCGTGGCTACCACGGTATGGCCATGCCGACCTGGAACCGCAAGATCCGTGTCTTCGCCGACTGGACGCTCGCGATGTTCCTCAAGCGCGAGGTCGTCGCGCTCGGCGCGCTGGAGACCCCGCGCGAGGAGTTCTACGAGGCCGCCAAGCCGGCCCCGGTGGCCGCCGCGCCGAAGTCGGAGAAGACCGAGGCGAAGGCCTGACCTCCGGTCACTGATCCACCCCGAAGGGGCCGTCCGCCATCCGTGGTGCGGGCGGCCCCTTCGGCATGTCCGGATCCGGTGCGGAGGTTCCCGTACCGCCATCCGTGGGGACCGGCATGGTGACCGCCCGGGAATGACGCGATGGTGCACGATCGTTGCTCTGAGCGACCCGGTGGGCCGATTCCTTCATGGAGGTGTGCGCCATGGCTGACGCCGCGCTGCGGCTGGAGAGCCTCTTCGGACAGTTGCTGGGAGTACCGCTTCCGGTGCGCGTTCGCGCCTGGGACGGTTCGCAGGCGGGCCCGCCGGGCACGCCGACACTGATCGTGCGCAACCGGCGCGCACTGCGCCGACTGCTCTGGAAGCCCGGTGAGCTGGGCCTGGCCCGCGCCTGGGTCGCGGGGGACCTGGACGTCGAGGGCGACCTGTACACCGCCCTGGTGCTGCTCTCGGGCCTGTTCTGGGAGCGCGGCGACGACACCAGGACCCTCGCCCAGGCCCTGCGCGACCCCGACGTGCGCGCCGCGGTCCGCGGCCTGGTCAGGCTCGCCGGACCCCCGCTGCCGCCCGCCCCGCCCCGGGAGGAGATCCGCAGGCCCCGCGGTCATCTGCACACCCGGCGCACCGACCGCAGCGCCATCAGCCACCACTACGACGTCGGCAACGACTTCTACGAGCTGGTCCTCGGCCCGTCGATGGTCTACTCGTGCGCCTACTGGGACGACGGCGGCACGCTCGAGGACGCCCAGCGCGACAAGCTCGAACTCGTCTGCCGCAAGCTCGGCCTGAAGCCGGGGATGCGCCTGCTCGACGTCGGCTGCGGCTGGGGCTCCATGGCCGTGCACGCGGCCCGCGAGCACGGGGTGCGGGCCGTCGGCGTCACCCTCTCCCAGGAGCAGGCCACGTACGCCCGTAAACGCGTCGCCGACGAGGGGCTGACGGACCTGGTGGAGATCCGGGTCCAGGACTACCGGGACGTCCGCGACGGTCCCTACGAGGCGATCTCCTCCATCGGCATGGCCGAACACGTCGGCGCCGAACGCTATCTGGAGTACGCCCGGAGCCTGCACGCCCTGCTCCGGCCCGGTGGACGGCTCCTCAACCACCAGATCGCCCGGCGCCCGCACTCCGACGAATCGGCCTACGAGGTGGACGAGTTCATCGACGCCTACGTGTTCCCGGGCGGCGAGCTCGCCCCGATCGGCACCACCGTCACCCAGCTGGAACGGGCCGGTTTCGAGGTGCGGGACGTCGAGTCGATCCGCGAGCACTACGCCCTCACCCTGCGCGAGTGGGTCACCAACCTGGAGGCCGACTGGACCCGGGCCGTACAGCTGACCGGTGCGGGCCGGGCCCGTGTCTGGCGCCTCTACATGGCCGCCTCCGCGGTGTCCTTCGAACGCAACCACATCGGCGTCAACCAGGTCCTGGCGGTACGCACCCCCGAGTCCGGCGCCTCGGGGATGCCGGCCAGGGCCCGCACCTGGAACTGAGCCGGACACGCCAGGGGCCCCGTCCGAGCCGGACGGGGCCCCTGCCACGTGCCGGGACGGCTACTCGGACTTGATGGCCGTCAGCATGTTCAGCCGGGCCGCCCGCCGGGCCGGCCACAGTGCCGCCAGGACGCCGACCGTCGCGGCCAGCAGCAGGAACAGCGCCATCCGCGCCCACGGCAGGACCAGCTCGTACGTCGTCATCCTCGCGCCCAGCAGCTCACCGGCCGCCCAGCCGAAGAACACGCCCAGACCGATGCCGAGCACCCCGCCGAACAGGGAGATCACCAGGGACTCCAGGCGGACCATCCGCTTGATGTTGCGGCGGTCGAGGCCGATCGCGCGCAGCATCCCGATCTCCTGGGAACGCTCGAAGACCGACATGGCCAGGGTGTTGACGACACCGAGGACGGCGACGATCACCGCCATGGCGAGCAGGCCGTAGAGCATGTTCAGCACCAGCGTGAACATGCTGGCGATGCTGTTGGAGATGTCCTGCTTGCTCTGCACCCTGATGCCCGGGTTGGAGCCGAGCGCCTTCTCCAGCTTGTCCTTGGTGGCGTCGGAGGGGCCGCCGGACGTCTTCACCATGACCTGCATGTCGGTCACGTGCTCCTGGTGCGGGGCGAGCGTGGCGTTGTCGAGCATGATGCCGCGCATCATCTCGTTGGCCTCGTAGACGCCGGCCACGGTGAGCTGCTGCTGCTTGCCGTCCTCGTAGTTGACGGTGAAGGACGACCCCGCCTTCCAGTGGTGCGACCCGGCCGTACGGTCGTCGACGACGACCCGGGCGCCGTCGACCTCGAACGCGCCGCTGTCCAGCGTCAGCGCGGTCAGTCGGCCGATGGCGGAGCCGTCGACGCCGGTCAGGTACTCGGACATGCCGTCGATGCGCGAGGGCGCGTTGCGCAGCGGGCTGGTGGCGGTCACCCCCGCGGTCGCCTTCAGCTTCTTGTCGACGTCCGTGGAGAGGAAGTTGCCGTTGGCCATCGACACCACGTAGTCGGCCTTGATCGCGGCGGCCGCCATCCTGTCGATCGAGTGCTGGAGGCTGCCCGCCACGACCGTCATCCCGGTGATGAGGGTCAGCCCGATCATCAGCGCGGAGGCCGTGGCCGCCGTACGGCGCGGGTTGCGCACCGAGTTCTGCCGGGCCAGCTTGCCCGCCACCCCGAACGCGCGCAGCGCCGGGGCCGTGGCCGCGATCAGCGGCCGCGACAGCAGCGGCGTCAGCACGAACACGCCGATGATCAGGAGTACCGCGCCGAGTCCCATCGGGGCCTGGCCGTCCGAGCCGCTCATCGTCGTGGCCGCCAGGACCACCGCGACGCCCGCGGCCGAGAACAGCGCGCCGATCGTGTTGCGCAGCACCAGCGACCGGGTGGTCGCCTTCGCGTGCAGGCTGCTCATCGCGGCGACCGGCGGGATCTTCGCGGCCCGGCGGCCCGGCAGCCAGGCGGCGAGCATGGTGATGACCACGCCGACCACGAGGGCCGCGACGACGGTGTCGGGGGAGACGACCAGCGGCCCGTCGGGGACGGTCGCGCCGAGCGCGCCCAGCAGCGAGCGCAGCCCGGCCCCGATGCCGATGCCCGCGACCAGCCCGGTCACCCCGGCCACCGTGCCGACCACGAACGCCTCGATCAGCACCGACCGGGTGACCTGGCGGCGGGAGGCGCCGACGGCGCGCAGCAGGGCCAGTTCCTTGGTGCGCTGGGCGACCAGCATGGTGAAGGTGTTGGCGATGATGAAGGTGCCGACGAACAGCGCGATGCCGGCGAACACCAGCAGCCCCTGCTTCAGCCCGCTCATCGACGCGTTGATCATCTCGGCCTGGTCGGCGGCGAGCTTCTCGCCGGTGACGGTCTCGGCGCGGTCCGCGGGCAGCGCCTTGTCCAGCTCGGCCGCCAGCGCCGACTGGCTGGTGCCGGTCTTCGCGCTCACGTCGATCTCGTCGTACGTGCCGGGCTTGCCGAACAGCCGCTGGGCGGTCGCCGTGTCGAACAGGGCGAGGCTGCCGCCGGCCGCGACGTTGCCGTCGTCGGTGGTGAAGACGCCGGTGATCTTCGGGGTCAGCACCGGGCCGTCGACCGAGATGCGGACGGTGTCGCCGACCCGGTAGCCGGCCCGCTCCGCGGTCGCGGAGTCGATGAGGACCTCGCCCTCGCCGCTCGGGACGCGGCCGTCGACGAGCGGGTACCGGGGGTCCTCGGTCCCCCAGTAGTTCCCGCCCTGCGACTGGAAGCCGCCGCCGATGAGCTTGCCGTCCTTGTCGGCGATCGCGGTGAAGCCGTTGACGACGCCGACCGCGGACGCGGCGCCCGGCACCCGCGCGCTGGTGTCGAGCAGCGCCTGGGTCAGCTCGGGCGTCCTGCCGACCGTGTCGCCGTCACCCTTCTGCCGCTTGGGCTGCACGGCCACGTCGACCCGGTCGAAGCCCTTGGCGGAGCTCTTCTGCAAGGCGTTGGAGAGGGTGTTGGTGAAGACCAGGGTCCCCGACACGAACGCCACGCCGAGCATCACGGCGAGCACGGTCATCAGGAGCCGGGCCTTGTGCGCGAGTACGTTGCGCAAGGCGGTACGGAACATGGGTTGTCTCAGTCCAGGGGTACGAGGGTCGGGGAGCGTCGGGAGGCCGTGGCCGGAGTCAGCTCGCCCGGCCCTCGCTGTCGGAGCCGGCGCTTCGGCGGCTCTTGCCGGGGAGGTTCCGCATGAGGTCGAGCACCGAGTCCGCGGTGGGCTCGTACACCTCGTCGACGATCCGTCCGTCCGCCAGGAACACCACCCGGTCCGCGTACGCCGCCGCCACCGGGTCGTGGGTCACCATCACCACCGTCTGCCCCATCTCACGCACCGAGTTGCGCAGGAAGCCCAGCACCTCGGCGCCGGAGCGCGAGTCGAGGTTGCCGGTCGGCTCGTCGCCGAAGACGATGTCCGGCCGGGAGGCCAGCGCGCGGGCGACGGCGACCCGCTGCTGCTGCCCGCCGGAGAGCTGGGAGGGCCGGTGGCCGAGCCGGTCGGAGAGCCCCACCATCCGGATCACCGAGTCCAGCCACTCCTTGTCCGGCCTGCGGCCGGCGATGTCCATCGGGAGCGTGATGTTCTCCAGCGCCGACAGCGTCGGCAGCAGGTTGAACGCCTGGAAGATGAAGCCGATCTTGTCCCGCCGCAACTTGGTGAGCTGCTTGTCCTTCAGGGAACCCAGCTCGGTCTCGCCGATGCGCACGGAGCCGCTGCTGAAGGTGTCCAGACCGGCCACGCAGTGCATCAGGGTGGACTTGCCGGAGCCGGACGGCCCCATGATCGCGGTGAACTCGGCCTGCCGGAAGTCGACGGAGACCCGGTCGAGGGCGACCACCTGGGTCTCGCCCTGTCCGTAGATCTTCGACAGCTCCGTGGCGCGCGCTGCCACGGCGGTGCTCCGGCCGGCGACGGGGGTGGTGGTCACGGGAAGGGTGCTCCTTGCGGGGAAGACGGTGCTCCGGGGTGCCGGGTTCCGGGGATCCGGATCCGGGTTCTGGGGATGTACACCATCGTCCTGGCCGCCGGGCGCGGCGGAGTCAGCCGCTGTTCCGGTTCCGGGGGCAGACTTCGGGCGGACCACACCGCGCGGTGTCATACCTGGGGATGACGGCCGACCCTGACGGCGCTGACGTGGATAACGGGTGGGGCACCCTTGTTCGGGCGGTGAAATTCCGTCATTCCGCGTACACGCCCGGGCAGCGCACGCGAGGCTATTGGCAAGTGCGGACGGCCAGTTCCCTAGGCTGATGATCCCTCAGCCATCAATAAAATAAGACAACATCGGTTCACCCAGCGGCTGTTCGGGGTGTGCGCCCCGATAGGCTCGGGGTCTCGACGCGGAGCCATGGCCTGCCCGGATGGTGGAACGCAGACACGGCGAGCTTAAACCTCGCTGCCCCTCGCGGGCGTACCGGTTCAAGTCCGGTTCCGGGCATCTCCGACGTCGACCGCCTCCCTTGCCGTCCGCACCGAGGCCGGTCTCCCCGTACGACCGTTGACAGCGGCTCTCCGCGCGCGCAGACTCACAGGCGCACGAGGTGAAGAAAAATTCACCAGGCGAACAGATCGTCAGGCGAACAGACCGAAGGGAACGTCCGATGCGCACCACCGTCGGGATCATCGGCGCCGGCCCGGCCGGCCTCCTCCTCGCCCGACTGCTGCACAACGCCGGCATCGACTCGGTCGTCCTGGAGAGCCGCGACCGGGCCTACGTCGAACAGCGGCAGCGGGCCGGGATCCTGGAACAGGGGACGGTGGACGTGCTGCGCGCGGCCGGCGCCGGGGAACGCATGGACCGCGAGGGCCTGCCGCACGACGGCATCGAACTGCGGTTCGCCAGGCGGCGTCACCGGGTGGACTTCCCCGCCCTCACCGGCGGCCGCTCGGTGACGGTCTACGCCCAGACCGAGGTCTGCAAGGACCTCATCGCCCTCCGGCTCCGGGACGGCGGCCCGCTGCTGTTCGAGGCGGAGGCCCTCGCGGTCGAGGGCGCCGGCACCGACAGCCCGCGCGTCCGCTTCCGGCACGAGGGCGTCGAGGACGTCCTGGAGTGCGACTACGTCGTCGGCTGCGACGGCTTCTGGGGGGTCGCCAGGAAGGCGATCCCGGCCGAGCTCACCCAGGTGTTCGAGCGGACGTACCCCTTCGGCTGGCTCGGCATCCTCGCCGACGTCGCCCCCTCCCACGACGAGCTCGTCTACGCCCGCCACGACCGAGGCTTCGCCCTGCTGTCCATGCGCTCCCCGTCCGTCTCCCGGCTCTACCTCCAGGTCCCGGCCGGCACCGACGCCGAGGAGTGGGGCGACGAGGAGATCTGGGACGAACTGGAGCGGCGCTTCGAGACGGCGGACGGCTGGCGCCTGGAGCGCGGCCCGGTCACCCAGAAGTCCGTCACCCCCATGCGCTCCTACGTCCACGAGCCCATGCGGCACGGCCGGCTCTTCCTCGCCGGGGACGCCGCCCACATCGTGCCGCCGACCGGGGCCAAGGGGCTGAACCTCGCCGTCGGCGACGTGGTCACCTTCGCGCGGGCCCTGACCCACCGCAAGGAGACCGGATCGGAGGAACTCCTCGACGCCTACTCCGCCACCTGTCTGCGCCGGGTCTGGCAGGCCGAGCGGTTCTCCTACGACATGACCACGATGCTGCACCGCGTCCCCGGCACCACCCCCTTCGAGGACCGCCTCCAACTGGCCCGGCTGGAGCGGATAGCCGGGTCGCGCGCGGCGGAGACCGACCTCGCCGAGGGCTACACCGGTTTCCCGTTCGGGTGAACGCCCCGGTCCGCGGAACGGCTGATCTCCGACCGGTTCCGGGCGTGTCGCAGCTTGGTCATGAATGCGGCCCTCCACCCCTGGGAATCAAGGACCCGCGTAGCGTGTTGCGCAGCACGACGAGGGAAAGATCCTCCCCAAGCACTAGGGTCAATCCTTTGCCTACCTATTACTCTTGAGCCCAAGGCCCACGCAGAGTGGCCATGGAGGAGTGAAATGAGGAGCAGAAACCCGGTCTTCTCGCGACGGGGGTTCAGCCGCGACAACGGCTACGCGGGCTTCAACACCGCGCCGCAGGCCGGGGGACCAGCAGTCGGCACGCAGGCGAACCCGTACGCGCAGGGCAATCCGTACGCCCAGCCGTCCGGCAACCCCTACGCGCAGAACCCGTACGCCCAGCAGGACCTTCAGTACGGCGCGCCGCAGGCCCCGGCCACCACCGGCCGGATGACGATGGACGACGTCGTCCTGCGCACCGCCAGCACCCTCGGCCTGCTGATCGTGACGGCCGCGCTCTCCTGGGCGCTGCTGCCGGTCGACAACGCCAACATCAACCGCTCGTACGGCATCGGGATCGCCGCCGCGGTGGTGGCGATGGTGCTGGCGTTCGTGCAGTCCTTCAAGCGCAAGCCGTCGCCGGCCCTCATCCTGACCTACGCGGGTCTCGAGGGTGTCTTCCTCGGGGTCATCTCCAGCATCGTCGACAACCGCATCGCCAGCGGTGCGGCCATGCAGGCCGTGCTCGGCACGATGGCGGTCTTCGCCGGCGTGCTGGTCGCCTACAAGGCGGGCTGGATCCGCGTCAACCGCCGCTTCTACGGCTTCGTGATGGCGGCCGCGCTCGGCTTCGTCCTGCTGATGACGGTGAACCTGCTGTTCGCGGTCTTCGGCGGCGGTGACGGCCTCGGCTTCCGCAGCGGCGGCCTCGGCATCATGTTCGGCATCATCGGCGTCATCCTCGGCGCCTGCTTCCTCGCCATCGACTTCAAGCAGGTCGAGGACGGCATCGCCTACGGCGCCCCGCGCGAGGAGTCCTGGCTGGCCGCCTTCGGCCTGACGATGACGCTGGTGTGGATCTACATGGAGTTCCTGCGGCTCATCGCGATCCTCAACAGCAACGACTAGCGGCCGTCCGGCCGCGACGCGACGTCGCGGCCGGACGTGGAAGGGCCCCGGGTTCGCCCGGGGCCCTTCGTCGTGTCCTGCGTGATTGCGCGGCCGGGACCTGCTCCAGGGCCTGTCGTTCGCGTCCCTAGAGCAGCTTGCGCGCGGCCCTCCTCAGGTCGTACTCGTGGATGATCGCCTTGGCGTGCCCGTACGCCAGGTCGTACTCGTGACGCAGCCAGCTGACCTTCTCCTCGAAGCGGAAGAGGGACGGGCCTTCGTCGACGGTGCGCAGCCAGTCGGAGACTTCACGACCGGTGCAGTGGGGGATGCGGGCGAGCATGTTGCGATGGGTCTCCTCGGAGAGGACGTGGGACATCGGCGCCTCCGGACGCAATGGGGTGTAAGCCGGTCCTTCACGTCACCGTGCCTGAGCGTCGGCGTGTTGGCAACAGTGCCGGTACGGCGCGTAGTCTCGCGACGTGGTTGATACGACGCCCCTGACCCGTGCCGTGGATCACTTCGCCGACCTTCTGCGGGCCGCGCCCCAGAGCCGGTTGCAGCGCAGCGCCGCCGCCGCGGCGCTGGGACTGGCCCGCGAGTTCGCCCGGCGCACCCAGAGCGTGGAGGAACCGGGCACCGAGCCGCGGGAGATGCCGGACGCCGGGATGTTCGCCGTCGCCGATCAGATCACCGTCGCCGGGCACGATCTGGCGGTCGTGCTGCGCAGCGAGGCCGAAGTCGCCGAAGCGGTGGGGCTGGTGGAGGAGGCGCAGATCCGGGCGGGGGTGTGACGGTCCCTCGGAGGGGGTTCCTCAGAGGGACGCTATGACGCGGTCCGCCAGGATGTAGACGGTCTCCTCGCCGCAGGCGAAGGTCAGGGTGTAGGCGCCCGAGATGCCCGAGCCGCCGAGCAGGACCGGGACCACGCCCGCGCGCAGCGCGGCGGCCAGGCGCTCCGCGGTCTCGCGGTGCCCCGGCGTCATGCACAGGGTCGTGCCGTCGGCGAACACGTAGACGTCGAGGGTGCCCAGCGGGCCCGGGCGGACGTCCGTCAGTTCGACGCCGGAGGAGGCCAGTTCCTCCAGGGCGGCGACCGTGCGCTCGTGGTCGTTCACCACCGGGGACTGGACCGGTACGAAGTCGGGGTGCGAGGGGTGCCTGCGGCGGGCCGCGGCCAGTTCGGGGGACTCCCCGGCGAACTCGTCCGCGTCGGCGCCCGGCTCGGCCACCGGTTCGAGGGACTCCAGGCCCGCGAAGTCGCTCTGCCGGGGCAGGAACAGCTCGCTGTCCGGCAGGCCCAGCAGGGAGGGGGTGTCGGAGCCGTCCCGGGCCTCCTGGGCGGCCCAGAAGGCGCGCGCCTCGGCCAGTTCGCGCTCCCGTTCCTCGGCGAGCGCATCGGCGACGGCCGCGCGTATCTCGTCGGCGTCGGCGGCGTGACGGGCGGCGGGGACCAGACCCCGCGCGGCGGCCGCGTTGCCCTGCGCGATCTCGGTGTGCAGGGCCGCCACCTGCCGGCGCAGCACCATGAGGGTGCGCAGGACGGCGACGCCCACGGCGCCAGTGGCGACCGTGGTGAGCAGCAGGGCGATCGGCATGGCGCTCACTGACGTACTCCCGGTTCAAAGTCGACCCCCGACTTCCTACCTCAGCTTGAAGGGCGGACCATCCAGCTGTCAGTGCGTAACGTCACGAAAGGGGCAGGAATCTACTCCTGAGGTTTCCTGGCGAAGCGGCTCTGACCTGCGGAGATGCCCGACCTGAGCGAGGTAGGTCACATCCTGGGTGAGATTGGATCACAAAACGGCCCAGAACCCGGGCGGTTTCCGGGTTCTGGGCCGATGCGTGACGCTGGGTCCGACGGCGGCTACCGACAGCTTGCCGAGAGCCGCTCGTGGCGTGTGTTCCGGCGCACGATCCGGCGCGCGCCGGCCGGCGGCCGGGCGTGCGCCGGGTGCGGTGTCAGCTGAGGCGCTCGATGACCATGGCCATGCCCTGGCCGCCGCCGACGCACATCGTCTCCAGGCCGAACTGCTTGTCGTGGAACTGGAGGGAGTTGATCAGCGTGCCGGTGATCCGGGCGCCGGTCATGCCGAAGGGGTGGCCCACGGCGATGGCGCCGCCGTTGACGTTGACCTTGTCGAGGTCGAAGCCGAGGTCGCGGTAGGAGGGGATCACCTGGGCGGCGAACGCCTCGTTGATCTCGACCAGGTCGATGTCGGCGGAGGTCAGCCCGGCCCGGCGCAGCGCCTGGTTGGAGGCCTCGACCGGACCCAGGCCCATGATCTCGGGGGACAGGCCCGAGACGCCGGTGGAGACGATGCGGGCGAGCGGGGTCAGGCCGAGCTCGCGGGCCTTGGTGTCGGACATGATGACGAGCGCGGCGGCGCCGTCGTTGAGCGGGCAGCAGTTGCCGGCGGTGACCAGGCCGTCGGGGCGGAAGACCGGCTTGAGGCCCTGGACGGCCTCCAGGGTGACGCCCGCGCGCGGGCCGTCGTCCTTGCTGACGACCGTGCCGTCGGGGAGCGTCACCGGGGTGATCTCGCGCTCCCAGAAGCCGTTCTTGATGGCTTCCTCGGCGAGGTTCTGCGACCGGACGCCGAACTCGTCCATGTCCTGGCGGGTGACGCCCTTCCAGCGGGCGAGGTTCTCCGCGGTCTGGCCCATCGAGATGTACGCGTCCGGGACGATGCCGTCCTCGCGCGGGTCGTGCCAGGTCGTGCCCTCCTGCTGGGCGACGGCCTCGGTGCGGGCCTCGGCGTCGGCGAAGAAGGGGTTGTGCGTGTCCGGCAGGCTGTCGGAGTTGCCCTTCGCGAACCGGGAGACCATCTCGACACCGGCCGAGATGAAGACGTCGCCCTCGCCGGCCTTGATCGCGTGCAGCGCCATGCGGCTCGTCTGGAGGGACGAGGAGCAGTAACGGGTGATCGTGCAGCCGGGCAGGTGGTCCATGCCCATCTGGACGGCGACGATACGGCCGAGGTTGTTGCCCTGCTCGCCGCCGGGCAGACCGCAGCCGAGCATCAGGTCGTCGATGTCCCGGGGGTCCAGCTCCGGAACCTTGGCGAGGGCCGCCTGGATGATCGTGGCGGTGAGGTCGTCCGGGCGCAGGTCCTTCAGCGAGCCCTTGAAAGCGCGGCCGATGGGGGAGCGGGCGGTCGAGACGATGACGGCTTCGGGCATCACGGCTCCAGAGACGGGTACGGCAAGGCGGACTGTCTGGGAAGTTACCCGTACGTATGGTTCAGGTCACGCGGGTTGCCATGTGACCCTGGCCGCAGTTTCCAAGCGCTTGCTTTCCCGTTGGGGTCACCCGGGGTCGCCGAGGGGCGCCCGTGGGCGGTCGGGGGCGTCGACGGGGGCCGGGGCGGTCTCCGGGACGCGCCGCCGCCGGCGGCGCTTGAGCAGGGCCCAGGGGCCCCGCGGACCCGTCGGCATCGCGGCCGTGACCTCCGTACCGGCCTCGGCCGCGGCCTCGGCCGCGGCGCGGGCCACCGGCAGGAAGCCCTCGCGGCGGGAGGCGTCGGGACGCTCCTCCTCCGCGGGCCACAGCCCCAGCGCGGCACAGACCGTCGGCAGCAGCGCCATCGCGGCCGTGGCGTACCCCTCCGCGGAGGGGTGGTAGTTGTCGGGGCCGAAGAGCTCGCGCGGGTTCGCCGCGAACTCGGGGCCCAGCAGGTCGCCCAGCGACACCGTCCGGCCCCCCTGCTCGACCGTCCCGATCGTCTGCGCCGCCGCGAGCTGGCGGGAGGCGCGCCGGGCCACCCAGCGCAGCGGCTGCTGCACCGGCTCGATCGTGCCCAGGTCCGGGCAGGTGCCGACGACCACCTCCGCGCCGGCCGTGCGCAGCCGCCGTACCGCCGCGGAGAGGTGACGCACCGAACGGGTCGGCGGCATCCGGTGGGTCACGTCGTTCGCGCCGATCATGAGCACGCAGATGTCGGGGACCTGGTCCGGCCCCGCGAGGACGAGCCCGACCTGGCGGTCCAGGTCGTCCGACTGGGCGCCGGGCATCGCCACGTTGCGCAGCACCACCGGACGTTCCGCGACGGCCGACAGCCCGGCGGCGAGCAGCGCGCCCGGTGTCTGGCCGGCCCGGTGGACGCCCTGGCCCGCGGCCGTGGAGTCGCCCAGCAGGGTCAGGAACAGGGGTGCCTCGCCGGGGACGTCGTAGACATGGCCGTAGCGGCCCTCCGCGCTCGGTACGCGGGGGCGCTCCCCGTTGCCCACCTGGCGCCGGGCGAGCTGGACCTCCGCCAGCAGCAGACCGACGGCCGCGGCACCGGCCAGACCGATGCCGCCACCGCCGTACGCGGCCCCGGCCGCGATACGGCGGGCCACCCGCGCCCTCGACATGCTCGTCATGTGTCGCCGCCACCTCCTCGTAGCCGTACAACCACTCCTTGCCCCGTACGGACCGTCGGCCAATCGCAACCAGGCGTGAACGTCTGCGCCGAGCCGTAGGCTGGCGGAACCACTTCGACCACATCTGTTGCAATCGACCGGAGACAACGGTGCAATTCCACGACTCGATGATCAGCCTCGTCGGCAATACCCCGCTGGTGAGGCTCAACAACGTGACCGAGGGCATCCAGGCGACCGTCCTGGCCAAGGTGGAGTACTTCAACCCGGGCGGATCCGTGAAGGACCGCATCGCCCTGCGCATGATCGAGGCGGCGGAGAAGAGCGGCGAGCTCAAGCCCGGCGGCACCATCGTCGAGCCCACCAGCGGCAACACCGGCGTGGGGCTCGCGATCGTGGCGCAGCAGAAGGGGTACAAGTGCATCTTCGTGTGCCCCGACAAGGTGTCCACGGACAAGATCAACGTGCTGCGCGCGTACGGCGCCGAGGTGGTCGTGTGCCCGACCGCCGTGGACCCCGAGCACCCGGACTCGTACTACAACGTCTCCGACCGTCTGGTGCGCGAGACGCCGGGCGCCTGGAAGCCCGACCAGTACTCCAACCCCAACAACCCGCTCTCCCACTATCACTCGACCGGCCCCGAGCTGTGGGAGCAGACGGAGGGGCGGATCACCCACTTCGTGGCGGGCGTGGGCACCGGCGGCACCATCTCCGGCACCGGGCGCTACCTCAAGGACGCCAGTGACGGCCGGGTCCAGGTGATCGGCGCCGACCCCGAGGGGTCCGTGTACTCCGGCGGCTCCGGGCGTCCGTACCTCGTCGAGGGCGTCGGTGAGGACTTCTGGCCGACCGCCTACGACCGGAGCGTCGCCGACGAGATCGTCGCCGTGTCCGACAAGGACTCCTTCCAGATGACCCGTCGGCTGGCCAAGGAGGAGGGCCTGCTGGTGGGCGGCTCCTGCGGTATGGCCGTGGTCGCCGCGCTGCGCGTCGCCGAGCGGCTCGGCCCGGACGACGTCGTGGTCGTCCTGCTCCCCGACAGCGGGCGCGGCTACCTCAGCAAGATCTTCAACGACGAGTGGATGGCCGACTACGGCTTCCTGGAGGACACCGGCCCGAGCGCCCGGGTCGCCGACGTGCTCAGCCACAAGGCGGGCGGCACCATCCCCTCCCTCGTCCACATGCACCCCGACGAGACCGTGGGCGAGGCCATCGAGGTGCTGCGCGAGTACGGCGTCTCGCAGATGCCGATCGTGAAGCCGGGCGCCGGTCACCCGGACGTCATGGCCGCCGAGGTCGTGGGGTCCGTGGTGGAGCGGGAACTGCTCGACGCGCTGTTCACCCAGCGCGCCTCGCTGGATGACCCGCTGGAGAAGCACATGTCCGCCCCGCTGCCGCAGGTCGGCTCCGGCGAGCCGGTCGGGGACCTGATGTCCGTCCTGGGCGGCGCGGACGCGGCGATCGTGCTCGTCGAGGGCAAGCCGACCGGTGTGGTCAGCCGTCAGGACCTGCTGTCCTTCCTCGCCAAGGGCGGGAACTAGGGCGAACCACGCCCTGGCGTGGAACCTGCGGTGAACAGCCGGGATTCGCGGAGGACTTTCGTGGGCTCGCCGAGAAGGTGGACTTCGCGGAAGTGGTACGAGCGTGTCACGTGCATGCAGCACACGCTTAACACGAGTCCGGCACATTAGGGGGTGTCGGCAGGGCGGGAGCGGCTCCCCGCCCCGGCCGGCACCAAAACGGCGTCACGGACCTCCGGAGCGGCTCCCGGACCTCCACGGACGCCATGGACGCGAACGCCCGGCCTGACCCGGCCCGCGTCCCTCGCGGGGACCGCCGTCGTCCCGCCCCCCGGCAACGGGGGTGCGGCGGTCCCCGCGTACAGCCTTTTCCGTCCGGGTGCCGACCCGGGATCCCCGCCTCTTCCGTGGGCGAGCCCGCGTTCCGGTCAGTCCTCCCAGTCGCTGTCCCGGGACGGCCGGCGACGGCCGAAGAGGCCGGGGTTGGAGCGGACGGCCTGGACCGCGTTGACGCCGACGATGCCGACCCAGGACACGATCAGGCCGGGCAGATGCGCGGTGCCCGCGCCGATCGCGGACAGCGGGACCGCCAGCACCAGCGAGACGATGCCGAAGCCGAAGCGCTCGCCCCACGAGTCGGTGGCCCTGGGGGCACGGGAGTTGCGGGCCGCCGTCATCTGCGCCTCGGCCAGATGACGGCGCACCCGTCGCTCGACCGCGCCGTCGATGCGCTGGTCGACCTTCTCCAGGAAGGAGTCGACCAGTGCGGACTCGTACTCCTCGCCCAGTTCCCTGCGGGCGTGCAGGGTGGCGTCGAGTTCCCTCTTGAGGTCGGCGTCCCGCGCGTCCATGATCGTCTCCATTCCCGTCATGGGGTTCACGCTAGGCAGCGGGCGGCCCCGGCGCACTGGGGGTAGCCCCCGTCTTCCCCCCGGGGCCGCACCCGTGCCCCGGGGTCGGGGCCGTGCCCCGGTCCGGGGCCGGGTGCGGCCGTCGAGCCGGATCATGAGACGCACCTTGCTCGGCTGTATATCGTCATGCAGAGTTCTTGATGTCTGAATAGGTCGAAGTCCGGATCGAGGGTGGAGGGGAGCTCGGGTCCTATGTCGTCTCGGACCGTGGACGTGCCGGGCGCACCGGACGTGCCGGACGTGCATGCGGCGCGCCCAGGGCCCCCGGACCTCGTGGTCCTCGACGGGAGCGGCCTCGGCGTCGACGACGTCGTCCGCCTCGCCGACGGGAGCGCGCGGCCCGTTCCGGCGGGCGAGGCGATGCGGCGGGCCGAGGAGGCCTGGGACGCCGCCCGGCAGATCGCGGCGACCGGCCGGGTGTACGGCCGCTCCACCGGCGTCGGCGCGAACCGGAACGAGACCGTGCCCACCGAGGCCGCCGCCGGACACGGCATGCGCCTGCTGCGCAGCCACGCCGGCGCCATAGGCGAGGAACTGCCGGCCCGGCAGGTGCGGGCGATGCTCGCCGTACGGGTCAACCAGCTGCTGGCGGGCGGCGCCGGACTGCGCCCCGGCGTCGTCACGGCCCTGTGCGAGGCGCTGGAGAGCGGCGCCCACCCGGTCGTCAACGAGTTCGGCTCGGTCGGCACCGGCGACATCGCACCGCTGGCCCAGCTCGGGCTGGCCCTCGCCGGGGAACACCCGTGGCGCGGCCCGGGCGCACCCGCCCCACAACCCCTCGACAACAACGACGCACTGGCCCTGATCAGCAGCAACGCCCTCACCCTCGGCCAGTCGGCGCTCGCCCTGCACGAGCTGCGCGGGCTGATCGAGGCCACCCAGGTGGTCGCCGGGCTGTCCCTGCTCGCGGTCGACGGCTCCCACGAGGCGTACGCCGCCCCCGTGCACGCGGCCCGCCCGCACCGGGGAACGGGCGAGGTCGCCCGCCGGATGCGGGAGCTGATCGGCGCCGAGGACCGGCCGACGCCTCCGCTCGGCCGGATCCAGGACCCGTACGGCTTCCGCTGCCTGCCGCAGATCCACGGACCCGCGCAGGACGCGGCGGACGCGCTGGAGGAGGTGCTCGCGATCGAGCTCAACGCGGCCGCGGAGAACCCCCTCATCTCCCCCGACGGCATGGCCGCCTACCACCACGGCGGCTTCTACATGGCCCAGCTCGTCCTCGCGCTCGACCACTTCCGGCTGGCGGTGACCCAGGTGGCCCGGCTGTCGACGTCCCGGCTGTCCAGCCTCAACGAGCCCGCCTTCACCCGGCTCAAGCCCTTCCTCGCCGACCAGGAGCCCGCCTCGTCCGGGGTGATGATCCTGGAGTACGCGGCCGGGGCCGCCCTCGGTGAGCTGCGCGCCTGCTCGGCGCCCGCCTCGCTCGGCCACGCCGTGCTCTCCCGGGGCGTCGAGGAGCAGGCGAGCTTCGCCTCGCTCGCCGCCCGCCAGACACTGCGTGCCTGCGACGCGTACCGTCTCGTCGTGGGCTGCGAACTGGTCGCCGCGGTGCGGGCGTTGAGGCTGCGCGACCTGCGGCCCGGACCGGGGCTCCCGGTGGGCCGGGCGCTGGCGATCGCCGAGTCGGTGCTCGACGAGGACATGGCGGACCGGCCGCTCACCCGGGACGTGACGGCCGCGGCCCGGCTGCTCGACCGGTTCACGCAGATCTGGAGGGAGAGCGAGTGATGACCGCGGACACGAGCGCGGACAGGGACACCGGCGGACCCGACAGCCCCGCCGCACGGCTGCAGGCGCTCTTCGAGGGGCACCGGCTGACGCCGACCCAGCGGCGCATCGCGCACAGCATGGTGCGGCGGGCCGCCGACGTGCCGTTCCTGTCCAGCGTGGAGCTCGCCGAACTGGCCGGGGTCAGCCAGCCCTCCGTCACCCGCTTCGCCGTGGCCCTCGGCTTCGACGGCTACCCCGCCCTGCGCCGTCATCTGCGCGAGGTCGCGCCGGCGGAACAGCCGGCGGGCTCGCGGGCGTACAACGAGTACCAGCAGGCCGTCGAGGCGGAGATCGAGAACCTGCGGCACCTCGCGGAGGTGCTCGCGGACCCGCGGCCGGTGCAGCGGGCGGGCCGGCTGCTCGCCGCCAGCCGCCCGCTGCCGGTGCTCGGGCTGCGGGCCGCCGCGTCCCAGGCCTACGGCTTCGCGTACTTCGCCGCCAAGGTCCACCCGGACGTACGGCTGGTCCACGAGGGCGGCACGATGATCCACGACCGGATCGACGCCGCCGTACGGGCCGGGGCCACGACCCTGCTCTGCTTCGCGCTGCCGCGGCACCCCCGTGAGGTCCTGGACACCCTCGCCTACGCGAAGGAGGCCGGGCTGACCGTGGTGACCGTCGCCGACTCCGCGTTCGCGCCCGTGGCCAAGGTCTCCGACCTGCTGCTGCCCGCGGCGGTCGGCACCGGGCTCGCCTTCGACACCGCGTGCGCGCCGATGCTGCTCGGACGGGTGCTGCTGGAGGCCATGTGCGACGACCTGCCCGACGCGCAGACCCGCCTGGAGGAGTTCGACGCGCGGGCGGCGGCGCGGGGGCTGTTCGTCGAGTGAGCCACGGGCCGGGGCCGCCGGCCGGTGCTCTCAGATTCGTCTCACGTTCGCTCGCTAGCGTGTCCGCACTTGCAGGACTGTGCCGGTGGCGAGGAGGCGTTGACGTGGCACGCGGAAGTCAGGGGCGCGGAGGCCAGGGGCTGGCCCGGGTGGCCGTCGTGGTGCGGGCCGGAGCGGCGCCGCTGTGCGGCGCCGGAGTGTTCGCGGCGGGTGTCGGTGTCCTGGTGCCGGGCTTCACCGGCCGCCGGATCGGGGTCATGGCGGGGGCGGCGCTGTTCCTCGTCGCGGCCGCCGTGGTGTCGTACGGCCGGCGCAAGCGTTACGGCGCCCTCGCCCGCGGTGCCGCCCGGGCCGGCCGGCACGACGTGCTCCAGGACCGTGCGGTGACCGTGCGGAACTGGCGCCGCGCCCACCGCTGGTGGCTGCTGCTGGCCTTCGTGGCCGCGCTGGGCAGCTCCCTCGCGGTGCCCGCCGCCGGCGGACTGCTGCTGGTCGGCGCCGGTGTCGGGCTGCGGCTGAAGGCCGCCTGGCTCGGACGGCGCGAACGGGCCGAGGACATGCTGCTGTGGGTGCGGGTCGACTGGCTCGACGCGCGGGGCGGACGTCCGGCGGGCCCGGCCGTCAAGGGCTACCGCGGCACCGGCATCGCGGCGGGCGACGCGGCCCCGGGCGGGGCACGGCGCCACACCGCGGTGCTGGTGTAGCCGGTCGTTCACAAGGGCCCGGACGTCCGGATCGGGAGGACCGGACTCGGGAGGTCCGGTCCGGACGCCCGGGATCAGACTTCGAGGTCCTCCTCGATCTTCTTCAACTGGTGGCGGGCCATCGCCAGATTGGCGCGCTTGGCGTCCAGCACCAGATACATGAACAGACCGTTGCCCCCGCGTCCGCTGATCAGCCGGATCAGGTGGTACTGGTCGGACAGGGTGATCAGGATGTCCTCGATCTGGGCCTTGAGGCCCAGATGTTCCATCGTGCGCATCTTGGCGCGTACGACGTCGGTGTTGCCGGCGGCCGCGACGTTCAGGTCGAAGCCCTTGCTGCCGCCCATCGTGCCCAGCGCCATTCCGCTGGTGTAGTCGACGAGCGCGACTCCGGTCGCGCCCTCGATGGACGAGAGCGCCTCTTTGAGCGTGGTCTCGGTGTTGGCCATGACTGAGTCTCCTCGTTCTCTCAACTTTCGGTGGTGGTACGCGCGTTGCTGGTGGTGCGTGGCGCGCGAGGGGTTCTGGTCCGGGCGGCGGACTTGGCCGGCGTCTTGGCCGGTGTCCTGGGTGCCGGCTCGGGCCGTGGTTCGGCCGGAGCACCGGCCGACGGTTCGGCCGGAGGTCCGGTGGGGCCGGTGGGGCCGGTGGGGCCGGTCGGCGGTCCGACGGGCCCCACCGCCGGAGGCCTGTCGGGGGGCGGGGGAGCGGCGGGGCCCGAGGCGGCGGGCGGCAGGGCGGGCGCGGTCCGGGGCACGGCGGTGGCCGCCGTCTCCGCGTCGACGAGCTCGCCGATCCGGACCCCCGACCGGCGGCCCTCCAGATGCAGCCGGCCGACGTTGACACGGTCCTGGGCGAGCAGCGTCAGCACGGCGCCGCGGCCCGCCGGGTACGCGGCGACATAGCCGTACACCCCACGCACGAGCAGCTCACGGAACTCGCCCTGGCCGGTCGCGTCCGACAGTCGCGCCACGACGCCGAGTGCCGTGGCGGTGAGCGCGGCCACCGTCTCCGGCGCCACGCCGGGGGTGTCCTGGGCGAGGACGTGACCGTCCGCGCTCGCCACGAGGGCGCCGGTCAGCTGGGGCACCCGGGCCCTCAGCCGGCACAGCTCCTCGCGTATGTCGGGCTCGGCCGCCATCAGCTCTCTCCTTTCGGCACGGGGTCGCTGTCGCGGGCTCTGCCGCTCAAAGGGCCTCCAGCGCATCCCTGAGCCTCTTCAGCAGCGTGATGTCGGGATCGGACACGGAAAGGACCGAGGGGACGGGCGGGGGCACCCGGACGGGCGGCGGCTGGGGCGTCACCAGCCCGGCCGCCGCCAGCCGCCGTACGTCCACCAGCGTGTGGAACGCCTGTCTGCCCAGCTCCCGAGCGATGTCGGTCGCGGTGCGCACACCGTTCACCAGGGTGAGCACGGCCGTCTGGCGGGCGGTGACCGCGGGCGCCGCCGCCGGGGCGACCCGGACCAGCGGTGCGCTGTCGGCCAGCGGATCCGGCCACACGCGCCGCAGCAGCTCGCGCCTGCGGAGCGTCTCGCGCTCCACGACGTCCACGGTGACCGGGCGCACGGCCCCGGGCTGGTGTCCGCCGCCGTAACGGAAGCGGCCCGGGGTGCTGCTCGGCGCGAGGGCGAAGTAGGCGGCGTCGAACAGCGCCCCCAGGTGGCACAGTTCCAGCGCGCCCGCGGTGAGCCGGCCGCGGTCGACCACCAGCCGGACGGCGCCGGGTTTGCTGCCGGTCTGGGCCAGTGCCTCCTGCCAGGTCGTGGCGTCGAGCGTGCCGTGGGTGGTCAGGAGCACGTCGAAGCCGGGTGCGTGCGGGCTCTCGGCGTGCACCACCTCGCCCTCGGCGAGGTGGAGCGTGCCGTGCTCGCGGACGAGGACGCCGGTGGCCCGCTCTGCGGCGAGCCGGGTGAGCATCGGGGAGAGGCCGCCCGCCCCCTCGTGCGCCGCGGACCGGTCCCGCACCGGCAGCCGGGGCGGCGGAGTGGTGCCGATCACGGTCATCCGAGCACCAGCCGTCCGGCCATCTCGCCCAGCCGGATGCGGGCCAGCGCGAGGTTGCCCTCCGCGCGGGCCAGCCACACGTGCAGGAACACGCTGCTGTCGAACGGTGTGGGCACGAACCGCAGCAGGTGGTAGCTGTCGCGGTTGCTGAGGATCAGATCCTCGACCGGCAGCGCCGTGGCGCCGCCCGGTGCCCCGGCGCCGCCGTCGCCGGGCGCGAACGCCCGGTGCTCGGCGGCCAGCCGGGCCAGCTCCGCGGCCTCGACGGCGGCCGCCTCGTGGTCGCCGCCCGGTGACTCCCCGACGACACCCAGGGCCAGCCCGCTGGTCCAGTCGACCAGTGCCGCGCCCCGGGCGCCGGGCAGCCGCATCGCTTCCAGTAGGCACTCGTCGATTCCGGGCACCGTAGCTCCCCTCCCACCTTGGGGTCCGGCTGAGTGACCATGAAACTACGCACCGTCGTGGGCGACTGGTGGGGATATGGCATTTCCCGGTGGAACATGCTGAGGGTGGCTAGGGTGGGTCGGCTGTGCAGGTTTTCCTACGGGATGACCTGCATGCTCACCTGCGTATCCGTCCGTACGCCGTCGCCGGGCGCCCTCGCCCGGTCCGCACCCGCGCCCGTCCCGGCTCTCCGGCCACCCGTACGGGTGGCGGGGTCAGCCGGAGTTCACCCGTGCGGGCGAGCGCGTCCGGAGGCGTGCAGGGTGGTGAGCGCCGACACGTGCGCCCCTCCCGACTCGGCGACGATCTCCTCGACCGTCTGCGGCTCGCGCACCGTCGCGAAGACCGTCCGGCCGCCGTCGTCCGCGGCGAAGCCGTAGATGCCCGGCCGGGCGAGCGAGTTGTAGGCGTAGTGGTGCGCGAAGCAGTACGCGCCCGTGTCCAGCGCCGCCGCGTGGTCCCCCTGCTCCAGCCGTGGCAGCACCTGGCCACGGGCCAGCAGGTCGCCCGCGAAGCAGGCCGGTCCGGCCACGTCCTGCACGACCGCGGGACCCTGCTTGGGCCGTCCCTTCGCGTCGTACCCGGCGATCCGCAGCGGCCAGGACTCCGGCGCGTACACCGTCCGGGTCGCCACCTGCACGCCCGCATGGGTGACCGCCACCCGGCGCCCCCCGGCGCTCTTGGTGTACTCCACCCGCGCCACCACCGTCCCGTGCTTGGCCAGCAGCGACCGCCCGAACTCGGTGACCAGTCCGTACCGCCCGTCGAACAGCCCCGGCACCGCCTCGCGCAGCAGCCGCGCGTACTGCGCGTACGTCGGGGCCGTCGCGTCCGAGCCGAAGTTCACCGGCAGTCCGCCGCCGATGTCGATCGTGTCGATCTGCGGCCGCCCGATCCGCCGGTTGATCTCCTCGGCGAGCGAGTGGACCTCCGCCACACCGCGCGCCATCAGCGACAGCGGGATGCCCTGCGACCCGGTGTGCGTGTGCAGCCGGCTCAGCCACGGCCGGTCCATGAAGGCCCGCACGACCCACTCGCGCGCCCCCTCGTCGCGCAGCGCCACCCCGAACTTCGAGGTGGCCGTGGCCGTGGACAGCGCCTCGATGGAGCCCGCGCCGAGCTGCGGGTTCACCCGGACGCCGAGCGGGGAGCGGCTGCCGGCCGACCGCACGAGGGCGTCGAGGCGCTCCAGTTCCTGCGGGTTGTCGGCGTTGACGGCGATGCCGAGCGCCAGTGCCTCGCGCAGTTCGGCGGGGGTCTTCGCGGGTGAGTCGAGCACGGTGCGGGCGGGCGGCATCCCGGCCGCCCGCGCCAGCGCCAGCTCGCCGGGGCTGGCCACCTCCGCGCCGACGCCCTCCCCGCGCAGCAGCCGCAGCACCGGCACCAGCGGGGTCGCCTTCACCGCGAAGGCGTGCAGCACGGGTGTGCCGGGCGCCACCACGGCGTCGAACGCGGCCCGCAGCGCCGCCGCCGACTCCCTGACGCCGGTGACGTCGAGCAGGGCGACGACCGGGGTACCGGGGCCGAGCAGTCCCTGTTCCACCGCGGCCCGCACCGCGTCGTCGCGCCGTGCGACCCGGTCGTCCCCGCTGCCGTCGTCGTCCACTGCGTCCCCCGTCGGGTCGGCCCGCGACTCGGATGCCATGCATTCAGCCAAACACCCGCGACCCGCCCGCGTCGACGGCCCCATGTGTTGACTAGTTCTATTCAGATAGTCAGGATGTGAATAACGACGGCAACAATCCGCCAGGAGGCAGACCATGTCAGGACCCCGCCCGGTACGAGCCCCGCGTGGTACGGAACTGAGCGCCCTGGGATGGCAGCAGGAAGCCGCCCTGCGGATGCTCCAGAACAACCTCGACCCGGAGGTGGCCGAGCACCCCGACAAGCTCGTCGTCTACGGCGGCACCGGCAAGGCCGCCCGTGACTGGCGCTCCTTCGACGCCATGGTCCGCACCCTGCGGACGCTGAAGCAGGACGAGACCATGCTGGTCCAGTCCGGCCGCCCGGTCGGCGTCATGCAGACCCACGAGTGGGCCCCGCGCGTCCTCATCGCCAACTCCAACCTGGTCGGCGACTGGGCCAACTGGGAGGAGTTCCGCCGCCTGGAGCAGCTCGGCCTGACCATGTACGGCCAGATGACGGCCGGCTCCTGGATCTACATCGGCACCCAGGGCATCCTCCAGGGCACCTACGAGACCTTCGCCGCGGTCGCCGCGAAGAAGTTCGGCGGCACCCTCGCGGGCACGATCACCCTCACCGCCGGCCTCGGCGGCATGGGCGGCGCCCAGCCCCTCGCCGTGACGATGAACGACGGCGTCGCCATCTGCATCGACTGCGACCCGCGCGCCATCGAGCGCCGCATCGAGCACCGCTACCTGGACGTACGCGCCGACTCCCTGGAGCACGCCCTCCAGCTCGCCGTCGAGGCCCGTGACCAGCGCAGGCCGCTTTCCATCGGCCTGCTCGGCAACGCGGCGGAGCTGTTGCCGCGGATGCTCGCCGAGGGCGCACCCGTCGACATCGTGACCGACCAGACCTCGGCCCACGACCCGCTGGCCTACCTCCCGGTCGGCGTCGACTTCGACGACATGGCCGACGCGGCCGCCAAGGACCCGGCGGGCTTCACCACCCGCGCCCGCGAGTCCATGGCCCGGCACGTGGAGGCGATGGTCGGCTTCATGGACGCCGGTGCCGAGGTCTTCGACTACGGCAACTCCATCCGCGGCGAGGCCCAGCTCGCCGGGTACGAGCGGGCGTTCGCCTTCCCCGGCTTCGTCCCCGCCTACATCCGCCCCCTCTTCTGCGAGGGCAAGGGCCCCTTCCGCTGGGCGGCCCTGTCCGGCGAGGCCTCGGACATCCACAAGACGGACAAGGCGATCCTCGACCTCTTCCCGGAGAACGAGTCGCTGCACCGCTGGATCAAGATGGCCGGCGAGCGCGTCCACTTCCAGGGCCTGCCCGCCCGCATCTGCTGGCTCGGCTACGGCGAGCGCGACAAGGCCGGCGAGCGCTTCAACGACATGGTGGCCTCCGGCGAGCTCGCCGCCCCCCTCGCCATCGGCCGCGACCATCTCGACTGCGGTTCCGTCGCCTCCCCGTACCGCGAGACCGAGGCCATGCTCGACGGCTCCGACGCGATCGCCGACTGGCCGCTGCTGAACGCCATGGTGAACGTCGCCTCCGGCGCGTCCTGGGTCTCCCTCCACCACGGCGGCGGTGTCGGCATGGGCCGCTCCATCCACGCCGGCCAGGTCTCCGTCGCCGACGGCACCAAGCTGGCGGGCGAGAAGATCCGCCGGGTGCTCACCAACGACCCGGGCATGGGCGTCATCCGGCACGTCGACGCCGGGTACGACATCGCCGAGTCCGTCGCGGACGAGCGCGGGGTCCGGGTGCCGATGCGCGAAGGCCAGGAAGAGGCCTCCGCGTGACGTTCCACAGCATGTGGGCGGAGCTGCTGCCGATCGGCCGCAGCTCCGCCTCCGGCGGCTACCGCCGCTTCGCCTGGACCGCCGCCGACGCCGAGTGCCGGGCCTGGTTCGAGGAGCAGGCCCGCTCCCGCGGGCTGACCTACGAACTCGACCGCAACGGCAACCAGTGGGCCTGGCTCGGCGACCCCGCCCAGGGGGACGCGGTGGTCACCGGGTCGCACCTCGACTCCGTGCCCGACGGCGGTGCCTTCGACGGGCCGCTGGGCGTGGTGTCCTCCTTCGCGGCCCTGGACGAGCTGCGCGCCCGCGGCGCACGGCTCGACCGGCCGCTGGCCGTCGTCAACTTCGGTGACGAGGAGGGCGCCCGGTTCGGGCTGGCCTGCGTCGGCTCCCGGCTCACCGCAGGAGCGCTCACCGTCGAGCAGGCGCACCGCCTCACCGACGGCGACGGCATCACCCTGCCGCAGGCGATGGAGGCCGCGGGGCACGACCCCGAGACCATCGGCCCCGACCCCGAACGGCTCGCCCGGATCGGCGCCTTCGTCGAGCTGCACATCGAGCAGGGGCGGGCGCTGGACCTGTCCGGCGACCGGGTCGGCATCGCCAGCGCCATCTGGCCGCACGGACGCTGGCGGTTCGACTTCCGCGGCGAGGCCAACCACGCCGGCACCACCCGGCCGGCCGACCGGCGCGACCCCATGCTGCCGTACGCCGAGACCGTCCTCGCCGCCCGCCGCGAGGCCGAACTCGCCGGAGCCGTCGCCACCTTCGGCAAGATCTCCGTCGAGCCGAACGGTGTCAACGCCATCCCCTCCCTGGTGCGCGGCTGGCTCGACTCGCGGGCCGCCGGGCAGGAGGCCCTCGACACCGTGCTCGCCGGCATCGAGAAGGCGGCCCGCGCCCACGCCGAGAGCCACGGCGTCGACCTGGACATCGTCCGCGAGTCGTTCACGCCGGTCGTCGAGTTCGACCACGCCCTGCGCGACGAACTCGCCCGCATCCTGGGCACCGACACCGATCTGAAGGTGCCCGTCCTCGGCACCGGAGCGGGACACGACGCCGGCATCCTCTCCGGCAGCGTCCCGACCGCCATGCTGTTCGTGCGCAACCCCACGGGCGTCTCGCACTCCCCGTCCGAGTCCGCGGCCGAGGACGACTGCACGGCCGGGGTGAGCGCGCTCGCCGACGTACTGGAAGGGCTGGCCCGCAGGTGAACCGGAACCACCCGCAGACCCACACACGGACGTACTGGCTGGAGCACGCCTGGCTCGACACCCATGTCGAGCCGGGCGTGGCCCTGGAGGTGTCCGACGGCCGGATCACGGCCGTCCGCACCGGCGTCGCCACCCCGCCGCCCGGCGCCGAGATCCTGCGCGGCCTCACCCTCCCCGGCCTCGCCAACGCCCACAGCCACGCCTTCCACCGCGCCCTGCGCGGCACCGTCCAGGTGGGGTCCGGCACCTTCTGGACCTGGCGCGAGGTGATGTACTCCGTCGCCGACCGGCTGACCCCGGAGACCTACCACGCGCTCGCCCGCGCCGTGTACGCCGAGATGGCACTGGCGGGCATCACCGCGGTCGGCGAGTTCCACTACGTGCACCACGCCCCGGGCGGCACCCCCTACGCCGACCCCAACGCGATGGGGGAGGCCCTGATCGCGGCCGCCGCCGAAGCCGGCGTGCGCATCACCCTCCTCGACACCGCCTACCTCTCGGCCGGCTTCGGCGAGCCGCCCAGCCACCACCAGCTGCGCTTCTCCGACGGCAGCGCGGCCGCCTGGGCCGAACGCTGTTCGGCTCTCAAGGAACGGGATCACGTACGGATCGGGGCCGCGATCCACTCCGTCCGGGCCGTGCCCGCGGACCAGCTGGCCACCGTGGCGCGGTGGGCCCAGGAGCGGCGTGCCCCGCTGCACGTGCACCTGTCCGAGCAGACCGCCGAGAACGACGCCTGCCGGGCCGCCCACGGCCGCACCCCGACGCAGCTGCTCGCCGACCACGGCGTGCTCGGCCCGCACACCACCGGCGTGCACAACACCCACCTCACCGACACCGACATCGCGCTGCTCGGCGACTCGGGCACCGGCACCTGCATGTGCCCCACCACCGAACGCGACCTGGCCGACGGCATCGGCCCCGCGGTCGCCCTCCAGCGGGCCGGCTCCCCGCTCTCCCTCGGCTCCGACAGCCACGCCGTCATCGACCTGCTCGAAGAGGCGCGCGCGATGGAGCTGAACGAGCGGCTGCGCACCCGCACCCGCGGCCACTGGACGGCCGCCGCACTGCTGCGCGCCGCCTCCGCCGACGGCCACACCGCACTGGGCTGGACCGACGCGGGCGTCCTCCGGCCGGGCGCCCTCGCCGACTTCACGACGGTCGCGCTCGACTCGGTCAGGACAGCGGGACCGGTGCCCAGGCTCGGCGCCGAGACGGCCGTATTCGCGGCGACCGCCGCGGACGTACGCCACACGGTCGTCGGTGGACGCCAGGTCGTACGGGACGGGGCGCACACGCTCGTCCCCGACGTGCCGCGCGAACTGGCGGCCGCCGTCGCGGCCCTGCACGCCTGACGGGCCGCCAGGCGCCCGCCCCCCGACCCGCATCCAGCCCCGCCGCCCCCCACGAGGACGCCATGAGCAGCAGCACGGTCAGCACCGTCGTCACCGACATCGCCACTCTGGTCACCAACGATCCCTCCCAGGGCGACGGCTCGCCGCTCGGTCTGGTCCGGGACGCGGCCGTCGTCATCGAGGGCGACCGTGTCGTGTGGACCGGTGAATCGAGCGAAGCACCCGCCACCGACAACCGGGTCGACGCCGGCGGCCGCACGATGCTGCCCGGCTTCGTCGACTCCCACTCCCACCTGGTCTTCGCGGGCGACCGCACCGAGGAGTTCAACGCCCGCATGTCCGGCCGGGCCTACAGCGCCGGCGGCATCCGCACGACCGTCGCGGCGACCCGGGCGGCCGGCGACGAGGACCTCGAACGCAACCTCACCCGCTACCTCGACGAGGCCCTGCGCCAGGGCACCACGACCTTCGAGACGAAGTCCGGCTACGGCCTGACGGTCGCCGACGAGGCCCGTGCGCTGCGCATCGCGGCCCGGCACACCGACGAGGTGACCTACCTGGGCGCGCACATCGTCCCGCCCGATTTCGCCGACGACCCGGCCGCCTACGTCGCCCTGGTCACCGGCGAGATGCTCGACGCCTGCGCCCCGTACGCCCGTTGGATCGACGTCTTCTGCGAGAAGGGCGCCTTCGACGGCGACCAGGCCCGCGCGATCCTCACGGCGGGCAAGGCCAAGGGCCTGCACCCGCGCGTCCACGCCAACCAGCTCTCCCACGGCCCCGGCGTGCAGCTCGCGGTCGAACTCGACGCGGCCAGCGCCGACCACTGCACCCACCTCACCGACGCCGACGTGGACGCCCTCGCGCACAGCCGTACCGTCGCCACCCTGCTGCCCGGCGCCGAGTTCTCCACCCGCGCGCAGTGGCCCGACGCCCGCCGCCTCCTGGACGCGGGCGTCACGGTCGCCCTGTCGACGGACTGCAACCCGGGATCGTCCTTCACGTCCTCCGTGCCCTTCTGCATCGCGCTCGCGGTACGGGACATGGGGATGACGCCGGACGAGGCGGTCTGGTCGGCCACGGCGGGCGGCGCGGCGGCCCTGCGCCGCGACGACGTCGGCCGGGTCGGCCCCGGCGCGTACGCCGACCTGACCCTCCTCGACGCGCCGAGCCATGTCCATCTCGCCTACCGGCCGGGCGTGCCCCTGGTCAGCGGGGTGTGGCGGCGGGGCACGCGGGTGCGCTGAGTCCGCTCAGGCGGATCCCGCCCGCCACCGCTGGGCCGGACCCCCGCTCAGCGGCTCCAGCGACACCCCGTCGCCGTAGGACTGCGGGGTCACCCCGGTCTCGATCGCGATCGCGGGGCGGATCACCCCGTCGTCGTCGACCGTGAAGGTGAGGTTCTGGCCGTTGCGGCCGTCGACCGAGTCGCAGTTCCAGACCCCGACGCCGTTGTCGACGTCGCCGCGGCTGTCGAGGCAGAAGTCCGGGTCGGCGTACGACTGGAGGACACCGCGGTCCGCGTCGACCCGCCAGCGCTGGGTGTCCGCGCCCGAACAGGGGGCGGTGACGACGTCCGTGCCGTTGTCGAAGTCCCCGCCGACGTCCAGACAGCGGCCCGTGGAGACGTTCACGACCTGGGCGTAGGCCGCGCCCGGCGGCCGCGCGGCGGGCGAGGGGGGCGGGGTCGGCGTCGGCCTGCGGGTGGTCGGCCTCGGGCGGGCCGAACTGTGGCTCGGCGACGGCGAGGTGCGCGTCGGGGACGCGGACGGGGCCGGCGCGGAGTACGTGGCCGTCGCCGTGACCGTCACCGCGGGGCTGGAGGGGAGGGTCGCCGCACCCGCCGACTGCTGCCGGTCCCGCGAGTCGTCCGACGAGTTCAGGAACAGCAGCAGCGGCACCAGGACCGCGCTGAGCGCCGCGGAGGCCACGACGATGCGGCGGGACTGCGGCCGGGTCCGGGGCGCGGACGGATCCGTGACGCCCGCGTCGACCCGCGGGACGGCGCGCGTCGCGGCAGCCGCGGCGGTCCGGGCGTACGCGGTGCCGCCCCACGGCAGCAGGCCCTCGGCCAGCGCCGTGCGCGGGTCGTCGCGCAGGGCGGACAGCTCCTCGTACGCGCTCGTGCAGTACGGACAGTGCGCCATGTGGGCGTGCAGGTCGGGACTGTGCCGGGGGTTGTCCGGCCGCGCGGACTCCTCGATCAGCCGGCGGAAGTCGCCGCAGCGCGGGTCGTCGGAGGCGGCCAGCCGGGCGCGCAGACAGGCCTGACCCAGCGCCAGCAGCGCCTGGGGGGTGCCGTGCCGGACGTCCCACTCGGTGAGCCCGAGGAATCCGGCGGTCCGGCTCTCCGGCTCCCGGTCCACGACGCCGTACCAGAGCAGGCCCTGCGCGCGGGACGGCAGGGAGCGGAACGCGGCGAGCATGGGCGGGACGGGGCCGCCCGGCCGGGCGGTGTTCAGGACCAGCAGCAGCCCGGAGTCGAGGCCGGCGGCCCGCCCGTCGGTGGCCCAGGACGCGGCCGAGCCGCCGGTGAGCAGCAGGAGCCGGTGCCGCAACGGGACGTCGGGGTCGGTGCCGCGGGCCGTCTCGCGGGCCGCGGCGGTGAAGGTCTGTGCCGCCAGCTGCCGTGCCGCGGCCTCGCCCGTCACGCACAGACGGGCGTAGGCGAGGACCGACGGCTGGTGGCGGGCCCGGAGTTCCTGGAGCGCCGGATAGGCGGACGCGGTGTCGGCGCGCAGCAGTTCGGTCAGCCGGGCGTCGGGCGCCCCCGCGTGGACATCGTCGCCGCCTTGTGCCATGTTCTCCGGCCCTCCTCGCACCCCGGCGGTCGCCCGACCGTCCTGACGTACCAGCCAGTTTGGGATGCCCATGGTGAGGGAGGAGAGGCTTTGGGTAAAGGGTTATCTCCGGGTAATCAAAGTGGCTGCTGGTGCGGGGAGTCGGGACAGTACCGAGCACCCGTCACTCCCCGGCCGTCACCCGACGACCGGCACGCCGCGGCTGTCCACCGCGGCCGTCACTCCTCGGCCGTCAGGCCCTTCCGCAGCCGCACCAGCGTCCGTGACAGCAGGCGCGACACGTGCATCTGGGAGATGCCGAGTTCCTCGCCGATCTGCGACTGGGTCATGTTGGCGACGAAGCGCAGCGAGAGGATGTGCCGGTCCCGCGGCGGCAGTCCGGCGATCAGCGGCTTCAGGGACTCGACGTACTCGATGCCCTCGATCCCGTGGTCCTCGTACCCGATGCGGTCGGCGAGCGTCCCCTCGGAGTCGTCCTCCTCGGGCTGCGCGTCCAGTGACGCGGCGGTGTACGCGTTCGACGCCGCCATGCCCTCCACGACCTGGTCCTTGTCGATGCCGAGGTGCTCGGCGAGCTCCGCCACCGTCGGGGCGCGGTCGAGCCGCTGGGCCAGTTCGTCGCCGGCCTTGGCCAGGTCGAGCCGGAGTTCCTGGAGCCGGCGCGGGACGCGCACGGACCAGGAGGTGTCGCGGAAGAAGCGCTTGATCTCGCCGATGACGGTCGGCATCGCGAAGGTGGGGAACTCGACGCCGCGGGCCAGGTCGAAGCGGTCGATCGCCTTGATCAGGCCGATGGTGCCGACCTGGACGATGTCCTCCATCGGCTCGCTGCGCGAGCGGAAGCGGGAGGCGGCGAACTTGACCAGGGCGAGGTTGAGTTCGACGAGGGTGTTACGGACGTACGAATACTCGTGCGTCCCTTCCTCGAGTGACTCCAGTCGCTCGAACAGCGTCTTGGACAGGGCCCGCGCGTCGACGGGGCCGACCTCTTCGTACGGCGGGATCTCCGGAAGCCCGGCGAGCGCGTCGTCCTGCGGGACGGGCGCGGGGTGGTTCCGCTCGATGGGATCCAGATGTTCCGGAAGGGGTGTCGGCGTCGTCCGATGGGTATGCGACGCGTCGAGCCGGGGTGACATGATGTCCTCCATCGTTCTCGGCATATGGCTGCCGAAGCCAGTGCTGCACAGCGGTGTGCGGCGCCTCCAAAGCCGGCCGTGTCGGGTGCGTGTCTCTACTAGCCCTACCCGTTCCACCGAGTTCACCGCAAGTCCGTTTCAGTGGGAAATGTCCGTTTGTGGGCGGTTGTTCGGGTGTCGGGGTGTGTGGAGAAGGCGTAGTGTTCGAGAGCATCTGTCAGTAGTCACGAGCTCGGGAGTGGGAGAGGCATGGACCGCGGGACGGTCGGCAGTGCACAGTCGGGCCGGCTTCTGGTGGAGGTGCGGGAAGAGGGCTCCAGCGCCGTCGTGACACCGGTGGGTGAGCTCGATCACCACACCGCCGATCTGTTGCGCGACCCGCTCGACGACTGCCTCTCCAAGGGCTTCGGCAAGCTGGTCGTGGACTGCTCACGCCTGGAGTTCTGCGACTCCACGGGGTTGAACGTGCTCCTGGGCGCGCGGCTGAAGGCGGAGGCCGCCGGGGGCGGGGTGCACCTCGCGGGGATGCTGCCCGTGGTGGCGCGCGTGTTCGAGATCACCGGGGCCGAGGCGGTCTTCGCCGTCCACGACTCGGTCGATTCGGCTCTGGCCGACGACGGCGCGAACGGCGCCGACGGCGGCGATGTGACGAAGGACACCGGAGGTGGCCGTGCGGCGGGGGACTCCGGCGAGTCGGCCTGAGCCGGTCCGCGGACCGGCCGTCGGCGCTCCCGGCCCTCGCGTCCGGGTGCGGTCCGGCCGCCGCCCGGGTGAACCTGTGCGTCCGCTCGTGGAGGGGGCTTCGGGTGACCTCGGCTCGTACCGACAGGGGGGTGTTCGGTCCGTCCGGTCGGGCAGGAGACATCCTGACCGTGTCGGCGCCGCGTCGACGGAATCGCCGTCGATCTACGTACTGACTCTTGAATCGTGAACTGGTGAATCGGTGAGGTGAAGCGCTGATGAGCACCACCCGGCCCTGCTCGCCGGGCGACCGAGGCCCGGAGCCGATCGGCGCTTCGGGGGCGTCCGAGGGTGACGTGCCAGGTGGCGGCATGTCCCGCGAGGACGCGGTCGCGTCGTCGACGGGACGTCAGGTCCGCCGGCTGAGCCTGGAAGGCCAGAGCGGCGTCGTGCCGCTCGCCCGCGACTTCGCGCGCCAGGCGCTGTACGCGTGGGGCTGGTTGCCGGCCGCCACCGCGGACCGCCGGGCGGCCGCCGAGGACGTGCTGCTCGTCGTGTCCGAGCTGGTCACCAACGCCTGCCTGCACGCCGAGGGACCCGAGTCGCTCCGGATCTCCTGCGACAACAAGGTCATCCGGGTCGAGGTCGTCGACCGCGGCGCCGGCCAGCCGGCTCCCCGCAGCCCGCACCGCGCCGGCCGGCCCGGGGGGCACGGCATGTTCATCGTGCAGCGGCTGTGTCTGGACTGGGGGGTCGTCCGCGCGCCGGGCGTGACCGGCAAGACCGTGTGGGCGGAACTGGGCGCGCCGGCGTGAGCCGGTGAGGGACCGTTCCGCCGCGCCCGGTCCCGGGGGAGTCGCCCCCCTCGGGGCCTGACCGCCCCTCAGGCCCCGGCCGACCCTGCGTCCCTGATCGCCCCCAGACCCTTACCCGCGGTTACCTTCAGGTCGCACCCTCGGGCCGGGCTCCCGTTCCGGGCTCCCCGGCCGCTCGCGCGACCCCCGCCCCGCGTCCACCGGACCGGCGCAACTCCGGTGTGCGCCTTGTCTTCCCTCCTCGCGGCCCCGGGCGTACCTTGACGGCCGATCTGATGTGCCGTCAGAAACGAGGGGACCGTGTCGTACCAGAAACGAACCGCCGCGTTCGCGTCCGTCGCGGCCCTGGCCGGCTCGGCGGTCCTGCTCACCGCCCCGGCGGCCCGGGCCGAGGTCGTGAACGTCAACTACCAGTGCAAGACGCCCATCGGCGACAAGAGCGCCGTCTCGCCCATCGACATCAAGGGCGTCAAGAGCGGCAGCGGCTACCGGATCACCATGTCCTGGCAGAAGGGCGTCTCGTCCAGCCCGGTCGAACTGGGCAAGGGCGCGATGAACCCGAGCGCCACCGTCAGGCTGGGCGGCGCCGACAGCGGCACCCTCACCGTCACGGGCGCCGCCAACCAGGCCGCGATCCCGGCCAACACACCGATAAAGATCAATGACTTGAGCGGGACGTACACCCCGAAGAAGACCGGCAAGGTCACCTTCACGGCGGGCGTGCTCACCATCAAGGCGCTCGGCACGACCACCACGTGCACGCCCTCCGGCAACCCCGGGCCCTCGCTCTCCCTCGACGTGACCCCGGCGGGCGGCGGCACGAGCGGCGGCTCGACCGGGAGCACGAGCGGGGGCACACACAGCGACAGCGGTTCCGGTACGGCCCTTCCGCAGACCGGGCCCGCGGACTCGGCCGTCGCCCTCGGCACGCTCGGCGGCACGGTGTTCCTGGCCGGCGCGGCGGGCGTGCTGTGGCTGACACGCCGTGACCGGACGGCACGGCAACGCCACTGACCGTCCGTCGCGACGCCCCTGCCCGATGGAGCCGCCGATGTCGTACGCCGCCCGTGTCCTGCCCCTGTCCGTCCTGCTGCTGCTGGGTGCCGCGCCCGCCGACGGCGGCTGGTCGGCCGCGCCCGCGGGCGGCGGCCGCCCCGCCTTCTACGTGGAGGGCGCGCCCGGCGCCGTCCAGCAGGACACGGTGTCCCTGACCAACCGCGGACAGCGCCCGGTCACCGTACGGCTGCGCGGGACCGGTGTGCCGGTGACCTTCGCCGGTGCCGAGGTGCGCGTCCCCGCCCGCACCCGGGCCGACGTCCCCTTCACGGTGACCGTCCCGGCGGACGCGGCCCCCGGCGACCGCTCCGGCACGATCGTGGCGCGCGGCGGCGACGGCCGTACGGCGACGGTGCCGCTGCGACTGCGGGTCGGCGGGCCCGAGTTGTCCGCGCTGACCGTCGAACACGTCACCGTGCGCGCCGACCGCATCACCTACGAACTGGTCAACCGTGGCACCACGGTGCTCGCCCCGCGGCTGGCGGTGCGCGCGGACGGCGTGTTCGGCCGCCGGCTCCTGGACCGCGCCCCGCGCGCCCTGCCCGTCGAACTGCCTCCGGGGCGACGGCTGAAGCTCAGCGAACCCTGGCCCGGCCGGCCCGTCCTCGACGCGGTGGACGTGACGCTGACCGCGACGGCGGCGGGCGGCGCCCGGGACACGGCGAGCGGGTCGGCGCGGTTCGTGCCCTGGGGCGCGGTCGGCGGGACGGCGGGCGTGGCGGGGGCGGCCGCCGCCGGACTTCTCGTCGTACGGCGGCGCGGGGCCCGTACGGCGCGCCCCGGGGTGCGGCGGCCGGGTGCGCGGGTCGAGTCGACGGGAGGGCTGCGATGAGCGGCGGACAGCGGATCGGGGTACTGGTGGTGGCGTTCGCGGCACTGCTCCTGCTGACCCCCACGGCACCGGCGGCGGCCGCCGGGCCCACCGTCCAACTGTCGCAGGCGCAGGCCGGAACCGGCGGTTCGATCACCGTCAGCGGCAGCGGCTGGCGGTCGCACGCCCTGCTGATGCTGCTGGTGTGCGGGCGGTCGGCGCCCTCGCGGGGCGTGCTCGGCGGCACCAACTCCTGCGCGAACGCCGACGGACGGGCCGTCACCACCGACGCCGACGGCCGCTTCAGCCGCGTGCTGCCGGTGACCGAACCGCCGGTGCCGTGCCCGTGCGTGGTGCATGTGGCCACCGTGACCGGCGCGAAGGCGCAGGCCGACGCGGTCCTGCGGGTGGCCGGGCATCCGGTGCGGCCGCTGCCCGCGCCGACCGGCGGCGGACGGCTGTCCGTCCTCACCGACATCCGGCTCGACGGATCGAGCGGCGTGCTGACCTGGTTCGGCGCCCCGCCCTCCCGCACGCTGGTCCTCACCGTCGGCAACGTCGGCTCCGACGCCGTGACGGACCCGGTCTTCCGGGTCGGCGTCTCCCACGGTGTGTTCGCCCCGCAGTGGGACGAGCAGCAGTGGCGGGGCACCCTCGCGCCCGGCGGGAAGGCACGGATCAGGCTGCCGGTCGAGCTCTCCGCCGGCGCGCACGGCGACTACACCGTCTCCCTCGCGTACGACGGGCGGGTGCTCGGCGAGCAGCCGTGGGGCGTCGGCCGCCCCTGGGGCGTGACCCTGTTCTGGATCCTGCTCTGCGTGGTCGTACCGGTGGCGGTGTTCCGGATCGGGATGGCGGTGGTGGACCGCGTCCGGCCGCACCGGGCACGACGGCCGCACCGGGCACGACGGCCGCGACGGGCGCACGGCGGCCGGTCCCCCGGCCGGGCGGCCCGTCTCCCGTGGCTGGCGGGGCTGCGCCGCGGCGACCGCACGGACGCGCCGGACGTGCCGGACGCACCGGACGCGCGGGACGGGTCGTACGCGAGCGCCACGACGGCCGCCGAGCCCGCCCCGACCTCGACCCTGCCGTGGTTCGTCCCGGACTCCGCTCCGGGCCCGGCGGCCGGTCGGCTCTCCGCACCGCACGACGACAACCCGGCGAGTCCTACGACTCCCGTCACGAAGGGACCCACGTGAGCATGCGAAGGAGAGTCACACCGGTGGGCCGCCCCGGCGGCGTACGCAGAGCCGGGGCGGCGGGGGCCGCGTTGATGCTGGGCGGGGCGGGACTCCTGCTGGGTGTGGCGGCGACGCCCGCCCAGGCCGCCGAGGTGTCGTTCGCGACGCACTGCGTGCCGCCCGCCGGCCTCGACCCCGTGGACGGCACCACCAAGGTCGAGATCACCGCGCCGGCCACCGCGAAGGTGGGCGACACGGTCGACGTGGTGTGGAAGTTCGTCCAGGCCGCGTCGAGGAACCCCGACATCATCGACCTGCCCGCGAACTCCGTGCAGCCGTCCGGCACCCTCGAGGCGGCCGGCGCGCAGAGCGCCGACATCGCGATGCAGGGGCCGCGCGAGAACCCGGCGATCCCCAAGGGCGCCGCCATGGTGCTGTCCGACATGAAGGGCACCCTGAAGCTCACGACGGCCGGGACGGTGACGCTGACCCCGGGCGCCTACACCGTCAACGCCATGTCGACGGACACCAGGTGCACACCGACGTCGACGGTGCAGCAGGCGGCGACCATCGAGGTGTCGGCGGGGAGCGGGGGCACGTCGAGCCCCTCGTCCAGCGCGACCGGGTCGCCCTCGGGGTCCCCGACGGTCACGGCGTCCCCGACCGGGTCCGCCTCGGCCTCCGCGTCCGCCTCGGCGAGCGACGGCACCGGGCAGACCGAGTTCACCGGCAAGCAGGTGCAGGTCCCGTACGCGTGCAGGACGCCCATCGGCGACAAGAACGCCACCTCGGCCGTGCAGATCGACGCCAGGAAGGACGGCGGGAACTTCGCGCTCACGGTGAAGTTCGGACAGTCGGTGATGGACAGCCCCGCGGACATCCCGGCGGGCTCGGTCAAGCCGTCGATGGAGGTCGTGCTCGGCGGCGCCGACCACGGCACGGTGCACGTGGAGGGCCCGCTCAACGCGGACGTGATCAAGTCCGGCGACCCGATCGAGATCCCCGACCTGACCGGCACCTACAAGCCGGGCGCGAGCGGTGAGTCGACGCTGTCCCCGGGCGTCCTGACGATCGAGGCCCTGGGTACGACCACGACCTGCACGCCGACGTCGTCCGAGGTCTCCCTGACCCTGGACACCACCGAGCAGGCGAGCGGCGCCTCCGGGTCCACCGGCTCCGGCAGCACCTCCTCCGGCAGCACCTCCACCGGCGGCCTCGCGGAGACGGGCGCGGGCGACCACGGCGCCCTGAAGGCCCTCGGCCTGGTCGCCGGGACGGCGATCCTGCTGGGCGGCGCGGTGTTCACGTTCATGCCGCGCCGACGGACGCGGTAGCGCGGCGGGTCCGCCCCGGCACGCGCGAGGGCCGCCGCACCCCGGTGGGGTGCGGCGGCCCTCGTACGGATCAGCCCCGGCCGGACGCCGGTGGGCGTCGGCCGCAGGGGAGGGACGTCAGTGGACGTCGCCCATGAGCTCCTTGACCTTCTTGCGGTACATCCACACCGCGACACCGGCGGCCACGGCGAGCACGGCCTGGAAGGTCACGATGCCCGTCTTGTTGAGGTCGACGCCGGCGATGGAGAGCAGACCGGTCGTGGCGTCACCGGCGGTGACGGCCAGGAACCAGACGCCCATCATCTGGGAGGCGTACTTCGCGGGCGCCATCTTCGTGGTGACCGAGAGGCCCACCGGGGAGAGGGTCAGCTCACCGACGGTCTGCACGAAGTAGATCGCCACCAGCCACATCGCGGCCGCCTTGTGACCGCCGTCGGCGATCGCCAGCGGGGCGAGGAACAGGAAGAACGACGCGCCGACGAGGATCAGGCCCATGGCGAACTTCACCGCGGTGCTCGGCTCCTTGCCGCGCCGGGCGAGCGCCAGCCACGCCCAGGCGAAGACCGGGGCCAGCGCCATGATCATGACCGGGTTGACCGACTGGTACCAGGAGACCGGGAAGTCCCAGCCGAAGATGGTGTTCTTCGCCGAGGAGTCGGCGAACAGCGACACCGTGGAGCCGCCCTGGTCGTAGATCATCCAGAACACGGCCGCGGCGACGAAGAACCAGATGTACGCGGACATCTTCGACTGCTCGGTGCGGTCGAGGTCCTTGTCCCGCTTGATCCGGGCGATGACCAGGACCGGGATGAGCAGACCGGCGATGGTGATCGGGACCAGCAGCCAGTTCAGCGTGTAGTGCCCGGAGACGACGACGACCGTGTAGAAGACGGCCGCGACGACCGCCCACAGGGCCGACTTGCGCAGCGTGGCCGCCTTCTCCGCGGGGGACAGCGGGGTGGGGACGACGCTCGACCGGGCGTCGAGGTGACGGCTGCCGAGCAGGTACTGGGCGAGACCCAGCGCCATGCCGAGCGCGGCGAGCGCGAAGCCCAGGTGCCAGTTGACGTTCTCGCCGACGGTGCCGATGACCAGCGGCGCGGCGAACGCGCCGAGGTTGATGCCGATGTAGAAGAGCGTGAAGCCACCGTCACGACGGGGGTCGTCCGCACCCTTGTACAGGTGGCCGACCATCGTGGAGATGTTGGACTTCAGCAGACCGGAACCGATCGCGACCAGGCCGAGGCCCGCGAAGAAGGTGCCGGACGAGGGCAGGGCCAGGGTGAGGTGTCCCAGCATGATGACCAGGCCGGCGACGGCGACGGTCTTGCGGGGGCCGAGGACCCGGTCCGCGAACCAGCCGCCGGGGAGGGCGAGCAGGTACACGAGGGACAGGTACACCGAGTAGATGGCCGTGGCGGTGGCCGCGCTCATGTGCAGGCCCCCCGGTGCCACCAGGTACAGCGGGAGCAGGGCCTTCATGCCGTAGTAGGAGAAACGCTCCCACATCTCGGTCATGAAGAGAGTGGCCAGTCCGCGGGGGTGGCCGAAGAAGGTCTTCGCGGAGCCGGGGGTGCCCGGACGGACCGAATCCTTCGTCAGGCTGGACGCCATTGGTCGTTCCTTGCTGCTCGGGACGCGCGCGCTGCTGGAGCGTCGCGGCGCCCGGTGGGGGGCGGCCGGCACCGGCGGTCCTGTCATGTCCGCCCCACGCCCACAGGGGGTTCCGCTCCGGATCACGGAGCGGTGGACGGCGACCACCGGGATCCACGCCTCTACGCGCGTCGATGCGCTGAGAGGCCCGGCCACAGGTCATTCCTTCTGGAGGCTGGCGAGGCCAGCCCGCACATGAAAGGGACCCTCAGCGTTCGAACCGCTCGCCAAAGGTCCCCGCAGTGCTAGAGGCGTTGATTCACCATACGTCAGTACAGTGCCTGATATGGAAGGACTTGAGACCGGGATCACAGGCGATCTTGGAACCATTCACGTTCATTCGAAGGCCGACGGGCCGATCCAAGGATGACATCTTCTGTTCCAGGATCCGTAACAAGATCGCGGGCGCGTCCGGGGAAGTTCGCGTGGCGGTCGATCCCTGACCATGTCCGGCATGTCCCTCGGTAAGAAACCGCAAGGGCGATCACACCTCGGCGCCGGTCCGGGGCGGACTACCATCACCTCATGACCCGTGTACTGCTCGCCGAGGACGACGCGTCCATCTCGGAGCCGCTGGCCCGCGCACTGCGCCGGGAAGGGTACGAGGTCGAGGTGCGTGAGGACGGCCCCACCGCGCTCGACGCAGGAATGCAGGGCGGCGTCGACCTGGTCGTGCTGGACCTGGGCCTGCCCGGCATGGACGGCCTGGAAGTGGCCCGCCGGCTGCGCGCCGAGGGCCACGCCGTGCCCATCCTCATCCTGACCGCGCGCGCCGACGAGGTGGACACCGTCGTCGGTCTCGACGCGGGCGCCGACGACTACGTCACCAAGCCCTTCCGGCTCGCCGAACTGCTCGCCCGCGTCCGCGCCCTGCTGCGGCGCGGCGCCGCCGAGCCGCAGCAGCCGCCCGCCACCCACGGCGTGCGCATCGACGTCGAGTCGCACCGCGCGTGGATGGGCGACGAGGAACTCCAGCTCACCGCCAAGGAGTTCGACCTGCTGCGGGTGCTGGTCCGGGACGCGGGCCGGGTCGTGACCCGCGACCAGCTGATGCGCGAGGTCTGGGACACCACCTGGTGGTCGTCGACCAAGACCCTCGACATGCACATCTCCTGGCTGCGCAAGAAGCTGGGCGACGACGCCGCCAACCCCCGTTACATCGCGACGGTACGAGGCGTGGGCTTCCGCTTCGAGAAGAGCTGAGGCCGCGTCCGCCAGGTGACGCGTCCAGGTCCTAGGTAAGAGGTCATGCGCCGCCGACTGATCCAGTCCACGCTCGCCGTGGTGCTCGTCGTCATCGCCGTCTTCGGCGTGTCCCTGGTGATCGTCGAGACCCGGACGATCAGCAACAGCGCCCAGGAACGGGTGGACTCCGAGGCCCTGCGGCTGGCCAGCATCGTGGACAGCCGGCTGCTCGGCGAGGAGACCGTCACCGCGGGGATACTGCGCGGTCAGGTCGCCCAGGAGCGCTACGCCCGCATCGTGATGCCCGGCCAGCGGCCGATCGAGATCGGCACCAGGCCGACCGGTGAGGTGATCCGCTCCACCGCCAAGGGCGAGGAGGGCGAGACGGTCACGGTCGAGGAGCCGCGCTCGTCCGTGACCCGGGAGGTCGGCCGCACCCTGCTGATCATCGGGGCGGTGGCGCTGCTGGCCGTGGTGGCCGCGGTCCTGCTCGCGGTCCGCCAGGCCAACCGCCTCGCCTCACCGCTCACCGACCTCGCGGAGACCGCCGAGCGGCTCGGCTCGGGCGACCCGCGCCCCCGGCACAAGCGGTACGGCGTCCCCGAGCTGGACCGGGTCGCGGACGTCCTCGACGCCTCCGCCGAGCGCATCGGCCGGATGCTGACCGCCGAGCGGCGCCTGGCGGCCGACGCCTCCCACCAGCTCCGTACGCCGCTGACCGCGCTGTCCATGCGGCTGGAGGAGATCACCCTCACCGACGACCCGGACATCGTGAAGGAGGAGGCGACCATCGCGCTGACGCAGGTGGAGCGCCTGACGGACGTGGTGGAGCGGCTGCTGACCAACGCCCGGGACCCCCGTACCGGCTCGGCGGTCTCCTTCGACCTCGACCAGGTCATCCAGCAGCAGCTCGCGGAGTGGCGTCCGGCGTACCGCAGCGCGGGCCGCGCCATCGTCAGCTCCGGCAAGCGCCATCTGCGGGCCGTGGGCACGCCCGGCGCGGTGGCCCAGGTGCTGGCGGCGCTGATCGAGAACTCGCTCATGCACGGCGGGGGCACGGTCGCCCTGCGCACCCGGGTCACCGGCAACCAGGCGGTCATCGAGGTGACGGACGAGGGACCCGGCGTCCCGGCCGATCTGGGGGCGCGGATCTTCGAGCGGACGATCAGCGGCCGCAACTCGACGGGCATCGGTCTCGCCGTCGCCCGTGACCTCGCGGAGGCGGACGGCGGCCGGCTGGAGATGCTCCAGGCGCAGCCGCCGGTCTTCGGCCTGTTCCTGTCGCGTACGCCGCTGAAGCGCACGCGCGTGACGGAGGACGACGAGCCGACGGTCCGCTAGGGCGTGTCCGGCGGGGGTGCGAGGCGTCGGCCGGGTCAGCTCACCCGCTGGGTCCGCGTCTTCTTCGACTCCGCCTTCAGCAGCGACTCCGCGTCCGCGACGGCCTCCCGCGCGGGCAGCGTCCGGAACACCCACGAGCGGTACGACCAGAACCGGAACAGCGTGGCGACGCCGATGCCGATGAACTTGAAGACGTTGCTCTGGAGCGGGCTGTCCCAGCCGAACCCGTACGTCGCCGCGTACAGCACGCCGTTCTCGATCACGAGACCGACCGCGCTGAACAGCAGGAACAGGGTCAGCTCCCGGGTGCGGCCGGTGCGGTCGCGGTCCCGGTAGGTGAAGTAGCGGAAGCCCAGGTAGTTGAAGATGATGGCGACGATCGTGGCGATGACACTGGCCCGCACGACGGGCAGCTCCGTCGTATGGCGCACCAGGTTGAACACACCCAGATTGACCAGAAGCCCGGCGCCGCCGACGGCGCCGAACTTCGCGACCTCGCGCACGAGTCGTCGCAGCCCCGAGGAACCGTGTTCCATGGCTGTGCGTGCCCCCGTCCGGGTCGGTTTACGTCAACCCAGCCATGCTAACCGGCCCCCTGCGGGCTTTCCTGTGGACGGGCCCACAGGCCGGGAACAGCTTGGAAAGAACCCGGAAAACGCCCGGTATGAGACGGGAAAGGCGTCGGTAAGAGGGATGGAACCGGCCGTCCGGGCGTGGCCGATACCCTAGGGGCGTGACGTTCCCGGTAGTCGGCATGGTCGGCGGTGGCCAGCTCGCTCGTATGACACACGAGGCAGGCATTCCGCTCGGCATCAGGTTCAAGCTCCTCAGTGACACCCCTCAGGATTCCGCGGCACAGGTCGTGAGCGACGTCGTCATCGGCGACTATCGCGACCTGGACACGCTGCGCGCGTTCGCCCGCGGGTGCGATGTGATCACCTTCGATCACGAACATGTGCCCACCGAGCACCTCAGGGCCCTGGAGGCGGACGGCATCCCCGTCCGTCCGGGCCCCGACGCGCTCGTGCACGCCCAGGACAAGGGCGTGATGAGGGCCAGACTCGACGCGATCGGCGTGCCGTGCCCGCGGCACCGCATCGTCTCCGATCCGCAGGACGTGGCCGCCTTCGCGGCCGAGGGCGAGGGATTCCCCGTCGTCCTCAAGACCGTCCGCGGCGGGTACGACGGCAAGGGCGTGTGGGTCGTGGACTCCGTGGAGGAGGCCGCCGAACCCTTCCGGGCCGGTGTCCCGGTCCTCGCGGAGGAGAAGGTCGACTTCGTCCGGGAGCTGGCGGCGAACGTCGTGCGCTCCCCGCACGGCCAGGCCGTCGCCTACCCCGTGGTGGAGTCCCGCCAGGTGAACGGGGTCTGCGACACGGTCATCGCCCCCGCCCCCGACCTCGACCCGGCCGTGGGCCTGAAGGCCGAGGAGATGGCGCTGCGCATCGCCAAGGAACTCGGCGTCGTCGGCCACCTCGCCGTCGAGCTGTTCCAGACCAGGGACGGCCGGATACTCGTCAACGAACTCGCCATGCGCCCGCACAACTCGGGCCACTGGACGCAGGACGGCGCGATCACGTCCCAGTTCGCCAACCACGTCCGGGCCGTGCTCGACCTGCCCCTCGGCGACCCGCGTCCGCGCGCGCCGTGGACGGTCATGGTCAACGTCCTGGGCGGCGACTACCCGGACATGTACGCGGCGTACCTGCACTGCATGGCCCGCGACCCCCGGCTGAAGATCCACATGTACGGCAAGGACGTGAAGCAGGGCCGCAAGGTCGGTCACGTCAACACCTACGGCGACGACCTCGACGACGTGCTGGAGCGCGCCCGTCACGCAGCCGGCTACCTGAGAGGCACGATCACCGAATGAGCCCTGTCGTAGGCATCGTCATGGGGTCGGACTCCGACTGGCCCGTCATGGAGGCCGCCGCCCAGGCCCTCGACGAGTTCGAGATCGGCTACGAGGTCGACGTCGTCTCCGCGCACCGGATGCCGCGCGAGATGGTGGCGTACGGCGAGCAGGCCGCCGACCGGGGTCTCAAGGTGATCATCGCGGGCGCCGGCGGCGCCGCCCACCTGCCCGGGATGCTGGCCTCGGTCACCCCGCTGCCGGTCATCGGCGTCCCCGTGCCGCTGAAGTACCTCGACGGCATGGACTCGCTGCTGTCGATCGTGCAGATGCCGGCCGGTGTGCCGGTCGCGACCGTCTCCGTCGCCGGCGCCCGCAACGCCGGTCTGCTCGCGGCCCGGATCCTCGCCACCCACGACGAGGACCTCCTCACCCGGATGCGCGAGTTCCAGCAGGAGCTGAACGACCAGGCCACCGAGAAGGGCAAGCGACTGCGCGCCAAGGTCGAGGGCTCGGCCGGCGGCTTCGGCTTCCGGAAGTGAGCGCGCGGATGACGACGTCCCTCGAAGAAGCCCGCGCGCTGCTCGCCGAGTTCCCGGTCGTGGACGGTCACAACGACCTGCCCTGGGCCCTGCGCGAGCAGGTCCGCTACGACCTGGACGCCCGCGACATCGCCGCCCCGCAGGGCGCCCACCTGCACACCGACATCCCCCGCCTGCGCGAGGGCGGGGTCGGCGCGCAGTACTGGTCGGTGTACGTCCGCTCGGACCTGCCCGACGCGGTGCCCTCGACGCTGGAACAGATCGACTGCGTACGCCAGCTGCTCGACCGCCACCCCGGGGACCTGCGCCGGGCGCTGACGGCGGCCGACATGGAGGCCGCGCGCGCCGAGGGCCGTATCGCCTCCCTCATGGGGGCGGAGGGCGGCCACTCGATCGCCAACTCGCTCGGCACCCTGCGCGGGCTGTACGACCTCGGCGTGCGCTATCTGACCCTCACCCACAACGACAACGTGGCCTGGGCGGACTCGGCGACCGACAAGCCGGCGGTCGGCGGACTGTCGGCGTTCGGCCGCGAGGTGGTCCGGGAGATGAACCGCCTGGGCATGCTCGTCGACCTCTCCCACGTGGCGGCGACGACCATGCGCGACGCGCTGGACACCTCGACCGCGCCGGTGATCTTCTCGCACTCCTCGTCCCGGGCCGTCTGCGACCACCCGCGCAACATCCCGGACGACGTGCTGGAGCGGCTGCCCGCCAACGGCGGCGTCGCGATGGTGACGTTCGTGCCGAAGTTCGTGCTCCAGGCGGCGGTGGACTGGACGGTCGCCGCCGACGCGAACATGCGTGCGCACGGCTTCCACCACCTCGACACCACGGCCGAGGCCATGCGGGTGCACCGGGCCTTCGAGGAGGACAACCCGCGGCCGGTCGCCACGGTCGCGACGGTCGCCGACCACCTCGACCACATGCGCGAGGTCGCCGGGATCGACCACCTCGGCATCGGCGGCGACTACGACGGCACGGCGTTCACCCCCGACGGGCTGAACGACGTCTCCGGCTACCCCAACCTGATCGCCGAACTGCTCGACCGCGGCTGGTCCAGGTCCGACCTGGCCAAGCTGACCTGGCAGAACTCGGTGCGGGTACTGGGTGCGGCGGAGGACGTGGCCCGCGATCTGCGGGCCACCCGCGCGCCGTCCAACGCGACGATCGAGTCGCTGGACGGCTGACCGGACGGGTCGTCCGGCAGCTGACGGAACGGAGCGGGGCGGCCGACACGGCCGCCCCGCTCCCGCATTCCTGCCGGATCCCGTACCGGTACTAGGCCCGGCAGAGGCAGAACGGGTGTCCCGCCGGGTCCGCGTACACCCGGAAGCTGCGCGAGCGGTCGTCGGCGTCCAGGGTGCGGGCGCCGAGCCTCAGGACCTCCTGCTCGGCCGTGTCCAGGTCGTCGACGGTCAGGTCCAGGTGGAACTGCTGCGACCCGTCGGGCGAGGGCCACTTCGGCGGTACGTGGCCGGGAGCGGCCTGGAACGCCAGGGCCTGGGCGCCGTCGATCCTCAGGTCGATCCAGCCCTCCTGCTCCTCCGGGGTGCCGCCGAGCAGCGCGGCGTAGAAACCGGCCAGGGCGCGGGGGTCGGGACAGTCCAGGACGACGGTGTCCAGCTTGGCGAGAGCCATGACTTCCTCCTCGATCGGCGTTACCTGTAGAGACGGGTAACCGGTAACCGGCACCTCATGCTGCCGCACCGGAGGTAACGTCACAAGGGAAATACCGGGAGCCGGAGGTGGCGCGCCGCCATGAGTGAGAGATCGCCCGCACCGGGCGGCCTGGCGCTGATCGAGTCCCTGGTGAACACGCTGGACCTCGGGACCGGCGCCGACGCGCTCGACACGCCCGACGGCAGGGCGCGCTTCGGACTCGCCCCGGACGACCTGGCGGACGCCCGCGACCTGCGTGAGTCCCTGCGTGTCGCGCTGCTCGCCCACGCGGGCCGTCCGCCGCACCGCGAGGTGACCGGCCTGGGGGCCCTGCTGGCGGCGGCGCCGCTGTACGTGGCGGTCGACGCCCGGGACGGCTCCGCGCGGCTGATACCCGGCGCAGGGGCGTCCCTGCGGTCCCGGATCGCGGCAGCCGTGGCGGACTCCCTGGTCGCGGGCACCTGGACCCGGCTGAAGGCCTGCGAGGACGTGACCTGTCACTGGGCGTACTACGACCGCAGCCCGGCCGGCCGGGCCCGCTGGTGCTCGATGTCGGTGTGCGGGGCCCGCGCGAAGATGCGCCGGTACCGGGCCAAGGACCGGTGAGGGCCGGCCCGGGGCGTCGTGTGCGGCCCCGGGCGGCGACGCACAGGAAGTTCTTACGTCACGTGCGGTCCGGGTGCGGCAGAATGCAGCGGTACGCCGGTTCGGCCGACTGAGCCTCGGCCGAACCGGCGTCGCCTCGTGTTCCGTCCCGGTCAGGCGGTCGGACGCCCCATCGCCCGGTAGGTCCAGCCGGCCTTCCGCCACAGCTCGGGGTCGAGGGCGTTGCGCCCGTCGAGGATCAGCCGGGCCTTCGCGACCTCGCCGAGCCGCGCCGGGTCCAGCTCGCGGAACTCCCGCCACTCGGTCAGGTGCAGGACGACATCGGCGCCCCGCACGGCCTCCAGCGCCGAGTCGGCGTAGCCGAGCGTGGGGAAGACCCGCCGGGCGTTGTCCATGCCCTTGGGGTCGTAGACGGTCACCTGGCCGCCCTGGAGGTGTATCTGACCGGCGACGTTCAGCGCGGGCGAGTCCCGGACGTCGTCGGAGTCGGGCTTGAAGGTGGCGCCGAGCACGGCGACCCGCCTGCCCAGGAAGGAACCGCCGCCCAGCGCCTCGCGGGCCAGCTCCACCATCTGCCCGCGCTGGCGCATGTTGATGGAGTCGATCTCGCGCAGGAAGGTCAGCGCCTGGTCGGCGCCGAGCTCGCCGGCCCGCGCCATGAAGGCCCGGATGTCCTTGGGCAGGCACCCGCCGCCGAAGCCGATCCCGGCCCGCAGGAACTTCTTGCCGATCCGGTCGTCGTGCCCGATCGCCTCCGCCAGCTTGACCACGTCGCCGCCCGCTGCCTCGCACATCTCCGCCATCGCGTTGATGAAGGAGATCTTGGTGGCGAGGAAGGAGTTCGCGGAGGTCTTCACGAGCTCGGCGGTGGGGAAGTCGGTGACGACGAACGGCGAGCCCTCCCCGACGGGGGTGGCGTACACCTGACGCAGCAGCTTCTCCGCCCGCTCGCTGCGCACGCCCACCACGATCCGGTCGGGGTGCAGGGTGTCCTGGACGGCGAAGCCCTCGCGCAGGAACTCCGGGTTCCAGGCCAGCTCGGCGTCCGCGCCGGCCGGTGCGAGTCCGGCGACCATGCGGGCCAGCCGGTCGGCGGAGCCGACGGGCACGGTGGACTTGCCGACCACGAGGGCGGGCCTGGTCAGGTGTGGCGCGAGGGAGGAGAGGGCAGACTCGACGTACGACATGTCGCAGGCGTACTCGCCGTGCTTCTGCGGCGTGTTCACACACACGAAGTGGACGTCGCCGAACGCCCCGACCTCGGCCCAGTCCTGGGTGAAGCGCAGGCGGCCGGTGGTGCCCTCGAACCCCGCGACGTGCCGGCGCAGCAGTTCCTCGAGCCCCGGCTCGTACATCGGGGTCTCGCCCCGCTCCAGCATCTCGATCTTCTCGCGCACCACGTCGAGCGCGAGCACCTCGAAGCCGAGCTCGGCCATGGCCGCGGCGTGCGTGGCGCCGAGATAACCGGTGCCGATCACGGTGATCCTGAGGGCGGCCATGCAGTGCTCCTGGGGTGTACGGCGTCGGATACGCGCTGGGCGGTGCCGCCCGAGCATAGTCGGGGCGTCCCGCGCCTCTTCAACGGGCAGATTCCCTCCTGTCGCCAAGCTCACGTATCCGCCCGGTGGGCGGGCCCCTAAAATTTGAGTTACTTAACGGTAGTTAGCGCAGTTTCCTTGGAGCGTGAGAGACCTTGGCCGGATCGGCTGACTTCGACCTGTACCGCCCGTCCGAGGAGCACGACATGCTCCGTGACGCGATCCGTTCGCTGGCCGAGGCGAAGATAGCCCCGTTCGCGGCC